>MERG01000469.1 GCA_001771985.1 Betaproteobacteria bacterium RIFCSPLOWO2_12_FULL_62_13 | reverse complement strand
TGATGAGCTTGAGGCAGGCGTGATAGGTGCCGCGGAAATGCAGGCGGATATTCCGGTAGGCCGTGTTGAAGGCGTTGAATGCGAGCGAACGGACCAGCAGCCAGGGCACGATGAATACCGCGGCGACCAGGATGATCCATTGATACGACGGCGCAAAGTGCCCGAGACCGTAGAACACGGCGAGAGCACCGACCGCTATCAGGCGGCCCTTGAGAATTGCAATCGGGCTGGCGCGGTACTCGAAATTGGCACCGTCAATCCACGTATGGGCGTAGAAATAGCGCCTCTTGCGGACCTTCGCCCACGCTGAATAGATGCCGAGTGTCAGAACGGTCAAGCATAGATTCACGATCCAGATCCGGAAGTACTCGCCGGTGGCGGCGGTAAACGAGACCGGATAGCGCCCGGGAACGGCCTCTATGGTTGACGCCGTCGAAATCGCGGCCGAATCCTCGTCGCGAAGCAGCCGCGCGTGACTGCCAACGACCGTATTCATGCTCCCTCCCTTTCGTTATCAGCGTTCTTCGAGCACAAGGATGATCGTGCTGCGTATCCCCAACTTTCGCAGCGCGTCGGAACGAACGATAAACGATAAGAAAATCAATCCGCCTGGGATTCCGCCGCGCCGAGGCCAGGCGCCAGGAGCAAGTGCGAAAGCGCTCGCACAGTGCGTATAATAGGCCTTACGTTCATGCTGGCTTCCGCCTCCCCAAGGGAAAACCGCTATCCGCGCGAGTCGTGAGCAGGATCAGCGCTCAGTTGCTCAGCAATCTAGCCCAACGGTCAGAGCAAGGCAAGCGCTCTCCCGCACCCCGGCTGTTTCGAGGGGCTCTTTTCCGTACTGCAGGTCAGGCGATATGCCGCAGCGCGAAAAATCTGCTTCGCCGGCAGTGCTCGGCCGGTCAATGCGGCGCAGCGTTGCAAAGCGCTTGACCGTGTGATGCTTATAAGCTACAGTCTGATCCAATGACCGAAACAACGGTCTTGCACTACCAGACGGCGCAGGGACGCTGCCCGTTTCAGGAATGGGTCGAGTCGGTCAAGGACAAAGCCGCGAAGGCTGCGGTGGCCGCGCACATCAATCGCGTGAGGGCCGGCACTCTTGGCGACTGGAAGGCCGTCGGGGAAGGCGTGTTCGAGTTGCGCATCGATCTCGGACCTGGGTATCGCGTCTACTTCGGCCGCGACGGAAACACGGTGGTAATCCTGCTCATCGGAGGCGAGAAGCGATCGCAGGATGCGAACATCAAGAGGGCGAAGGAGTATTGGCGAGACTATGAAAACCGAACGAAAAGCAGTACCGGCCGCCGTCCCGCATGAGGACTGGCTGCTCGGGCAACTGAAGGATGCGGAGTTTGCCGCGGAATACCTGAATGCGGCTCTGGTCGAAGGCGATCAGGCCGCGTTCATGCTCGCGCTGCGCGACGTCGCGAGAGCGCGCGGCGGCATGACCGCGGTGGCACGGCGGACGGGCATGAACCGCGTCGCGCTCACCCGTGCGCTTTCCAAAACGGGCAACCCCGAGCTCCGCAGCCTGACGAAGATCTTGGACGCCTCGGGTGTGCGGCTCCGGTTCGTCGCGCAGGGCCCGGCGCGACGCGCTGGCCGTGCTGCGAGGACCGTATCGCGAAGGGCCGCCTGAGCAATTGGTGTGATGGGTGGTACTGGGATCGAACCAGTGGCCCCTGCTGTGTGAGTCTTCCTGATGCGCGGCGGTCGTTAAGTCCCAATCATTTGCCCGACACGGTTCCGCACCGTACCGACCGCAGCGGCCGGTAAGCGTCCAAAGTGGTCTCAGTGGTGGCCTCACTGCGCACCGCATGTGTGCGTGCATTAATTCAAGAACCAAGCCTTCTCGATCGGGCTCATCGTTCCCGTGGCGCGGCGCCATCCAGATTCCCAGCGTTCAAACTTGAAATTCTTGCGAACTCGCAAGCGACGATCAGGTTCGAGGTAGCCGCCATCCATATCAGCCTGCGCCTGATACATGAACCACTGGCCCGTGTTCGGCGGGTGAGGGTTCTTCACCTGAACGCTCCACCCAGTGCCAGTGCACTCCACGGCACCGGGGGATTTTCCGGCTAATCGCGCCCTGACGCGAATATCGATATCCGCGATGACGTTGGCCTCAGAGGACGCCTGGCGTGCATCGACCTTCCTTACGGTTTCCACCACGAAGTAATTCCAGCACTGACCTCCGCCGGCAGTTTGAAGCACATCTGCGATGCAACGCTTGACCTCCATTTCGCCGACTCCAGCCGCATTGGCCGTCATACTAATAAGTGCCGCCCCAATTGACACCATGCCTCGCCACGTCATAAGTCTCATGGTCGCCCCCTAAAACGATAGAAAATCCATCCGCCTGAGATTCCGCCGCGCCGAGCCCGCGCGCCGGGAGCAAGTGCGAAAGCGCTCGCACAGTGCGTAGAATGGGCCTTATGTTCATGCTGGCTTCCGCCTCCCCAAGGGAAAACCGCAATTCCACCACGCCGCCAGCGGCCACCGCCGCGAGCAAGCGCAGCACGATATTGAGAACTTCCTCGCCCACGACGCCCTCTTGATACCCACCAACTGCGGCCGAACACCCGCGGTTAGCTCACCCGGCGGTTCCTACTCTGCTCACCGCTCACCATTCACCATTCACCGTCCTTACCGCCGCAGGCGGAAGTAGATCTCAGGCAGCTTGTTCGGCAGGCTGTTGATGTGGTCGAGCACCATGTAGTGGCCCCGGCCGAAGATCTGCGGCAGGTACTGGTTCGCCATGGTGTCGACCGTGATGCAGAACGGGTGCACGCCCTTGGCGACCGCTTCCTTCACCGCCATCCGCGTGTCCTCGTGCAGATAGCGCCGGTCGCCGCCGTCGTCGTAGTCCTCGGGCCGGCCGTCGGAGAGGATGAGCAGCAGCCGGCGCCGGCTGTCAACCAATTCGAAGCGGGCGGTGGCGTGGCGGATCGCCGCGCCCATGCGCGTCGCAAGCCGCCCCGACATGCCGCCGATCTGGCTGCGGATGTTTTCGGAAAGCGGTTCATCGAAGCCCTTGATCGCGTAGTAGCTCACGTTGTCGCGGTACTTGGAGCAGAAGCCGGCGATACTGTAAGCGTCGCCGACTTCCTCCATGCTCTCGGCGAACAGCAGCACGCCGGCGCGCACGCGGTCCACCAGCCGCCCGCCGCCTTCCGGCAAGTGCTGCATGATGGAGGTTGACATATCGGCGAGCAGCGTCACCGCAATTTCACGCTGCCGCAACTCCCGCCGCCGGTAGATCGCGGGCTTGGGCGAGCGGCCGGCCTGTTTTTCGGCGATGTAGCCCACGACGGCGTTCAAGTCTATGTCGTCGCCGTCGAACTGCCTCACCAGCGGAGCGAGCCGCGTCGGCTTCTGCGCCTGTATCGCTTTCTTGAGGCGCTTCAACGCATTGGAATACTGGTTCATCAGGCGGTTGGTTTCCGCCATGTTGGACTCGCCGAGCTTTTTCTCCTGCACCCAGCTCCAGTGCCGCTTGTAGCGCGACTCACGGTAGTCCCACTCCGGATATGGCACGCCTTTGTCACCGCTCTCGCCCTGGCGCCGCTGCTCGGTGCGGTTTCCGGACTGCTGGGCCGCGCCGCTCGTGTCGCCGAAACCGGCGATTTCTTTCCGTTTGTCACCGTCCTGCTGGTCGCCGGCCTCTGCATTCTGCGGCGCCTCGTTCTGCTCCTCGCCCTGCTCGTTCGGCCGATGCTGCTCGTCGGCCCCCGCCTGCGTCTGCTGCTGTTGGTCCTGGCGCTCCTGCGGGTGCGCGAGCCGCGTCGCGTTCGGCCCGCGTCCCGGCAGATACGCGGCGTGGAACGTCTCGAGATCGGCCACACGCGGCAGCTCGTCATTGCTGTAGATTGCGGTGGCGATACGAAACGCATCGGCGACGGTTGCCGCGGGATCGAAAAGCGGTCCGAAGCGCTTGCCGCGCACCGCGTTGACGCGCGTGGCAGCGAGCGCTTCTTCGACACTCGCCAGCGCGAGATCGAAGTACGCGACGGCCTCGGGCGGGCGCGGCGCGGCCGAGCGCGCGGTGGCGCGCAGCCGCAGCAGGTAATTCGGCACCGCATGCTGGACCTGGAAATCGACGCGCAAGTCCTCGCACAGGTCGAAGATCAACTGGAACCGCAACGAATCGTCACCGTAGCGCATGTAGAGCGGCGCGCACGACACCGGGCCGGAAGCGGGAAACTCGATGCTTGCCGAGTTGAACAGTTCCTTCATCGCAAGCCGGTCGAAGGTGCCGTAGCGCATGTGGCCCGCCGCGTGCAGCACTGCAAGCACCGCCTCGTCGCGATTCGGCATCACCGCCGGAAAGAACAGGCTGCGCCCATCGGTCTCGACGAACGGCCGGCCTTTTTCAGGCGACCAGGCGCTTTCCTTGAGCTCGTAGCCTTCGCCGTACCAGACGTCAAGCAACATGCCGAGCAAGCGGTTGCGATCGATGAGACGAAAGCCCGGCAGATGCTCGAGCAGGAGCGCGAGACTTTCCTCGGATTCGAGCCGGAAATAGGCTTCCCCACGCGCGCGCCCCGCCTGCATGATGTCGGCGCCGCGCAGCGCCCACGGCAGGATCGCCTGCGCGCCCAGGAGGTTCCTCACACGGATCGCGCCGGCGAGATAGGTGGCGAGCAGCAGCTTTCTCGATTCGAAGAGCTCCTCGGCTGGCGTGGCGAGCTGTTCGATACCGGTGATACCGTGGCGGCCGGAGAGCTCGACCACCGGCACCGCGAAGTAAGCGCAGCCGCTGTCGATCTGGCGCGCGCACCAGATCAAGCCGATCTCCGCCCAGCGCCGCTCGCCGGCGTGGCCGAGCGAGCCAAAGGCGCGGGGCAGGTTCGCCATGAAGCCCCCCAGTGCGCGCCACGAGCCGCGCCAGCGCAGGAATTCGAGCGCTTGCTCGGTCCACGGCAACACGGTTTCGGAGACCTGTTCCGCTTCACGGCTGCCGCGGATAAAGGCCTTGCCGGCCTCGCGGTCGAAATCGAAGAGCCTGCGGGACGCCATCAGCCAGGTGAGCGCGACGTCCTCGCCGTGCGCCAAAATCGCCGGCAGCACCTGCTCGACGTCGCGGTGCGCGACAAAGCTCGTCTCCTTGAACTCGTCAAGCAGCTCGCGTATCGCGATCTGATGGTTAGTGGCCGTCATTCTAGCCAAATTCTTCAGCCACAGAGAACATGGAGAATGGTTAGGCCGCGAAGTGTGCCTGCACGATCTCCATCAGCGCTTCGGCAAGCTCGATGTCGTCGGTGATGGGATTGATCATCGCCACCTGGCAGGCGGCGACCGGATCGAGACCGGCATTGATCATGTTCGCCGCGTAGACCAGCGCGCGGGTGGAGCTCGCCTCCTCCAGCCCGTGATCCTTCAGGAGCCGCGCCTTGCGGCCGGCAGCCACCAGTTGATGGGCGATTTCCGCCGGGATGCCCGGCACCTCGTTCACGACGATCTTGCGCTCGATGTCCTCGGGCGGGAAATCGAAGTTGATTGCGATGAAGCGCTGCTTGGTCGAGGGCTTGAGGTCCTTCAACACCGTCTGATAGCCCGGGTTATAGGAGATCACCAGCATGAAGTCCTCGTGCGCTTCGATTTCCATGCCCTTCTTTTCGATGGTGAGCTTGCGCCGGTGATCGGTGAGCGAGTGGATCACAACCGTCGAGTCGGTGCGCGCCTCCACGATCTCGTCGAGGTAGCAGATCGCGCCGGCCTTGACCGCGCGCGTAAGCGGACCGTCCTGCCACACCGTTTCCGCGCCTTCGAGCAGGAAGCGGCCGACGAGGTCCGAGCTCGTCAGGTCCTCATGGCAAGATACAGTCACCAGAGGACGCTTGAGCTGGAACGCCATATGCTCCAGGAAGCGGGTCTTGCCGCAGCCGGTCGGACCTTTCAGCATCACCGGCAGGCGCTTCCTGTAAGCAGCCTCGAAAATCGCGATCTCGTTGCCCTGCGGCTCGTAATAGGGCGCGGCCTCGCCTGCGTGCGGCATTTGGACAATATCGCGTTCAACGCCGCGAATTCGGTTCACAACAGTCTTCATAACACTTCCACTTCAGCCACAGAGGGCACAGAGTTCACAGAGAAAATCGAAAACCAAACCAACAGAAATACAGATCTCCGTGTTCTCTGTGATCTCTGTGGCCAAGTTCAGTCCTTCAGCCGCCCTTCGCGGATGCAGCGCGTCTTCACGTACAGATACACGTGCCGCGCCGTACGCACCGCCATTTTCGCCGGCACCTTCGGCAGCGCGTCTTCCCGCCCCATATTAATACAGTTGCGGTAGTAAACAAGTTCCCGGCAGTTGTCGCGGATCGCGTTCCACGTCGGTTCCCCCTTCACCAGAACCTTGAACACGTCGAGGATATCAGCCGCGGCGTCGGGCGCGCGCTTCTCGCCTGCATCCACAATATAAGACGCGAACAGACGCTTGATGAGTTCAATCGCTCGCTCGACAGTCGCCGCAAGCGGCGGCGTTTCTCCGCCGGCAATCCCGCGTTCAAGCGTGGTCAGCTCGGCATCGACCGCCGAAAATGCGTCTTTGAGCTGGCCTGAGTGCAAGTCGGGAGATACAATCAGAATTCCCTCATATGGGGATTGTAGCAAACCAGCGCAAGGGTCATTGGATGATGGCCAATTCTTTGGTGAAACTTATCAAACTCAACAACTTGCAATACAACCCTAATCGCGATCCGCAAGTCTATCGGCGCACCGTGAAGGCGCCCTTCCGCATTCAGGCTTTGCTCGACGGTGAAGGCGAGGCGCGCTGCGCACTGCGCGATGAAAAAGGTGGGGCTTTGGCGGAAGCCGTGGTGAAGCTGCCGGGAACGTTCACGCATGAGCTTTCGTTCGCGACACCAGGCGTGCGGCTCGTCACGCTGACAGTGGAGCAAAGCAGCCAGAAGTTTTCTCAGGATTTGCGGCTCGATGTGCTGGAACGCGCGTGGGTGGGATAGCAGAAGGATGAAGGCGGAAGGATGAATCAAGAGCGCGTCGCGACAAGAATTTCCATTCATTCCTCAACCCTCAACCCTCATCCCTCATCCTTCATCCTTCGTCCCTCATCCTTGCACCACAGCCTGGCAAGCGCCATGGCGTTGCGCACGGCGTGGCCGCTGGCCGTGTTATCGAAATAAACGTGCACTTGGCGTCCTTCGGCGAGCCACTTGCCGACGCGGTCCGACCAGCGGGTGAGCGTTCCCGTCGAGTAGACCGACTGATACGTCCGCACGCCGCCGTGAAGACGGACATAACTGAGATCCGTGGTAACGGCGTCCCACATCGGCCAATCGGCGGCGTGCGATTGCACCACCGCGATGCGGTGTGCGGACAGGCACCGCGCGACCTCGCCGTCAAACCATGACGGATGGCGGAACTCGGCCGCGTGCCGCACGCCCGTCCAGTGATCGAGCCGGCGGGCAAAGCGCTCGAATAAACCAAGATCGCGATGCAGTCCCTGCGGCATCTGCCATAATACGACGGCAAGCTTGTTCCCCAGCGCCCCTGCTTGCGCGTGCAGGCGCGAGAGCGAGTCCTCCGTCGCGTCGAGGCGTTGAATGTGCGTGATGTAGCGGCTTGCCTTGATGCAGAATCGGAACTCCGGTGGCGTGCGCTCGCGCCACGCTTCGAGAGTGGTCAGACGGAGCGTATGGTAGAAGGTCGCGTTGACCTCGACCGCGTCGAAGGCGCTCGCGTAGTGCTCCAGCCAGCGCCTGCGCGGCACGCCGGCGTAGAACCCGTCCTTCCATTCCGGGTATGACCAGCCGCTGGTGCCGATGCGCGGCCTGATGACCGCACTGGGACTCGATCTCCTCGAGCTGGTTCTGGCGGCCATCATCAGTTAACCCGTCTTTATTGCAATTCATCCTTCCGCCTTCCGCCTTCATCCTTACAAAACCACCGGCTTATCCGGCAGTTCGTCGGGATTTATTCCGCGCGATGGAAAATGTCGAATGAGCAGCGCGGTGATCTCCTCGATTCCCCGCAGCACACCCTGCTCGTAACGCCTTGCGCGAAACGTTTCTTCCATCCGACAGCAGATCGCGTCCCACTCCGCCTGCGGCACTTTCGCGCTGATACCGCGGTCGGCGACGATCTCGATGTCGTGATCGATGAGTTGCACATAGACCAGGATGCCGCTGTTTTCCTGGGTATCCCAGACGCGGAGCTGCGAGAACACTTCGAGCGCGCGCTCGCGCGGCGTGATGCCCTTGAGCAGCGGCCACAGGTCGAGCGCGGCCTCTACCACGAACCGGATCTCGCCCCGGTGTGCTCCCTCTGACGCCTTGATCGCGGCTTCGATGCGCTCGAGCGCTGCGCGCGGGAACGCGCGCGTCGCGATCCACTGTGGGGCCATGAGGTGTCTGAGAATGCGGCCGATGCTCACTCGCGTCACCACCGTCCCGAGGCCCCGCCGCCACCAAAACCGCCGCCTCCCCCGCTGAAGCCCCCTCCGCCGCCGGAGGACCAGCCGCCATAGCGCCCACCCCCGCGGGGAGACGCGACACCGCCAAACAGGCTCAAGATGAAAAGCAGAATGGCGATAATCACGGCGGCGAGCAGACTGCCGACAGCCGCCCAGACAATCAAGCCCGCTATCGCGCCGACGACGCCGGAACCGGCAATGCGGCCCAGCGTCGCTCGCAGCACGCCGCCAATCACAAAAACCAGAAGAAAGCCGATGAGGAGAAGGCTTTCGAACCCTGAAAGCGGCGACGCCGGGCCGCGCGCTTTGGACGGCTGAGGCAGCGCCTCCCCTTCGATCACCCTGACGATGCGCTCGACGCCTGCGCCGATGCCGCCGTTGAAGTCGCCTTGTTTGAACCGCGGAATGATGTATTCCTCGACGATGCGCTTGGCTATGGCATCCGGCAATGCACCTTCCAGCCCATAGCCGACCTCGATGCGGACCGCGCGGTCTTTCATCGCAACGAGCAGCAGCACGCCGTCATCCACGCCCTTGCGGCCGAGCTTCCATTGCTCCGCGACGCGGATCGAGTACTGCTCGATTGTTTCGGGCTGCGTGGTAGGCACTGCCAGCACGGCGATTTGACTGCCCTTTTTCGCTTCGAACGCAGCAAGCTTTTGCTCCAACGCGGCGCGCTGACCCGAGTTCAACGTCCCCGTGAGGTCAGTCACGCGCGACTTGAGCGGCGGCACCGGTATTTGCGCCAACGTGACCTGAGGCGCAAATAACAACATTGCCGCGAGCAGCGCCCGCGACAATGTTCCTTCGGTCATGGGAGGAGTTACTTCGCAGGCGCCGGAGCGGGGGCAGGCACCGCGGGCTTGCCGAAGTCCACCTTCGGCGGCCTGGCGATGGCCTTCTCGTCCTCGACCGTGAACTGCGGCTTCTCCTTGAAGTCGAACAGCATCGCTGTCAGGTTGCTCGGGAACTGGCGCACCACGACGTTGTACTGCTGCACCGCCTTGATGTAGCGGTTGCGCGCCACCGCGATGCGGTTTTCGGTGCCTTCGAGCTGCGCCTGCAAGTCGCGGAAGTTGGCGTCCGATTTCAGTTCCGGATAGCGCTCGATCACCACCAGCAGGCGCGAGAGAGCGGACGAGAGTTCGCCTTGGGCGGCCTGGAACCGGGCAAACGCCTGCGGATCGTTGATGAGTTCGGGCGTGGCCTGGATTGCGCCGACCTTCGCGCGCGCGTTGGTCACCCCGAGCAGCACCTGCTGCTCCTGGGCCGCGAATCCCTTCACCGTCTCGACCAGGTTGGGGACCAGATCGGTGCGGCGCTGATACTGGTTGATCACCTCGGCCCATCCAGCCTTGATCTGCTCGTCGGTCGATTGCAGCGTGTTGTAGCCGCAGCCTGAAAGCAAAACCGCCGATGCCAGCAGGCCGATTGAGAAAAGGCGTTTAATCATTGTTGTCCTCCGGGAGTGATCCGCACTTAATTGGGAGCGGTTTTGCTTGATTGCAAGCCCTGCATCGTATCAACTGCGAAACACAAGTCCGCCCATGCTTTTGCCTTGTCGGGCAGGTTGCGCAGCAGATAGGCGGGATGATAAGTGACAATGAGCGGGATGCCGCGGTACTGGTGCAGCCGCCCGCGCAGGCTCGCGATGCTCGCCTCACGCGCGAGAAGATTGACCGCGGCGACCTTGCCCAGCGCGACGATCAGCCTGGGTTTGATGA
This sequence comes from Betaproteobacteria bacterium RIFCSPLOWO2_12_FULL_62_13, assembly GCA_001771985.1. GTDB lineage: Bacteria > Pseudomonadota > Gammaproteobacteria > Burkholderiales > SG8-41 > DSOT01. Next base: position 811 of record MERG01000469.1, on the reverse strand, counting down.
GCTCGATCTGGCGATCAAGATACGGCTCGCAGGCGAACGCCTCCTCCGGCTCTGGATTGCGGTTGCCGGGTGGGCGGCAGTTGTGCACCACTCCGCCAGAGGTGACGAAATTATGCGTCTCCTCGACATCCAGACAATAGAACGTTTGGTCAGTGCCACGATGGTCGATCTCCAACACCTCGACCTCGTCATACAAGACCCTCATCGGGCCCATCTCGAGCCGGCGAGGATCGAATGGCACCTCTTTGGCAACCTCCGGATGAAGCTTGTAACGCATGCTTGCCGGCACAAAGGGAGCAATTTTCTCCGAAAGCTTACGCGTTTCGTGCATGTCGAAGTGAATCCGTCCCCTGAGCGCCTTGCCGAAAATCCCCAAGTTCGCCAGCCCGCGCAAGAGTCGTTGTATGTCCTCATCCGAAAAAGCGCAGGTTGCGATTTCTGCGCGAGGCTGCCGGCCTTCCCGTATCCGCATGTAGCCGTCGTCCATAAACCAAAACGCGAGCATCCGATCAGTGAGCCCCGTTTCAACCCACGCAGGTACGCGCTTGTTTGTGCCATAGAACTGTGAGCGAATTATGGAAAGGGCGCGGTGAGCACGCGTGCGCAACCGGATAATTGGATACCTGCGATCAGCGCCAACCTGAGCGGCAACCTCAAGCGTTTCAACATGGCAATCAAGCTCCGCCAAAAGCCCCGCTTTCATGCGAAGGTACTCGGACTGCTGCGCGGAGTGACTGAACGACAGATGGGCATTGTGAGCTGCAATGTGGCCATCCCCCAGCAACGTTCCGCATACCACATCGTATGCTGT
>MERG01000468.1 GCA_001771985.1 Betaproteobacteria bacterium RIFCSPLOWO2_12_FULL_62_13 | reverse complement strand
GCGGAAGGCGGAAGGCGGAAGTGCCCGTGACGCGGGCGTTTATTCATCCTTCATCCTTCATCCTTCATCCTTCGAGAAGCTCCTTCATCCTTCATCCTTCATCCTTTGAGCGATGCCCGTCCCACGTCTCGAGGTCGCGGCGGCGGTCATTTTGCGCGGTGACGGCCGGTTCTTGATGGCCCAGCGCCCCGCGGGCAAAGTCTACGCCGGCTACTGGGAATTCCCCGGCGGCAAGATCGAGGACGGCGAATCGGCGGAAGGTGCGCTCAGGCGCGAGCTCCACGAGGAACTCGGCATCGACGTCGAGCAGGCCTATCCCTGGATCACGCGCGATTACGATTATGCACATGCCGCGGTGCGGCTGCGTTTTTTTCGCGTCGCCGGCTGGCGCGGGGAACCACACGGCAAGGAACACCAGCGTCTTGCCTGGCAGTCCACGCGAGAGCTTGCCGTCTCGCCGTTGCTGCCCGCAAACAGTCCGGTGTTGCGTGCGCTCGACCTGCCCGCGGTTTACGGCATCAGCAACGCCACGGCCCTGGGACCGGACGAGTTTCTGCGCCGGCTCGAGAGGGCACTCCAGCATGGGCTGGGGCTGTTTCAAGTACGCGAGAAGGCGTGGGCTGCCGCGGCGCTGCGGGCGTTGGCGTCGCGGGCGATCGCGCTCGCGCGCCGGCACGGCGCACGGGTCCTGATCAATGGCAGCGTGGAACTTGCCCGTGAGCTGGGCGCGGATGGCGTGCATCTGACCGCCGCCCAGCTCGCAAGCCTGGAGAAGCGGCCGGGTTTTGATCTTGTCGGCGCGTCCTGCCACGACGAAGCGGAGCTCGAGCAAGCCGCGCACATCGGCGCCGATTTCGTGGTGCTGGGGCCGCTGCTGCCCACACCCAGTCATCCCGGTGCACCGGGCTTGGGATGGGACAGGTTCAAAGCGCTGATCAGGGATTATCCGCTGCCGGTATACGCCTTGGGCGGGATGCGTCCGGACGATCTCTCCGCCGCCTGGCAGGCAGGCGCGCACGGCGTGAGCATGATGCGCGGCGCGTGGAGCTGACTCTTGCGTCGGCGCCACGTTTGCTTTGGGCCGCGCAAAAGCTCTTACCGCAAGGGACGCGGAGGGCGTGGAGGAACGCGGAGACCAAGAGACCGGGTTGATCAACGCTTCATCCCTGCGCCCTCATCCCTCGCCAGCAGGCGAGAACGGCGGCCACGCACCGGGTTGGCTTGACCCGCTTCGTGCGTCGAGTGCATGATTTGCGTTCAGAAAGGGGGGAATCATGATGCTGCAACAGAATGAATGGGCGTACGCCGGGCGGCTGCGCCTGATGCGTATAAGTGGTATTGGCTTGCTGTGCGGGGTGCTGGCTGCGGCGGCCGGACAGTCTGCCGCGCAAGCGCCCGCGAAAAGCTCGACCTACCCCGTGCGCCCGGTGCGTGTGATCGTGCCCTACTCGCCCGGCGGTTCGTCGGATACCGTCGCGCGCATCCTTGGACAGAAGCTCGGGGACAGGCTCGGGCAGCAGTTCGTCATCGACAACCGGCCCGGTGCAGCCGGTTCGCTCGGACGCGAGATCGTCGCCAAGGCAACGCCCGACGGCTACACGCTGCTCATTGGCGATTCGCCGCACACGATCAATGTGCACGTTTTGCGCCATGTTCCGTACGACCCGATCAAAGACTTCACTCCAATATCTCTGCTCGCGACGGCACCCCAGGTGTTTGTGATCAACCCCGGTTTTCCGGCCAAGACGCTGAAGGACTTTATCGCGGCGGCAAACACGCAGCCCGGAAAGATCAACTACGGGTCGGGCGGCAACGGCGCGGTCACTCATCTCACCGGCGAGTTATTCAAGATTGCGACACGCGCGAACCTGGTGCATGTGCCCTACAAGAGCATCGCGATCGCGATGATCGATGTAATTGGGGGACAAATTCAGGCGGCCTTTCCCACGATTCCCGGTGCCGTCCCACACGTGCGCGCCGGCCGTGTGCGCGCCCTTGCGCTTGCCAGCATTAAGCGCGCGAGCGCGCTGCCGGACGTGCCGACTTTCGAGGAAAGCAGCGTGCCGGGCATGATCGTGACGAATTGGTTCGGGATTTTCGCGCCGGCGCGACTTCCGAAGGACACGCTGGCGACGCTGCACAAAGCCGTAATCGAGACGATGAACTCGCCCGATGTGCGGGCGCGGCTGACAGGCCTGTCTCTCGACATCTCGACCACCACGCCCCAGGAGTTCGATGCGCACCTCAAATCCGAGCTCGAGAAATGGGGCAAGGTCGTGAAGGCAGCGGGGATCAAGCCGGATTAGGATTGAATTTCGTATCGCTTGATCATGAAAGATTCCACAAGATGCGCCTGTGCAAACCGCCAACGGCTATAGCTCTGCACTCATCGCTTACGCAGCACCGCCGGGCTCGTCTGTTTCCGGACTGTCCTTGCTTTCTGCGACCGGGATGCGGTAGGACTCGCTCGCCCAGGCGCCGAGGTCGATCAATTTGCAGCGCTCCGAGCAGAACGGGCGGTAGGGGTTGGCGCTGTCCCACGCCACGCTTTTCCCGCACTGCGGACAACTGACGATCTGCGGCTTGTGCGGCATGTCGGGACAGGTTCCGGACCTTACAGGTTGCAGAATGTCAGCTCGAACTCCACGTCGGTTTCCGCCGCCTTCGGGCGCTCGATGCCTTCCTGGGTCGTGAAACGGATATTGAGCGCATACTTGTTGGCGCTGATCTCCGGCACACAGGGATAGTCGCGGGCGAGCCGGATGCGCAGCATCTGCGCGACACGGCCTGCCATCATCTGCTGATAGACGCCCTGGTGCGCCACCTGTGAAGTGGTTTTCCCGGACTCGCGCAGCAGCCGCAACACGATTGCAATCGCGTCGCGGATGGGCAGGAACGGTGCCAGCCACCGCTGCAGATCGCGGCGGCGCGGCGCGGCGCCCTGCTGCAGCCAGTAGTGATACGACGGCAGGTCGAACTCGCACACGCCGCCGGGGATATTGGTGCGCTGCTTGATGCTCATCAGCCATTCGTTCTCGCGCAGTTCCTGCCCGGTCTTGCCGGAAGCCTGGAACAGGCGCGAGGACACCTGATCGATTTGCCCCAGGATCTCGTCGAGCGCCTGCTCGGAGATGTCCGGGTTGTCGCGGAGCTGCTCGAGCGTCTGCTTCTGCCTTTCCAGTTCCTGCAGCAGATCGGACTTGAGGTCGGCGCGGCTCGATACCTCGAGGATTTCGAAGAGCGACAGCAGCGCGATGTGATGTTCGAGCGAATCGCTCTTCGCGAGAAAATATTCGACGCGCTCGTACAGGTCCTCCAGCCGCAGGAGCGTACGTACGCGTTCGCTGAGAGGATACTCGTAGCTGATCACGGCGCCCGGAAACCGTCGCAGATTCAAAACTGCGGCTAAGTATTCACCAAAACCCGAAAAAAATAAAGGCCTTATTCGCGGGTCTTGAGGATCGTTCGGCCCTCAATTTCCCGCCTCGTGCGACCCCGCCCGGGCGAGCGCGAGGTATTTCGCATGGAGTATCTCGACTTGGCGGCGCAGTGCGTCGATGTCCGCGTCATTGTGCAGCACATCGTCCGCGGCGGCGAGGCGTTCGGCGCGCGGCAGTTGCGCCGCCATGATTGCGCGCACCTCGTCGATAGCGAGGCCGCTGCGTTTTACGGTGCGTGCAATCTGCCGCGCTTCATCACAGTCGACAACGAGCACGCGCTTGATCAGCTCGCGGTAAGCACCCGTTTCGAGCAGCAACGGAACGACCACCAGCACATAGGGTTGTTGCGCCGCAGCGATGCGCGCTCGCGATTCCCTGCGAATCAGGGGGTGCAGTATGGCCTCGAGCTTTCGCTTGGCCTTCGGGTCGGCGAACACCTGCCGCCGCATTTTCGACCGGTCGAGGCTGCCATCCGCGGCAATGCAGTCGGCGCCGAAGTGATCCGCGATGGCCGCGATCGCCGCGCCACCGCGACGAGTGAGCTCGTGCGCGATCTGATCGGTGTCAACGACCGCCGCGCCAAGCTCCTGGAAAATTTTCGCGGCGCTCGATTTCCCGGATCCGATGCCGCCGGTGAGCCCGATGCAGAACGGCGTGCGCATTATTGAACCCCGTGCAAATGGTTGACGACCATTTGCACCACGAATCCCCCCTCGCCCGCGGCGCGGGAGAGGGGCGGGGGTGAGGGATGAGCATCGTCAAGCATTCTTACGATGCTCATTAGAAAAGATCGAGGTAGCGTCTGGTGATCGCTTCGCCGTGCAGCAGCGCGATCAACCCGGCGATCGCGAGATAGGGGCCGAACGGAATCGGCGTATTGCGCTCATGGCGCGCGAAAACAATGAGCGCGATGCCGATCGCCGCGCCCACCAACGAGGAAAGCAGGATCACCAGCGGCAGCATTTTCCACCCCAGCCAGGCGCCGATTGCCGCAAGCAGTTTGAAGTCGCCGTATCCCATTCCTTCCTTGCCGGTTGCGAGTTTGTAGAGCCAGAATACCGACCACAGCGCAAGATAACCGCCGGCCGCCCCGATCACGGCCGAATTGAGATCGGCGAAGACGCCGAAGACGTTGAAAATGAGCCCGGTCCACAGCAGGGGCAGCGTGACGTCGTCCGGCAGGTAGAAGGTGTCGAGATCGATGAAGGCAAGCGCGATCATCGCCCATGAAAACAACAGTGCGCCGAAAGCGGCCACGCTGAACCCGAATCGCCACGCCGCATAACCGCTTATGAGGCCGCTGAGCGCTTCGACCAACGGGTAGCGCGGCGAGATCCGGGCTTTGCACGCCGAGCATCGGCCGCCCAGCAGGAAATAGCTTGCCACCGGGATGTTTTCGAGCGCCGTGATCCCGTGTCCGCACGACGGACAGCGTGAGCGCGGCGTTGCCAGGTTGAATCTTTCCGCGGGCGGCGGCTCGGTCCCCGCAAGGTCCGCGCATTCCGCGCGCCACTGCCGCTCCAGGATTTTGGGCAGGCGGTGAATGACAACGTTCAAGAAGCTGCCGACCGCGAGGCCGAGCAGCACGCAGGTGGTGACAAGGAGCGCAGGAGAACTTTGCAGCAGCGAAACGACCGGCATTCTAGGATCGAGGATCGAGGAGCGAGGAGCGAGGAGCGAGGAAGAACAGACCTGATCTTGCCTTTCTGCTCAATCCTCAATCCTGAATCCTCAATCCTCGCCTTCCTACACCACCGCGCCCAACTTGAAGATCGGCAGGTACATCGCGATTACCATGCCGCCGATCAGCGTGCCGAGCACCACCATGATCATCGGCTCCATGAGGCTCGAAAGCGCTTCTACCGCATCATCCACTTCCTGCTCGAAGAAGTCGGCGACTTTCGACAGCATCCCGTCGAGCGAACCGGACTCTTCGCCGATCGAAACCATCTGGATCACCATGTTGGGGAAGACCTCGGTGCCCTGCATGGCCGATGTGAGGCTGGAGCCGGTGGCGACCTCGGACTGGATTTTCTTGGTGGCAACGTAATACTCGTGGTTGCCCGACGCGCCGGCCACGGAATCGAGCGCCTCAACGAGCGGCACGCCGGCTGCAAACATGGTGGAGAGCGTGCGCGTCCAGCGCGCGATCGATGACTTTCTCACCAGGTCGCCGAACACCGGGATGCGCAGCATCACGCGATCCATGAAGATCTGCATCTTCTGGGAACGCTTCCAGGTCCAGAAGAACGCGTAGACCGAACCTATGAGGCCGCCAAAGATCGCGTACCAGTACTGCACGAAGAAGTCCGAGATCGCCATCACCAACAGCGTCGGACCGGGAAGGTCGGCGCCGAAACTCGTAAACACCTGCTTGAATGCCGGGATCACGAAAATCATGATAATCGCGGTGATCACGAAGGCGACGATAACAATCGAGAGCGGATAGAACAGGGCGGCCTTGATCTTGCTCTTGATGGCAAGAATTTTTTCCTTGTAGGTCGCGAGGCGGTCGAGGAGGCTGTCGAGAATACCGGCGGATTCGCCCGCTCCGACCAGGTTGCAGAACAAGGCATCGAAGTAGAGCGGGTGCTTTTCAAAGGCCTGCTTCAAACTCGATCCGGTTTCGACTTCGGTCTTGATGTCGAGCAGCAGGCGCGACACCGCCGGATTGCTGTGCCCTTTGCTGACGATGTCGAAAGACTGCAGCAGCGGCACGCCCGATTTCATCATCGTCGCGAGCTGGCGCGTGAACAGCGTGATATCCTTGTCGGTGATCGAACTCCCGCCGCGGAGTTTTTGCCTCTTGAGTTCGACCACCCTGATTCCCTGCCGCCGCAGGGTGGCGTTGACTTGGGCCTCGCCGCTTGCGCGCATCTCGCCGCGCACGGTCTTGCCGGCCTTGTCCTGCCCGACCCAGGTGAAATTGAATTCCTTGACCTCAGGCTTTCTTGCGGCCGCAGCTGCTGTTGCCATGGTAAGTTCCCAGATTAATGCGTTTAACCAACGGGTTAGGAATTCTTATTAACAAAATGATGCACGTCTTCCCTCGCTTTGTAAAGGCCAATTTGCCACACAATCAGCGTGCTGTCGCGTCCGGTGCGCCGCCCGCTGGCGGAAACACGCGCACCGCCTTGACGACCCGGTCCTGGGTTTGCACGATTTCCAGAGGATAGTCGGCGATTTTCACGCTGATGTTGGGCTCCGGGATGTCCTGCAGGTGCTCGAGAATCAGACCATTCAGTGTCTTGGGTCCGTCGAGCGGGAAACGAAAACCGAGCTTGCGGTTGAGTTCTCTAAGCAGCGTACTGCCTTCGACCAGGAAGCTGCCATCCTCCTGCCTGTGGAAGCCCCGCGTCTGCAGCGGCGACTGCGTGGTGAACTCGCCGATGATTTCCTCGAGAATGTCCTCGAGCGTGACAAGCCCCATCAGTTCCCCATACTCGTCGACCACCAGGCCCACGCGATCCTGATGCTCCTGGAAGTTCTGCAGTTGGGAAAACAGCGGCGTGCCCGCGGGCACGAAATAGGGCTCACGGACGATCGCGCGCAGGCTGTCCCTGGTAAGTTCGCCCCGCCGCAACAGATTGAGCACGTGTCTCACGCGGAGCGTGCCGACAACTTCATCGAGGTGGCCGGTGTAGACCAGCAGGCGGCGATGGTAGGCGGTGGAGATCTGCTGCGTCACGTCACCGAGCGGCGCATCAAGATCGATCGCCTCGATCTGGCTGCGCGGCACCATGACGTCGTCGACCGTGATCGCCTCGAGATCGAACAGGTTGATGAGGATGCTCTGGTGCTTGCGTGGAATATAGCCCGCCTCCAGCACCAGTGTGCGCAGCTCCTCGACCGAGAGCTTGTGCTCGCCCGAGCCGGGGTTCAGCCACATCAGCCGCAGCAATGCCTGCACGAACAGATTCACGAACCACACGACCGGCCGCGTGAGCTTGAGCAGGGGCGTCAGGACGTAGCTCGAGGGCAGCGCGATGCGCTCCGGATACGCCGCACCGATCACCTTCGGCGTGATTTCGCTGAATACGAGGATTGCGAACGCAGCGGCGCCGGTTGCGATCAGCAGCGCAAACTGGCTGTCGCCAAGATGGCGGCGCGCGATTTCTCCGACGAGCAGCGCCGAAGCGGCGTTGATCACGTTGTTTCCGAGCAGTACCACGCCGAGGAACTTGTCGGTGTTGGCGAGCAGTTCGGAGGCGAGCCGCGCGCCGCGGTGGCCGCTTTGCGTGAGGTGCTTCAAGCGGTAGCGGTTGAGCGCCATCATGCTGGTTTCGGAAATCGAGAAGAACGCAGATACGATCAGCAGGAAAAATAACGCCGCGAACAGCGTCGATACGGGAATGTCTTCCACGGATCAAACCGATTAGTGGTGGAGGGAAAATCAGTATCGGAGCCGACCTCGACACTGTCAAGGGCGGCTTGGGAATGAGGAATTAGGATCGAAGATTGAAGCAATTAGCGCCGAACCCAATCCTCGTTCCTGATATAAGTAATCCTAGGCTCTGCCTAGGATTACTTCAAGCACGAACCTGCTGCCGACGTAGGCGAGCACCAGTGCAAGAAAACCTGCCAGCGTCCAGCGCACGGCGACGCGACCGCGCCAGCCGTAGACGTGCCTGCCGGCAAGCAGCGCGGCGAAAATGATCCAGGACAGCACACCGAACACGGTCTTGTGGTTGAACTTGGCCGCTTGGCCAAAAAGCTCCTCGGAGAAGACGACGCCGCTCGCGAGCGTCAACGTGAGCAGGATGAAACCGGCCCAGATGATGCGAAACAGCAATATCTCCATGCCGAGTAGCGGCGGGAGCCGCTCGAGCATCTGCGGCAGCGTGCCGCCGTGAAGCCGCCGCTCGAGCAAGGCCATGAGCAGCACATGCAGGGATGCGATTGTGAAAAGGCTGTAAGCGAGCATCGCTATCAGCAGGTGGAATCTGAAAACGGCGAATTCGGTATTGGGCAAAGGTTTCAGCGATGGGAAAACCACCGGCAGGAGCGACGCCACCGCGGCGACCGGCATCACCAGCGACTGAAGACCCTCGAGCTTGTAGACGAAATTGGCGAGCCAGTAGATCAGCACGGTGAGCCAGAGGATTGCCGATATCGCGTTGCCGACCCCGAGATACAGGCCATGTCCGCCAAAAACCGACTGCGCGAGGAGCACGGTATGCAGACCCAACGGCACCAGCACCGCGTAGTGTTCCAGAGCGCCGGACGAGGACGTGGCAGCCTGGGCGTGAGCCGCGTGCGCCCAGCGCGTGCGCCAGAAATGGTAGGCGAGCCCGGCGTAGAGCAGGGCGTTGATCAGATAAGGTAAAATTCGGGACATTCCCCAAGTGTACCTTATCCCCGTCCCATGTTCGACAATCTGAGCCAGCGCCTTTCGCGCGTGATCAAGACGTTGCGCGGCGAGGCGCGTATCACCGAAAACAATATTCAGGAAGCGCTGAGGGAAGTGCGTATGGCGCTGCTGGAAGCCGACGTGGCGCTGCCGGTGGTCAAGGAGTTCGTCGGCCGGGTGCGCGAGAAGGCGCTCGGGGTGGAAGTGGCGGGCAGCCTTACGCCGGGCCAGGCGGTGGTCGGCATTGTCCACCGTGAACTCGTCCAATTGATGGGCGAGAAGAACGACGCGCTGAATCTTGCCACGCAACCACCGGCGGTGATCCTGATGGCGGGATTGCAGGGATCGGGCAAGACCACTACCAGCGGCAAGCTTGCGAAGTGGCTTCGTGAGGAGCACCGGAAGAAAGTCCTGCTCTCGAGCTGTGACGTCTACCGCCCCGCCGCGATCGAGCAACTGAAGACCCTTGCGGCCCAGGTCGAGGCCGATTTCTTTCCGGTGGCGGCGGGCGACAAGCCGGCCGACATCGCCGCCGCGGCGCTCGACTTCGCGCGCAAGCATTACCACGACGTTCTGATCGTCGATACCGCGGGACGGCTCGCGATCGACGAAGCGATGATGCAGGAGATTCGCGAGCTGCACGCGGCGCTGAAGCCGATCGAGACGCTGTTCGTGGTCGATGCCATGCAGGGCCAGGATGCCGTGAACACGGCGAAAGCGTTTGCCGACGCCCTGCCCTTGACCGGCATCATCCTTTCCAAACTCGACGGTGATGCGCGCGGCGGAGCGGCGCTCTCGGTGCGGCGCGTTACCGGCAAGCCCATCAAGTTCGCCGGGGTGGGCGAGAAGCTCGCCGGTCTCGAAGCGTTTTACCCCGACCGCATGGCCTCGCGCATCCTCGGCATGGGCGACGTGCTGTCGCTGCTCGAGGATGTGCAGAAGAGCGTCGACCGCGACGAAGCCGAGAAACTTGCAAAGAAAGTCAAGTCGGGCAAGGGTTTTGACCTCGAGGATTTCAAGCAGCAGATCGCGCAGATGAAGAAGATGGGCGGGCTCGCGGCGCTTGCCGACAAGCTCCCCGGCAACCTTGCGCAGATGGCGCAAGGAGCCCCGCACATGGACGACAAGGCGATCCGCCGTATCGAGGGCATCATCAACTCGATGACGCGGCGGGAACGGGCCAGGCCCGAGCTCATCAAGGCCTCCCGCAAGCGCCGCATCGCCGCGGGCGCCGGGGTCACGGTGCAGGAAGTGAACCGCCTCCTGAACCAGTTCGAGCAGACGCAGAAGATGATGAAGATGATGGCGAAAGGCGGGCTCGTCAAGATGATGCGCTCGATGAGGGGGATGTTCCCAGGAATGCGCTAGACCCGTCGCGGCGCATTCCTAAGTATAGTACGATCTTGGCCGCCGATGCACGCCGATACGCTCTTCGTTCTCCTTGCGCGCTGAGCAAAAAGTAGCGTAAAATCACGCCCTTTCCGTTTCCGGATCAGCAAGGTTAGCCATGGTCGTGATTCGTTTGGCACGCGGCGGCGCAAACAAGCGTCCGTTCTTCAATCTGGTCGTGGCCGATTCGCGCCGCGCGCGCGACGGCCGCTTCATCGAGCGCATCGGGTTCTATAACCCCAAAGCGCCGGAAGGCCAGGAAACGCTGCGCATCAACAAGGAGCGCCTCGCCTATTGGCAATCCAAGGGTGCGATCCTGTCCGACACTGCGGCGCGGCTCGTCAAACAATCTGGTGTTGCAGGCTCTGAAGCCGTCTGAGAAGCTGGTGGTGATGGGGCGCGTTTCCGCCCCGTTTGGCGTCACGGGCTGGATCAAGGTTCAACCTTTCACCGCGGCAGCGGAGAACCTGCTCGCCTACGCGGCATGGTGGCTCGGCCGTAACGACAATTGGCGAGAGTACCGGGTCGCGGGATCGAAGGTTCAGGGCCGTGCGGTCGTGGCCAAGCTTGAAGGCTGTGACGATCGTGATGCGGCAGCGCTGTTCAGAAGCAAGGAGGTTGCCGTTGCGCGGGAAGCGTTGCCGAACACTGCAGCAAATGAATTTTACTGGACCGACCTGATCGGTCTTAACGTGGTGAACAACGCGGCGCAGGACTTCGGCCGGGTGGTCCGGATGATCGAGACCGGCGCTAACGACGTGCTGGTGGTGCACGGCGAACGCGAGCGGCTGATACCGTTCATCGCGGAGGTGGTGACGCAGGTCGATCTTGCCGGCGGCGTGATCAGGGTCGATTGGGGCGCGGATTACTGATGCAGTTTGACGTCGTCACGCTATTTCCGCCGATGTTCGACGCGGTGACGGAGTGCGGAATAACGGGCCGCGCGCGGGACAAAGGATTGTACCAGTTGGTGCTGTGGAATCCGCGCGATTTTGCCGCCAACAGCTATCGCACGGTGGACGATCGGCCCTACGGCGGCGGCCCCGGCATGGTGATGATGGCGGAGCCGCTCGGGAAAGCGCTGGCGGCGGCGCGGCAGCGGCAGAAGAGCTCGGGCGTGCGCGAGCCGCGGGTGATTTATCTCTCGCCGCAAGGCCGCCTGCTTCACCATGAACTGGTGATCGCGCTCGCGCGGGAGCAGGGGCTGGTGCTTCTTGCCGGACGCTATGAAGGCGTGGACGAGCGGCTGGTCCGCAAGAGCGTCGAGGACGAGATTTCGATCGGCGATTATGTGCTCTCCGGTGGAGAGCTTGCGGCGATGGTGGTGATGGACTGCGTGGTGCGGCAACTGCCGGGCGCGCTGGGCGATGCCGAGTCGGCGAACCAGGATTCGTTCGTGAATGGCCTGCTCGACTGCCCGCACTACACGCGGCCGGAAGTGTATGATGGCAAAGCGGTGCCGGCGGTGCTGCTTTCGGGCAACCACGCCGAGATCGGCCGCTGGCGGTTGAAGCAGGCGCTGGGACGAACCTGGCAGCGGCGGCCGGATTTGCTGGAGCGGCGCGCGCTGACCGATGAGGAACGCGAGCTGCTGGAAGAATTCAAGAAGGAAGTGCAAGGAGCGTGAACATGGACATCATCAGAGAGCTCGAACAGGAAGAGATCAAACGCCTCGGGAAGAGCATTCCCGACTTCGCGCCCGGCGACACCGTGGTGGTGAACGTCAACGTCGTCGAAGGCGACCGCAAGCGCGCCCAGGCCTATGAAGGCGTGGTGATCGCCAAGCGCAACCGTGGACTCAATTCGTCCTTCATCGTGCGCAAGATTTCCTCCGGCGAAGGCGTGGAACGCACGTTCCAGACCTACTCGCCGCTCATCGCAAGCATCGAGGTCAAGCGCCGCGGCGACGTCGGCCGCTCCAAGCTCTATTACCTGCGCCAACGTTCAGGCAAAGCGGCGCGCATCAAGGAGAAACTGGCGGGCGCTGGTGCCGCAGCAGTCGGAACTCAGGAATAGGCACCGCTCACTGCTCACGGCTTTTCACCGCGCCTCGCTCTTCCACAGATCGCTCAGGTATTCGTGATTCTCGGTGTTGACCCAGCTTACGCGGTATTCGACGGGCGTATCGTTGTAGGTGTAGGCCACGCGCTTTATCACCAGCGCCGGAGTGTTCCGCCTGGTGTCCAGGAGGCCGGCAATCCGTGCCGGCGCATTGGCCGCCGACAGGCGCTCGCTGATGCGGATGACGTTGATGCCGTAGCGTGCCTGGTACAGTCCGTAGATGGTGCTCTCGCGCTTGACGAAGGTGTCCTGATCGAGGTCGGGGAAGAGCGCCGTGGGCACCACGATATCGTCGAAAATCACCGGCTTGCCGCCGAGTTTCAATAAATTCCGGATGCGTAACTTCCTGGCGCCGCTCGGGATCCCGAGTCGCGCTGCATCCTCGGCCTCGGCCTTCCCCCTGTGGAACGACAAGAATTCGGTGACCGGGAGCTCCTTGCTGCCGTCCTTGCCGACAATGTGGAAAAAGTAAAACAGCGTGCGGTCTTCGGTGTGCGTTGCAACAAAGGTGCCGCGGCCCTGTTGCCGCACAAGGATTTGCTCCGCAACCAGCTCGTCGATCGCCTTGCGAACGGTGCCGATCGAGACGTTGAACTGCCCTGCGAGCCGCGACTCGCTGGGCAGCGCCTCGCCCGGCTTCCATTCGCCCGCGGCGAGGCTGCGGGTGATGCGGATCTTGACTTCCTTATAAAGCGGGTTGAAAGTAAGGTTGCCTGCGGCGAGCGTGTTAGCCATCGTGCGATCCCTGTGGCGTTTCCGAACCGACGGCATTCTAACACCCATACCCCTCCAATTCATATAGGTCATATAGTTGACTTTGAGGGGTGGGGCGGGTAGAATGCGCCCACGAGACCGCCATCATCAGCCGGCGTCATCCCTCTTTCCGCATCGCAACAGCAGCAAGGAGACGACATGATTCACATACTGGTTCACGACGAGAAAGACACGGTGGGCGTTGCCGTGATCGAGGGCATCAAGGCCGGCCAGGAACTGATCGGCTGGGTGATGGAGGACGACTCCACCATCAAGGTCAAGGCGATCAATGACATCCCGATCGGGCACAAGGTCGCCACCAAGGAGATCAGGAAAGGCGACACGGTCATCAAGTACGGTTTCGACATCGGACGCGCGGTGTCCGACATCAAGGTCGGCGAACACGCGCATGTTCACAACATCAAGACCAAACGCTGGTAGTAGTGCAGTGAACAGCGAACGGTGAACAGGCAAGGCCGGTCGCCGTTTCTGTTCACTTGTCACATCTCACCATCCACCATTCACCATTCACCATTCACCATTCACCATTCACCATTCACCATTCACCGGGGTTCATATGATTAACAGCAAGACTATCTTCCGGGGCTACCGGCGCGAGAACGGCCGCGCCGGCGTGCGCAACCACGTCATCATCCTTCCGGTCGATGACCTCGCCAACGCCGCGTGCGAAGCGGTGGCTAACAACATCAAGGGCGCGATGGCGATCCCCCACCCCTACGGACGCCTGCAGTTCGGCGCCGACCTGGATCTTCACTTCCGCACGCTGATCGGCGCGGGCTCCAACCCCAACGTTGCGGCGGTGGTGGTGATCGGCATCGAGGAAGGCTGGACCAAGCGCGTGGTCGACGGCATCGCCAGGACCGGCAAGCCGGTGATCGGTTTCGGCATCGAGCTGCACGGCGATCACGACACCATCCTGCGCGCTTCCAAAGTCGCCAAGGAATACATGCAATGGGCTTCGGAACTCAAGCGCGAAGAGTGTCCGGTAAGCGACCTGTGGGTCTCCTGCAAGTGCGGCGAGTCCGACACGACTTCCGGCTGCGGTTCCAACCCCACGGTGGGCAATGCCTTCGACAAGCTGGAACCGCTGGGTGTGACGATGTGCTTCGGCGAGACCACCGAAATCACCGGCGGCGAGCAGATCGTGGCCGATCGGTGCGCGAACGGCGAGGTGCGCGAGCGGTTCATGTTCATGTTCGACCGCTACCAGGAAGTGATCAACCGCCACAAGACCGACGACCTGTCCGATTCGCAGCCGACCAAGGGCAACATCGCGGGCGGACTCACCACCATCGAGGAAAAGGCGTTCGGCAACATCCAGAAGATCGGCAAGAAATGCAAGGTGATCGGCGTGCTCGACAAGGCCGAAGCGCCGACCGGCCCCGGCCTGTGGTTCATGGATTCGTCTTCGGCCGCCGCGGAAATGGTGACGCTGCTCGCTGCGGCGGGCTACGTGGTGCACTTGTTCCCGACCGGACAGGGTAACGTCATCGGCAACCCGATCCTGCCGGTGATCAAGCTCACGGCGAATCCGCGCACCGCGCGCACCATGAGCGAACACATGGATCTCGACGTGTCCGGGCTGCTGCAGCGGGAGAAGAACCTGGACCAGGCCGGCAACGAGCTCCTGGAAGTGATGCTGCGCACCTGCAACGGCCGGCTCACTGCGTCCGAAGCGCTCGGGCATCGCGAATTCGTGATGACGCGGCTCTACGAAAGCGCCTAGAGGCCAATGGTGAATGATGAATGATGAGTGATGAATGAGGGCGCTTCGCGCGCCTTTGCCGTTCGTTCATTATTCCGCATTCATCATTTTTATGAGCACGCTTCAGGTTCGTGTCTGGCGTGGCGGGGAGTCCGGCCACTTTCAGACGTTCGAGGTGCCGCGGTTCGAGAGCCAGACCGTGCTCGACGTGGTGACGCATATCCAGCGCGGTCTTGATTCAACGCTCTCTTATCGCTTCGCCTGCCGCGTGGGCGTGTGCGGCTCGTGCGCGATGACCGTGAACGGTAAGGCGCGCTGGACCTGCCGCACCCATGTGGCCAAGGTCGCTGCGCACGATCGTCTCGAAATCGCCCCTCTTGCGAATCTCCCGGTGATCAAGGACCTTGTCACCGACATGAGCCCGTTCTTCGACAAATGGGCCGCCGCGCATGGCCGCTTCCGCGGCGAGACAACGCGCAATGACGGCTTCGCCCGCGTATCGCCCGACTCAGCGCAGAGAAGGCTGGTGGATGAGGCGATCGAATGCATCGGCTGCGGCGTGTGCTACAGCTCGTGTGACGTCGTGTCGTGGAACCCCGGTTATCTCGGACCGGCGGCGCTGAACCGCGCCTGGACGCTGCATAACGACGTGCGCGACCGCGACCAGAAAGCGCGGCTTGCGGCGGTGGCGGGCGATGCCGGCTGCCATGCCTGCCACACGCAGATGAACTGCACGGAGCGCTGCCCCAAGCAACTCTCGCCGACTGCATCTATCGCCGGCTTGAAACGCGCGGCGCTCGCTGCGGCGATGAAGGGCGAGCTCTGAAAATGATGAATGCGGAATGCGGAATGATGAATGAAAAGGCGCAGCGCGTGGAGCGCACTTGTTCATCGTTCATCGTTCATCATTCATCATTCTGGCAGCACGGAGCGCGTGCATGAACGCGCGGTCTCAAGTGCTGCTGTGGGGCGCGCAGCGCGCCAGCGGCGCTGTGCTCGCGCTATGCGTGATCGTGCATCTCGTCACGATCATTTACGCCGTGCGCAATGGCCTCAGTGCCGGCGAGATCCTCGGCCGCACACGCGGTAATGTGTTGTGGGCTGCGTTCTATGCGCTGTTCGTCGCCGCCGTTGCCGTACATGCGCCGATCGGCTTGCGCAGCATGCTGTCCGAGATGCTCGACTGGCGCGGACGTTCGCTCGAAGTTGCGACCCTGATCTTCGGGGCACTGCTCGCGCTGTGGGGCTGGCGTGCGGTTTACGCGGTGTTCGGTGTCTAGCCGGTCAGCGATGAAGAGCGATTTCCGTGCCCGTAATCACCCGGCCTACTGGGCGTTTGTCGTCCACCGCGTGTCCGGGTTGCTCCTCACACTGTTCCTGCCGTTGCATTTCTGGGCGTTGGGTCAGGCGTTGCGGGGTGAGGTGCGGCTCGACGGCTTTTTGCGCTGGACCGAGCAGCCCCTCGTCAAATTTGTTGAGACGGTGCTGGTATTGCTGCTTGCGGCGCACCTGGCGGGCGGCGTGCGGCTGCTGATGCTGGAATTCCTGGCCTGGCGCGGCTGGCAGAAAAGCCTGCTCGCGGCGGCGGCCGGGGTGAGTATCGCGGCGGGACTGGCGTTCCTCTTGAGCCTTGCATAAATGGATGACAATCCATTTATGCCTCGAATCTCCCTTCGCTCTTCGGGAGAAAGGTCGGGGATGAGGGCTGAGCATCGTCATGCATTTCTGCAATGCTCAGTATTTAATGTGATGTGAACTTGCGCTGATCGTGACCCGAGCGCGGTTTTCATAAGGCGAAAGCGTGGCGCGGCGCCCCAATTTCATCGTTATCCTGATCGATGACCTGCGGTTCGATGAGTTCGGCGCGGGCGGCCATCCGTATCTCAAGACGCCGCACATCGACCGCATCGTGCAGGAAGGCGCGCTGTTCGAGCGCGCGTTCCACACCACGCCGATCTGCTCGCCCAACCGAGCTTCGATCCTCACCGGTCAATATGCCAGCCGCCACGGTATTATCGACAATGTCGCGCGTGACGCTGCGAGTCACCGGTTGCCGAACTATCACCTGGAGCTCAAGCGCCTGGGGTATGAGACGGCGCACATCGGCAAGTGGCACATGGGCAACGACGGCAAGCCGCGTCCCGGCTACGACTTCTGGGTCGCCTACGATGGCCACGGCCGGCTCTACGACCCGAAGCTCAATGAGAACGGGACCTACGTCCAGCACACCGGCTACATCACCGACATCATGAATGCGATGGCGGTGGAGTTCGTGAGGCGCAAGCACGACAAGCCATGGTCGCTTTTCTTCGCGCACAAGGCGGTGCGCACCGCGCGGCACAAGTACATACGCTGGGTGAACCGCAGCCGCGACGGCGAGCTCGATGAACTGTACGATCTCGAAAAGGATCCATATGAGCTCGCCAACGGCATCAGGCGCCCGGCGTATCGCGCCGTGCGCGAGAAGCTCAAACGCGAATTGCGGCACCTTGCAACGGAGGCGACGGGGCTATCGTGGCTTCAGCTTGCTGCCGGGGGTCGTATTGCGGTAAGGTGATTGCTAGAAAACCCTTTGATTACAACAACGAAGCAGGAGGAAGTGATGCGGACTGCGAAATGGATTGCTGTTGCGGGTACGCTGCTCGTGGCCACGGCGGCCGGGGCGCAGACCGCTTCGACGGGCTCGGGACAGGCCTATCCCACCAAGCCGGTGCGGATCATCGTGCCGTTCTCGCCCGGTGGGGCGACCGACATCGTTACGCGCATCCTTGCCCAGAAACTGAACGAGACGTGGGGGCAGACCATAGTGGTGGATAACCGCGCCGGCGCCGGGGGTAACATCGGTGGCGAACTCGCGGCGAAGGCGACGCCCGACGGATACACATTGTTCATGCCGTCCGGCTCCGTGGTGACGGCAAACCAGCATCTCTACAGCAGGATGCCGTTCAATGCTGAGAAGGATTTTCTGGCGATCACCAATGTTGCGAGCGGCCCGCAGGTCATCGTGGTGCATCCCAGCTTTGCCGCCAAAAGCGTCAAGGACCTGATCGCAATGGCCAAGGCCAAACCGGGCAGCATCAACTTCGGTTCGGCGGGCTTTGGAACCCAGACGCATCTTGCGGCGGAGAATTTTGTCTCCACCGCGGGTATCAACGCGATTCACGTGCCGTACAAAGGCGAGGGTCCCGCGTTGATCGATCTTGTTGCGGGGCAGATCAGCTTTCTCACCCCTAACCTTTCTGCCGCTATCGGGTTCGTGAAGCAAGGCAAGCTGCGCGCGCTCGGTGTGACCAGCAGGCAACGCGTGCCGCAGGTGCCGGAGGTGCCCGCCGTGGCCGAGACCTTGGGCGGTTTCGAGAACCTCGGCTGGTTTGGCCTGGTTGCGCCGGCGGGCACTCCCAAGGCGATCATCAACAAGATTCACGCCGACTCGGTGAAAGCTCTGCAGAGCGCAGACGTCAAGAAGCGCTTCAACGAGCTCGGCATGGCCCCGGTCGGCAACACCCCGGCTGAGTTTGCCAAGGCCATGAAAGAGGAATCGGCTCGCTGGGCGAAGGTCATTCGCGAGCGCAAGTTACAGGTCAATTGAGCGCGCCGGGGGCGGCGAACGGGTGTTTTGGAAATTAAGGAACGTGATTTCTGTCTAAGCCGGAACGGAGCCATCCCCTACATAAGGGATTGCAATGATGAAGATGGATCTGAAGCAGGTGGAAGAAGCGTGCAAGGAACTCTACATCCGCGCGCTCAAGGTTCTGCCGCCCGACATCAAGCAGGGTTTCGAGCGGCTGGACAGCAGCGAAACCGACCCGACCGGCAAGGCGATCATCGGCACCATGATCAAGAACATCAAGGTCGCCGAGGACACCAACAACCTGCTGTGCCAGGATACCGGCATCCCGATTTACAACGTGACGATCGGCGCAAAGGTCGAAATCGACGGTTATCAACTGAAGCAGGCGATTGTCAAAGGCTGCGAGCGCGCCACCCGCGAGCATCCATTCCGCTCTTCGGTGGTCCACCCGGTCACGCGGGTGAACCAGCATACCTCCTGCGGGCGCGCGGTGCCGGTAATTCACATCGATTTCGCGCCCGAGCCGGAAACGCTGTCGATCGAGATGATCCCCAAGGGTTCGGGTTCGGAAAACAATTCCTGGCTCAAGATGGCGGTTCCCGCCGAAGGGATCGACGCGATCAAGACCTTTGTCATCGATTGCGTGCTTGATGCGGGCGGCAAGACCTGTCCGCCGACCATCGTCGGCGTCGGCGTGGGCGGTACTGCCGATCTGTGCGTGCATTTGTCGAAGGTCGCGGCGACCCGCCCGCTCGGCTCGCAATGCGTTGATCCGGAAGGCGCGAAGCTGGAAGAGGAATTGACGAAAGCGGTGAATCAGCTCGGCGTGGGCCCCCAGGGGCTGGGCGGCGATTCGACTTCGTTCGCGGTGCATGTGGAGACCGCGGCCACCCACATCACGATGAATCCGGTGGCGGTGAACATGCAATGCCACTCGGCGCGCCGCGCCCGCGCGACCTTCACGCCCGAGGGGCTCACTTACGGTTTCTAAGAAGCTAAGACGCAAAGGACGCAAAGGACGCAGAGACAGGCATCGACATTCGTGAGGGCGTGAGGGCGGGAGAGCGCGAGGTCGAACGCCCATTTGCGATCTCACGACTCACGATCTCACGGGTTTTTTATGGCGCATTATGATTTCACGACACCGGTGGCGGAGCAGCAGATCCGGAGCCTCAGGGTGAACGATACCGTCAGCCTCAACGGCACGCTCTACGGCATCCGCGACGCGACGCAGATTCACATGTTCGACCGCGGCCGCAAAACGCGCTTCGACATGAACGGCCACGCGGTGATCCACACCGCGCCGAACGTGAAGAAGGTCGAGAAATCGGCGCAATATCCCGCAGGCTATGCGCCCGTGTGCATCGGCACCACCACCAGCGCGCGCATGGAGCGCTTCACGCGGCCGTTGATGAGTGACTATGGCGTGCGCATCATCATCGGCAAGGGGGGCTTGGGCCAGGGCTCGCTCGACGCGTTCCGGGATCTCGGCGGCGTCTATCTCGCTATCGTCGGCGGTGCGGCGGCGCTGGAGACCACTTGGGTCGAGGCAATCGAGGACGTCGATCTCGACGATCTCAATCCCGAATCGCTGTGGAAATTCCGCGTGAAAGGTTTCGGGCCGTTGCTGGTCTCGATGGACAGCCACGGCGGCAGTCTCCACACCCAGGTCAATCAATCGGCGCGCGCCAAGCGCGCCGCCGCCCTCGCCGCTCTCGGGGTAAAAGCAATTTAACCGCCAAGACGCCAAGGCCGCCAAGAGAAGCGAACGATAGATTTTCCAAACCGTCATCGCGGCGAAAGCCGGAATTCTGCAATGATTGCGAACGAATTTTTTGGACGCCTGGCCAGTGAGTTGTGATGGTTATCCTGAAACTTCCTCGTTCTTTCTTGGCGGACTTGGCGTCTTGGCGGTTCAAAGGTTCTGAATGAAAAGGCTCAAAACAGACATCCTGATACTCGGCTCGGGCGGGGCGGGGCTGTTCGCGGCGCTTCACGCCCATCAGGCGAATCCCGAACTCTCGATCACCGTCGCGGTGAAAGGCCTGCTCGGAAAGTCCGGCTGCACGCGCATGGTGCAGGGCGGCTACAACGTCGCGCTTGCCGCCGGGGATTCCGTCGAGCGCCACTTCATGGATACCATCGAAGGCGGCAAGTGGCTGCCCGACCAGGATCTGGCGTGGACCCTGGTGAGCGTGGCGGTCGAGCGCATCCATGAACTTGAAAACGAGCTCGGCTGCTTTTTTGACCGCAACCCCGACGGGACCATCCACCAGAAGGCGTTTGCCGGGCAGACCTTCGACCGCACCGTTCACAAGGGGGATTTGACCGGCATCGAGATCATCAACCGGCTCGCCGAGCAGGTTTGGGCGCGCGGCATCCACCGGCTCGAGGAGCACCGCGCGGTCGAGTTCATCAAGAACAAACCCGGCGATGCGCTCGCCGGCGTGGTGATGATCGATGTGCGCAGCGGCGAATTCGTTTTCGTGCAGGCGCAGGCCGTGCTGCTTGCAACCGGCGGCGGGCCGACCATGTACAAGTACCACACGCCATCGGGCGACAAGACCTGCGACGGGATGGCAATGGCGTTGCGCGCGGGATTGACGCTGCGCGACATGGAGATGGTGCAGTTTCACCCGACGGGTTTAATCGCGGGACCGCACACCCGCATCACCGGCACCATCATCGAAGAGGGCCTGCGCGGCTCCGGCGGCCACCTGCTCAACGGCGAGGGCGAACGCTTCATGCATCTCTACGACAAGCGCGAGGAGCGCGCGACGCGCGACGTCGTAAGCCGCGCCATGTTCGACCAGATGCGGATAGGGAAGGTCGGCCCGCGCGGGGGGCTCTACATCACCATGCGCCATCTCGATCCCGTGATGGTTCGCAAGATGTTCAAGGGCATGGTGGCGCGCTGCGCCGACTGCGGTTTCGACCTGGTATCGGGTCTCGTCGATGTAGTGCCGACGGGGCACTACATGATGGGCGGCGTTGCGTTCAAGACGGATTGCACGGCCGGCCTTCCGGGCCTGTTCGTTGCGGGCGAGGACTCGGGCGGCGTGCACGGCGCCAACCGCCTGGGCGGCAATGGCGTAGCGAATTCCACGGTATTCGGCGGCATCGCGGGCGACGTCATGCCGGGATGGATCAAGGCGAACGGCGCGTTCCAGGAGCCGGACCGGGAGGCGCTCGAAGCCGCGATCGCAAGCGCGCGCGCGCCGCTGGGCAATCCGGCGGGCGATCTCGCCGCCATCCGTGAGACACTTTATGAACTGATGTGGGACGACGTCGGCATCATGCGCGACGCGGCGAGTCTCAAGCGCGCGGAAGGCGCGCTCGATGAACTCGAGGCGCGGCTCGATGCGACCGGCGTCGACGCTTCCAACCTCGCCTTCAATCTCACGTGGCACGACTGGCTCAATCTGAAGAGCCTCATTCTCGTCAGCAAAACCATCCGTTTCGCGGCGATGGCGCGCGAGGATTCGCGCGGCGCGCATTTCCGCTCCGACTTTCCCGACGTGCGGGACCTCGCCAACTCGTGCTATACCTGCGTGACATGGAAAGACGGGCGTTTCGACATCGCGATGCGGCCGGTGCAGTTCACGCGCGTGAAGCCCGGTGAAACGCTGCTCAAGGAAGCGGCGTAGCGTCATGGGTGAC
>MERG01000467.1:12815-16773 GCA_001771985.1 Betaproteobacteria bacterium RIFCSPLOWO2_12_FULL_62_13 | reverse complement strand
GTCCAGCGTGGCGGGCGCCAATCCCTTGTACGGCACGTGAACGGCCTTGATCCCGGCCATCTGATTGAACAATTCGAATCCGAGGTGCGACGAGCCACCGGTGCCGGAGGAGCCGAAGGTGAGTTGTCCCGGTCGCGCTTTGGCGAACGCGATCAGTTCCTTGACGCTCCTGACGGGCAGCGAAGGGTGCACGAGCAGGACGAACGGCGCGTCCGCGACGAGTGAAATCGGGGCGAAATCCCTGGCCGCATCGTAGGGCAGTTTCTTGAACATGACGGGATTGGTCGCGTGCGTGGTGGTGGTGCCCATCAGCAACGTATACCCGTCGGGCGCGGAGCGCGCAACGAGTTCGGAGCCGATGATGCCGGTCGCGCCTGCGCGGTTATCCACGACGAAGGCCTGGCCCATGTTCTCGCCCAGCTTGCGGCCCACCAGACGTGCGGTGATGTCGGCAACGCCGCCCGCGGCCCACGGCACTATGAACCGGATGGGCTTCGTCGGGTACGCCTGGGGCCATGCGTTACCGCCGAACATCGCCGCCAGCACCAGCATCGCGACGCTCCACAATAATTGTTTTCGCATGATTGCGTATTACTCCACCTTGATATTGGCGTCTTTGATGATCTTTGCCCAACGCGCCGCATCTTCGCGGATGAATTTCGCGAACTCCGCGCGTGATGGGCTGCCGCCAGGCTCGATGCCGACCGCGTTCTGGCGCTTCTTCACGTCGGGGTGCTGCATCGCCTTGTTGATCTCGGCGAACAGGCGATCGGCGATCGCGCGCGGCGTCTTCGCCGGTGCGAACATGCCGTTCCAGTTGCTGGCGCCGAATCCGGGGATCAGTTCGCTCACCGCGGGAAGATCGGACAGAAGCGGTTGGCGCTGCGGCGTGCTCACCGCGATCGCGCGCAGCCTCCCGCCGCGCACGTGCGGCACGGCGGTGACATAGGTCGCAAACATGAGCTGGATGTCGCCCGACACCATGTCGATCAGGGCGGGGCCGCCACCCTTGTACGGCACATGCGTCATGCTGATGCCGGCCTGGCGTTTAAAGAACTCGCCGACGAGGTGATCGAACTGACCGGGACCGGAACTGCCTAAACGCACGTCGCCCCCGCGCTGCTTGGCCCATCCGATGAATTGTTTCGGGTTGCCGACTCCGCTCGAAGGGTGGATTACCATGACGTTGATGATCTCCGCAACGCGCGTGATCGGAAGAAAATCCTGTTCCGGATCGTACGGCAGCTTCCGGTAGAGCGAAGGGCTGATCGCGAGCGGGCCTACGCCCCCGACCAGCAGCGTGTAGCCGTCCGGCTCGGCTCGGGCCAGCATCTCCGTCGCGAGGCGCCCCGCAGCGCCGGGCCGGTTGTCAACCACCACGGGCTGTCCCAATTGCGCGGAAAGGCGGTCGCCTATCGAGCGGCCTATGGTGTCCGCGGCGCCGGCAGCAGGAAACGGAATGAGCACTCGGATCGGACGAAGCGGATACTTTGCCTGCGCGAAGGCCACCGGCACTGAAAACAACCACAGACCCATCACGCCCGAAATGATGCCCGCCAACACCTTAGCATTCATTATCATTTGTCCTCCTCCTTCGCGCTAAAGACCGCAGTTGAACGATGATATGTCCTCTACCGAAGACGCGCCACAGGAAAATGCGCGGCTACGCGATCACAAGAAGGCAGCGGAATTTTTGTTGGAGTTCTTGTTCTTAGGAGTTTGTCGGCCCAAAGTCCGACAAACTCCTAACGATTCTCCTCGTGGAGGCGCTACCTCGCAATGCCCGCCAGCCTCAGCAGGTGCCCGCCACCAGGATCTTGTCCCGCGGGAATGAGTCGAGCATCTCCACCCCCTTTTCCGTCACTACCACCATATTTTCCAGCCGCACGCCTCCGACGCGGTGCTCCCCGTCCATGCTCTCTACGGCGATGACCATCCCCGGTTCGAACACCTGAGGGTGGTCGAACGAGCAGTGGCGGCTCACGATAGGCGGATCGTAGAGTTCGTGCAGGCCGATGCCGTGCGCGAACTCGATGGTAAAGACCGTGGCCTCGTCTTCGTAGCCCCAGGTCTTGGCCGGCGGGAAATGCTTGGCGGCGTCAGCGGTCGTGTTGCCGGGCCGGATCGCATCCATGACACTGTCGAGGCGGTCGCGCAGGCGGTTGTACATGCCGACTTCTTTGTCCGTTGGCTGCCGGCCCACGACGAAAGTCCGGTAGATACAGGCGGAGTAGCCAAGGAACTGGGTCCTGCACATGTTGACGTAGAGCAGCTCGCCATGCTCGATGATCCGGCCGGTCGAGTAGAACGCGCGCTCAAACGACATGGGACCGCTGCGAGTAGCGACCCAGATTGCATCCGCCCCCAGATCATAGAGTGCGTTGATCGCGATGCGGTTGGCGTCGATGTCGGTGATCCCCGGGCGCAACTGCTCGTGAAGCCGCTGATACGCCGCGCCGCACATCGAGGCCACCATTCGGAAACATGTAATCTCGTCCCGGGTTTTGATCATTCGCATCTCCATCATCATCGGCCAGCCCTCGACGACCGTAATACCTTCTTTCCTCAGGGCCTCCTGGCCTAAACCGTCGATGGCGATGGTGGCGATCTTTTCCTTCGCCAGCCCTCTATCGGCGAGTTCCTGGTGGATCTCGCTCGCGAACTTCTTGGTCTCGTCGTTCGTCGCGCCCGGCCCCGCGATGCCTGCGAACCAAGCCCGGGCCACACGCCAATTCTTGATCCAGGGCGCATCCTCCGGCATCTGCTGATACCAGCCGGCATGGGCGAACACCACCGGGTCGTGGTCGTCGGCGAAGAACAGCACATAGGTCGTTTGGTGCAGGGGAGCCACGCGCAGTCCCGTCAAGTAGCGGACACTCGGCGGCTCGCTCGCGACGAGGGCCGCAACGCCGTGCTCGCGCATGATTTTGCGGGCTCGTGCCGCTCGCTCCTCCCGCAATCGGGCGACGTTTATGCCTTCTTGCCAGTCGCGGACTGTAGTGCCGAAAGACAACTTGGGCGTCATCGGTATCACCTTGGGCGCCGTCTGTGCCGTATCCATATCGTTCAATCTCCTATTGCCTGAATGGTTGGGTTACTGGGCGTCGTAAAATTGCCTGACTCCACCCAGCCCTCACCCCCGGCCCCGAAGGGCGAGGGGGGATTTATGGTGCAACTGAGTTGTCACTCATTTGCACGAAGCTCAGTACGCGGGTGGTGTGCCGTTGCTCGCGGCCGCCGTGTTCCGCGGCCCGCGTTCTATTCTGCGCGGATGCCCGATTCTCGTGCGACTCTGCCCCACTTGGTGATGTCGCGTTTCACTTGTGCCGCGAATTCCTCGGGGGAGTTGCCAATCGGATCAGCGCCCTCCGTTGCCAGGCGCTGCTGAACCTCCGGCGATTTCAACATCTTGACGATTTCAGAATTAAGCCTGGCGACCACCGCTTTGGGTGTGCCTGCCGGTGCGAATACCCCATACCACGAGCCTGCCTCGATACCGGGCAAGCCCGCCTCGGCAAACGTCGGAATGTCCGGCATCCCTTTTGCCCGCGTCGCGGATGCCACAGCAATCCCGCTCAATCGCCTCGATTTGACGTGCGGGATTACTGCGGGCAGGCTGTTGAACATCATTGATACCTGCCCGCCAAGCAGATCGACCATCGCGGGTGGCCCGCCCCGATACGGGACATGCACGATGTCGAGCTTCGCTGCGGTTTTGAACAGCTCGCCCGCAAGGTGCGCCGAACTTCCATTTCCGAAAGAAGCGTAGTTGAGCTGCCCCGGGCGCGTCTTTGCGAGGCTGATCAGGTCCTTTAACGATTTGACCGGAACAGAGGGATGCGCGACCAGCATGAATGGCGTATCGACAAAGTTAGAAATCGGAACGAAGTGTTTGATCGAATCGTAGGGCAGCTTGCTGAACACGACCGGATTGGTAGCATGTGTTCCGGTCGTCCCC
>MERG01000467.1:338-12772 GCA_001771985.1 Betaproteobacteria bacterium RIFCSPLOWO2_12_FULL_62_13 | reverse complement strand
CCCCATCAGCAGCGTATAGCCGTCCGGCACCGCTTTGCTCGCCAGTTCCGTGCCGATAATGCCCGAGGCGCCGCTACGGTTGTCGACAATCACGTTTTGCCCCCACGCGTCGGTGAGCTTCTGACCGATGACGCGCGCCCATAGGTCCGCGCCGCCCCCCGCAGGGAACGGAACGATAAAGCGGATGGGTTTGGTTGGAAAATTCTGCGCCAAACCGCTGCCCGCAGGCCAAATAACAAGTGCGACAACCACCAAGATGCCCTTAATCATGTCTCTCCTCCTACGGTTCCAGGATCGTTCCGAAACCTACTGAGCGTCGCAAAAATGCCTGACTCCGCTCAGCCCGTTCCGGCCCGAAGCGAGACGCTTCAGGCGTTCGCCGGCACGGACGCGCGCAGGCGGGTCCGAGAATTCCCGGCTCACCCCCCGCCCCTTGTCTCTCCCAGAGGGCGAGGGGCGATTTGTGGTGCAAATGGGTCGTTGCCCATTTGCACGCGGCTTAATAGCGCCGGAAGCCACGAAGATTTCTTGCGGACCGCCATGTTCCGGCTTCCTCGGGTTCTTTATCCGCCACCCGGTTCGCTGCCGGTTTACGACTGTAGATTACGCTTGAAGAATTCATAGAACCAATGATATATTTTTATTATATTGATAGATACACCACATACATCGGGCACAATGGAGCTGCGTCATCTGCGCTATTTCCTCGCCGTCGCGGACAAGCTGAGCTTTACCCGCGCCGCCGATCATCTGCGGGTGACCCAACCGACGCTGTCGCACCAGGTCAAGGCATTGGAAGAGGAAATCGGAAGCGTGCTGTTCGATCGCGTCGGGCGCAAGGTGTATCTCACTCCCTCCGGCGAGACCTTGCGCGAATACGCCCAACAGGCGCTGAACGCAATCAACTCCGCTACAGCCGCCATCTCAGAACTGGAAGGTTTGGCGCGCGGGACGCTCACGATCGGCGTTTTCGAATCTTTCAGTGGCTCGCTGCTGCCGCCGCTGCTCGCTCAATTCTCAAAGCTGTATCCTGGAGTTCACGTTACCGTGCGCCAATTGCTGACCGGACAATTGGAGGAGCAGCTCGATAAAGGCAATCTTGACCTCGGCATCGCCTACTCACCCCCCGCTACCGATAATGTCATGGCGGAGAAGCTGTTCGACGAGCCGCTGGTATTGGTCGTGGGCTCGAAACACCCGCTGGCGCGCAAGAGAAGCATCCAGATGGCCGCGCTCGATGGCAAGCCGTTGATGCTGCTCACCGCCGAGTTCCCGTCTCGCCGCTTGCTGGAAAGCCGCTTTTCGTCGGCTGGAGCCAAACCCCGCGTCGTGCTCGAGATCAATTCGGTTCAGGCGGCCCTTGCCACGGTGAGCAGTATGGCGCTCGCAACGATCCTCACCGAAAGAATGGCGAAGACCGTCCCCGGCCTTCACTGTATCAAGCTCACGCCGCCGATCACGCGCACCGTTGCAATCTTCTGGCGGCGGGGCGGCTACCGGACTGCGGCGGCGCGAGCCATGGCTGACCTGATCAAGAAAGCGTATGCCGCCTCGGCGGAAACGCACGGCGAAATCACGGCCGGCGCACGGGAAACAACTTCATGAGCTCTTGGGTGGGCATGAATGCCCACGCGCTCCTCACGCCTCACGCCTGACGCATCCTTAATAGCTCGTCGGCCAGTTGCGCAGCAGGTGCTCGCCGACACCCTTCTTCAATCGCATGCGGTGCGCCTGCAGCGTGCGGATCAGGTAGTCGCGTGTGTCGCGCGGGTCGATCACATCCTGCGCCTCATACAGCTCGGCGAGCCCCCACGCCGAGGTGTCGCGCTCGACTTCGGCCTTGAGCTGCCTGAGGCGCTCGGGGTCGTCTTCAGACCTGACGCCGTAGAGCACGTTGACCGACACCGCCGGGTCCATGAAACCGAGATCCGCGGTGGGCCAGCATGCCACTTCGTCCGCGTTCTTTCCGCCGCCCATGTTGATGAAGGCTTGGCCGTAGTTCTTGCGCATCATCACGGTGAGCTTCGGCACCGTGACAAGCGTCAACGCGTTCATCCAGTTGATGACCTTGCCCGGCATGCCGCGCATCTCACCCTCGACCCCGATGAGAAACCCCGGCACGTCGACCAGGAACACGATCGGAACATTGAACGAATCGCACAGCACCATGAAGCTCGTGACCTTCTGGCAGGCGTCGGCGTCGAGCGCGCCGCCCTTGAACAAGGGATTGTTGGCGATGAATCCCACGCTCTTGCCGTCGAGCCGGGCAAGGATGGTGGTAACCGATTTGCCGAAGCGCTCCTTCAGCTCGAAGCATGAATCCCTGTCCGCGATCGCGGCGACGATCTTGCGCACGTCGTAGACCTTGGTGCGTTCCTCGGGAAGGATGTCGAAGATCTTCCTGCACGCCTCATCCGAGCCCGGAGGAACCGGGTATTCCGGCGGTGGCTCCATGTTGTGGCCCGGCAGGTACGATAGAAACTTCCTGATCGCGTCGAGCGCCTGCTGGTCGGTGTCGACCGCGAGATCGGCAAGCCCCGACACCCCGGTCAAGAGCTTCCAGCCACCCAGTTCTTCCGGATCGATCGGCTTGTTTATCGCGATAGAGGTGACTCCGGGGCTTGCGATCGCCATGATCGCGCCCTTACGCATCACCACGAAGTCCGACATCGCGGAGTACCACGTCGACGAACCGTAACACGGTCCGAGCAGCGCCGACGCCCATGGGCTCTCGCGCAATCGTTGGTATTCGGTCGCATCCTGCGCAATGATGGCGCGCCCTGCCGCACCCATGCGGTCGGGCATGCGCGCGCCGCTCGACTCTCCAAGCAAGACGAGCGGCAAACCGCGCTTGCAAGCGACCTGCTTCACGTGCTTGATCTTCTTCATGTTGGTGACGGAGGAAGAAGCACCGAGCACGGTGAAATCGTTGGACACGAGCGCGACCTCGCGTCCATTGATGCGCGCGAAACCCGCGACCTTGCCGTCGGCCGGCGTCTTGTGCTTCACCTCCGGGCGGATGGCGCGCGCGAAGCGACCGGACTCCATGAACGAGCCGGGGTCGATCAGGTAATCGATGCGCTCGCGCGCGTTGAGATGGCCTTCCGCCTTGCGCTGCGCGAGCTTCTCCGGCCCACCCATCGCGAGCGCTTCAGCGGTTTTCTCCTGGAGTTCCTTGATCAAGTCCTCGAACGGCACGGCGCTTCCTTCTACAGCAGATTGATTGTTGAATCTGTCCGCGTCGGACCCGCGTTCAGCGGCAGTTCAGCGAAATGCGGACCGGAAAAGTTATGCTCGCGGTTGCCGATGAAATCTTACGCCAATGCGCCCTGAAGCGCAGCAGGCCGGGCTCACGCCTCACGCTTCCCGCGCACCGCGGGCGCGATCATGACGGCCAGTACGAACACGGTCGCGATCATGAATGCGAGACTGATCGGGCGCGTGAAAAACACGCTCGGATCGCCGCGCGAAATCAGCAACGCGCGCCGCAGGTATTCCTCCATCAGCGGGCCGAGCACATAGCCCAGAATCAGCGGCGCAGGCTCGCATTCGAGCTTGACGAGGATATAGCCGAGCACGCCGACCATGGCGCACAGGTAGACATCGACCGGATTGTTGTTCACGCTGAAAATGCCGATGCAGCAGAACATGATGATCGAGGGAAAGAGCCACCGGTACGGCACCCTGAGCAGCTTCACCCAGACCCCGACCAGCGGCAGATTGAGGATGACAAGCAGCAGATTCCCGATCCACATGCTGGCGATGACGCCCCAGAACAGTTCGGGCTTCGAGATCATTACCTGCGGGCCGGGCTCGATGCCTTGCATCGTCAATGCCCCCAGCATGATCGCCATCGTGGCGCTGGTAGGAATGCCGAGCGTGAGCATCGGGATGAACGAGGTTTGCGCTGCGGCGTTGTTGGCCGCCTCCGGCGCCGCCACCCCTTCGATCGCCCCTTTGCCGAAGCGCGACGGATCCTTGGCCACCTTCTTCTCGAGCATGTAGGTCGCAAACGATGAGAGGGCCGGGCCGGCGCCCGGCAGCACGCCGAAGATAGCGCCGACCGCCGTCCCGCGCACCACCGGCCAGGACGAGTCTTTGAGGTCCCTGCCGGACGGCATCAGGCCGGTGATCTTGCTGGTGTACACCTCGCGCGCTTCCTTGCGCTCCAGGTTGGCCGCTATTTCCGCCACCGCGAACAGCCCCACCGCCAACACGGTGAAGCCGACGCCGTCGCTGAGCTCGGGCACGCCAAACGTGTAGCGCGCCAGGCCCGAATTGACGTCGGTGCCGACGATGCCGATCAGCAGCCCCAGCACCACCATCGCGAGCCCCTTGACCACGTCACCCTGAGTGAGCACGGCGGAGGCCACGAGCCCCATCAGCATCAGCGAAAAGTACTCGGCGGCGCCGAACAGGAGCGCCCATTCCCCGAGCAGGGGGCCGGCGAGCGCGATCAGCAGCACCCCGACGCAGCCGGCGAAGAAGGAGGCGATCGCAGCGATGGCCAGCGCCGGGCCGGCGCGCCCTTGGCGCGCCATCTGGTAGCCGTCGAAGCAGGTCACCGCCGAGGCCGTCTCGCCCGGGAGGTTCACCAGGATCGAGGTGGTGGAGCCCCCATACTGCGCTCCATAGTAGATGCCCGCGAGCATGATGAGCGCCGGCACCGCGGGCAGGGCGAAGGTGATCGGAAGCAGCATCGCGATCGTGACCAGCGGGCCCACACCCGGCAGCACGCCGACCAGCGTGCCGAGCAACACACCGATGAAGCAGTACGCGAGGTTCTCCAGCGAAAACGCCACGCTGAAACCGAGCATCAGGTGGTCCAGAATGTCCATCAGAACCCGATGAACAACCAGTACGGCAGTTTGAGCCCGTAAATGAAGACGCCCACGGCGAAGGCGCTCATCAGCACGGTGAGGAGCAGCACCTCCTTGAAGCGGAATTCACGGCCGGCGAGCGCGGCGGCGAAGAACATCGCGACCAGCGCCGGGACCATGCCAAGCCGGTCCATGAAGAAGCCGAACAACACGATCGAGAGCGCGATCAGGGCGAGCGGCTTGCCGCCCCATCCCCCTTGGACTTTGGCCCCGGAGTAGAGGCCACGGATCATGACGTAAAGGCCCAACAAGATAAGCAGACCGCCCAGGACTGTCGGAAAATAGCCCGGGCCCATGCGCGCCACAAAGCCCATTGGATACTCGCGGGCGATGACCACGGCCAGCCCGCCGATGAGAATGAACAGCAGACCGGCGAGAAAATCCTTGTTGTTGCGCAGATCGAATTTCATGCGGGACTTCAGTTTGTCCCGAACCCCCGCGCGTCGCCCGGCAAGCCGGCTACAAGGGGCCGAAACCCGGATCGTAATGCGGTCCGCTCATGGTGCCGTCGACCGCCTTGCCGATGATTCCCTGCGACAGGTCCTTGATCGCGAGGAAGATTACGTCTTCGTCCTTTGCTGCAACGAGCCTATGCGGCGCATTGGCCGGGATGTATATGAGTGTGCCCGCGGGCGCGACCACGCGTTTGCCGTTGACCGACCCGCGAAGCGTGCCCTTCACGACATAATTGAACTGCTCGTTCTTGTGCGTATGCATGCGCGAACCGGTGCCGCGCGGCTTGTGGATGTAGCCCACCAGCATACGCTCGCCTTCGACGACTGCACCGTGGGCCGTCGAATAGCCGGTGCCCGCCGGCACCTTCCTCAGGTCGGCCACCCGGAAATGGTACTTGCCGTTGCCGCCTCGGATCGCGCCATCCGTCTTCGTCTTGCGGCGCGGCGAAGACGGATTAGTCGCGCGCGCGCGCGCGAAGGAGGAGGAAGATTTTCTTGCGGAATGCTTGCGGATCGGCATTTTCGTTACCTCCTGCGAGGTGACTCAATTGTCCATTTTTCCTCGTCACTTATCCGGAATTCGCACAGCGAATTCCGGATCAGCGAGTTACAAATAATCGGCGATTTTCCACTCGCCCGGTTTGACGTTGACCACGTTCTTGTTCTTGCCCGGACGGCGATCGGCGTACACCTTGCCTTCCTTCATCACGAGCTTGATATTGGGCTTCTTCTGCAGGCACGCGATGTCCTTGAGCGGGTCGCCATCCACCGCGATCAGATCGGCGAGCTTCCCCGCTTCGATCGTGCCGAGCTCGTGCTCGCGCTTGAGCGCCTGCGCGGCATTCCTGGTGGCGGTGAGAATCGCATCCATCGGCTTCATCCCGAGCTTCACATAAATCTCGAGCTCAGCCGCGTTGGTGCCCATGTGCGGCTCGAAGCCCATGTCGGTGCCCATCGCGATCTTGACTCCCGCCTTGTGCATCTTCCGGAAGGTCTCGAAGCAGAACGGTTGCAGGTATTTCATCTTGCGCAGCACGAAGTCCGCCGTGCCGAGCTCGCGCCGCAACTCGATCGCGTGATCGGTGCGGTGCGACAGGGTGGGTGTCACGGGGACGCCCGCCTCTACGATCATGTCGATGGTCTCATCATCGTGAAACACCATGTGTTCGATGGTGTCGGCGCCCGCTTTCATGGCCATGCGCTGCGCCTGTGTGGTAAAGCAGTGCACGGCCGCGTGTTTGTGCAGCGCGTGCGCCTCGTCCACGATGGCGTCGAGCTCTTCCTGCGTCATGTTGCGGATGTCGGGCTCTTCCTTGTCGGTGCCGCCCCCGCCCGAGGCACAGGTCTTGATCACGTCGCACCCGGCCAGAAGATTGAGCCGCGCGAGTTTTCTCAACTCCCATGGACCATCGGCGGTATTGAACCCCCACCGGTACATCGCTCGCGGCTGGATAAGATCGAGATGCGAGCCGGTCATCGTGGTAAAGCCCGCAATGAGCATCCGCGGACCCTCAATGATGCCCATGTTGATCGCTTCGCGCACCGCACACATCTCGTTCACCAGAAGACCCCGCGGCCCGTTCATCCCGAGGTCGCGCAAGGTGGTGAAGCCCATGTCGAAACAGTTCTGCGCGTGAAACAGCGCATACATCTGCTGCAGGTGCGGCATGATCTCGAACTGCGCGACGCGGTGGTTGTGAAAGCTCATGCAGTTGTACATTGCCGTATGGATGTGGAGATCCATCATCCCCGGCATCAGCGTATACCGCGAGCAGTCGACCATTTCGGCGTGTGGCGCCGCCTTGACCCTGTCCTGGGTGCCGACCTTACCGATCCGGTTGCCCTCGATCAGCACGACGGCATCCTTGACCGGCTTCCCTCCTCGGCCGTCGATCAACGTGCCGCATTTGATCGCCGTGATCGATCCTTTTGACGCGGTTTCGAGAAATTCCTGCGACTTCATCGGTTCTCCCGCCCTCCCGTTTATGACCTGCGTGCCGCCCGCCCGGCTGAACCCCCAAGGCCGCCAACGCGCAGAGGAAATCGGTGTTCATTGCCAAGTGCCAAGTGTGGAGCGGCCTCCCAACCCAACACCAAACACTTCAAGACTTGACACCGTGATCTCTGCGTATCTGCGCCTTTGCGGTGAAGCTTCAGGCGGCGAGCGCCTGCTTTTCCTCGTTCGCTGAATAACGGCCGAGACAAGCGAGGCTGTTCATGTGGGCGCGGTGCAGCAGCGCCGACTGCGCCGCGGCCACGTTCGCGGCAGCGCCCTTCCATGCCTTGAGCGAGGGCTGCTGCAGCGCGCGGCCATAGGAGAAAGAAAGCGGCCAGGGCAGCCTGTAGGCAAATATCTGGTTCATCGCGTTGAGGTGGGCTGTCGCCACCTCGTCGCTCTGCCCGCCGGAGAGAAAGACGATGCCGGCGACCGCCGCCGGCACCGTGCGCTTGAGTATGCGCACCGTGCGCTCGGCAACTTCCTCGACGCCCGCCTGCTCCGTGCAGTCCTTCCCGGCGATCACCATCGAGGGCTTGAGTATTGAATGCTCAAGGGTGACGCGGTTCAGGTAGAGCGCTTC
This sequence comes from Betaproteobacteria bacterium RIFCSPLOWO2_12_FULL_62_13, assembly GCA_001771985.1. GTDB lineage: Bacteria > Pseudomonadota > Gammaproteobacteria > Burkholderiales > SG8-41 > DSOT01. The sequence goes on along the minus strand of MERG01000467.1, from coordinate 4,858 downwards.
GTAGACCGCATTCAAGGTCCATTCCGTGACTTCCTCGCAGCGGTGGACCGTATGGTCGCCATCCATCAACACTTCGGGTTCGACGATCGGCACCAGTCCCGCCGCCTGGCAAATCGCCGCATAGCGTCCCAGGGCGTGCGCACTGGCGGCGATGCAGGTCGAGCTCGGGATATACTGCCCGATAGAGATCACCGCGCGCCACTTCGCGAATTTCGCGCCCATCTTCGCGTATTCCGCACAGCGCTTCGCGAGGTTGTCCAACCCCTCCGTCACCTTCTCGCCCGCACACAACGCGAGGTCCTTCGCGCCGGTGTCAACTTTGATGCCCGGCAATATGCCGTTGTTGGCGAGCAGTTCGACAAACAGTGCGCCGTTCGCCGACTTCTGGCGGATCGTCTCGTCGTAGAGGATGACGCCGCTGATGTACTGCCCGAGCCCCTTCGTGGTGAACAGCATGTCGCGGTAGGCGCGGCGATTTTCCTCCGTGCTTTCAACCTTGATGCCGGCGAAACGCTTCTCGATGGTGCCGGTGCTTTCATCGGCGGCGAGTATGCCTTTGCCGGGCGCGACCATCGCCTGGGCGACCGCGGCCAATTCAGGTGCTGACATGGGACCTCCTGCTTAAGATGCGTGACTCGTGATTGGTGACTCGTGATTGGTGACTCGTGACTGGTGACTCGTGATTGGTGACCCGTGACTGGTAACCCGTGACTGGTGACCGGCAAATCGCAATGTCTATTCTACTACGAACGCCTTTCTGCCAATCACTCTATTCACCATTCACCATTCACCGCTTTTCAGGCGTGCCGGTGCTCCCCTACCTTGACTATTTTCATGGTATTGGTGCCGCCGGCCTTGCCAAACGGCTCGCCGATGGTGAGCACGATGTAATCGCCGTTGCGGACCGCGCCGCGCGCGAGAAGTTCGTCTTCCGCCATGTGCAACGACCTCTCGGGGTTGCGCGCGCCCTTGAATTTGATCGGGTAAACACCGCGGAACAGCGTGACCCGGCGGCGCGTCTCGACCACCGAGCTCATCGCATAGATCGGGACCGCGCAATGCATACGTGACATCAGCAGCACGGTCTTGCCGCTCTGCGTCATCGCCGCCACCGCCTTGATGTTGAGATTGTTGGCGGTAAATACGGTGGCGCGCGCGATCGCTTCTTCGACGTCGGATGGCGGCGTCGCGTCCCGGCGCTCCGTCGCGAGGGTGTCTTCCTTTTCGGCCTCAACGCAAACCCGCGCCATGGCGGCAACGGTCTCCGCCGGATACTGACCGGTCGCGGTTTCGGCGGACAGCATCACCGCATCCGTGCCGTCGAGCACCGCATTGGCCACGTCCGACACCTCCGCCCGGGTTGGAATCGGGTTGTTGATCATCGACTCCATCATCTGGGTGGCGGTGATAGCGATCCGGTTTTTCTCGCGCGCCATGCGGATCATGCGCTTTTGCAGCGCCGGCACCGCGGCATCGCCGATCTCGACGGCGAGATCGCCGCGCGCCACCATGATGCCGTCCGACGCGTTCAGGATGTCCCCAAGCGCCGGCACCGCTTCGGCACGTTCGATCTTGGCCACCATCAGCGCCCGGCCGCCCGCCTTGTGCATGAGATCGCGCGCCCACCTGATGTCCTCGCCCGAGCGCGGGAACGACACGCCGAGAAAATCGGCCTTGAGCTCGGCCGCCGCCTTGATGTCCTGCATGTCCTTCTCGGTCAATGCCGGCGCGGTAAGACCGCCGCCTTTGCGGTTGATCCCCTTGTTGTTGGAGAGTGCGCCACCCTGCTCGACCACGCAGGTGATGCGCGGGCCTTTGACCGACGCGACGCCGAGCACGATGCGCCCGTCGTCGAGCAGCAAGGTGTCGCCCGGGCGCACGTCGTTGGGCAGATTCTTGTAGTCAAGCCCGACGCGATGCGCGTCCCCAAGTTCGCATTCAGCGTCGAGCACGAACCTGGCGCCGGTTGCAAGCATGATCTTGCCGTCCTTGAATCTGCCGATGCGGATTTTCGGGCCTTGCAGGTCGACCAGCACTCCCAGGGAACGGCCTGCTTTGCGCGCGAGTTTGCGCATCAGTTCCACCCGCTTGCGGTGCTCGGCCGCGGTACCGTGAGAAAAATTCACGCGCACCACATCGAGCCCCGCCTCGATCATGCGCGCCAGCACTTTCGGGTTGCTGGAGGCAGGCCCCAGGGTGGCGACGATCTTGGTGCGGCGAAGCATAGATTCAGTTACAAGTTTCGAGTTTCTGGTTTCAAGTTGTGGCGAACGCGCTGCGGCAAGCAGGATCGACGATTGAGGGGAGTGTAACCACGCACCGCCACAAACTCAATCGCATATATCTGATTTGTAGCCAAGCCGACAGCGAGTTTACGCGGCTCTTGAGGTCTCAGAATACGACTCATATAATAAGCTCTATAGCTTTTTTCCCCATGGCTGTCGTCCCTATTCGTTTCGACCCCGAGCGTGCGCTTGAACTGGTGCTGTATGTCGCCAACCAGTTGCGCTATCCGACGCTGCATTCCGTGTCCAAGGTGGTGTATTTCGCCGATAAGGAGCATCTTTCGCGCTACGGCAGCTTGTTGTCGGGCGATAACTATGTGGCCATGCGGCATGGCCCCGTGCCGAGTGCGATATACAATCTTTTGAAGGCTGCGGCAGGCCGACAGGACTCGCTTATTCCCGCGCAGTTTTACGAATTGGTGAGTCAGTCCTTGAAAGTCGAAGACCGGCGCCGCGTCGTGCCGTTACGGGAGGCGAACCTCGACTTGCTCAGCGCCTCGCAGCGTGAATGCCTCGATGAATCAATCAAGGCCAATGGCAGGCTCAGTTTCAAGCGTCTGGCTGATAAGAGCCACGACGCCGCCTGGAAGTCGGTTGACGAGAACGACCTCATAGAAGTCAGGGCGATCGCCAAGACGCTGCGGAACGCCAAGCAGGTTCTCGCCTATCTCGAAAATTAGGACTTGCGGAGATGGCGAAGCTCGGCGACGCCTTCTCCGATGACCAGCGCCGCGAATCGGTAGCGCGTCGGCTCCAGCCGGGCGCAATCATCTATGTGGACGTCGCCTTTCCTCAAGGCCGGCGACCGAAGTACCTGGTCGTTGCTCACGTGGAGCACGAATGCTGCACCTTCATCGTCAACTCGCGGGTACATCCCTTCATCGAAGCGCACCCGACGCTCGCAGTTTGCCAGGTGAAAGGCGACGCGGCGCGGCACCCCCACCTCAGGCATGACTCGCATATCGCCTGTCATGAAGTTCTACGCCTGCCGACTGCGAAAGTCATCGCCGAGCTGGCCGCTGACCTGAGCCGGATCAAAGGCAAACTGCATCCAGAGGTTGTGACGGAAGTTGTCGCTGCGGTCAAAAGGGCACCGACACTTTCGCCCGCCGAGCAAACGCGTCTAGCGGATGCGCTCGCCCATCACGCGGCTGGCGGAAATTAAGAGAAACCGGGCTACGTCCCCCTTCCCACCCCTTCCCTCTATTTCATGACCGGATCCGCTCACCGGTTCATGATCTGCCAGCCGGTATCGGCGACAGGGGTGATGGAGCCCCAGCTTGTGTGCGTGAAGCCGTCCATAAGCCAAATGCCAATGCGCCCCTCCGTGTGCCGCCACAGGATGTCGCTCTTCCCGTCACCGTTGAAGTCGTACACCGTGCCCGCGTGGACAGTGAACACTCCGATGCCTCCCGGCCCCAACACCTGCACCGGCGTACCACGGTCCGAGTCCGTGTTATCGCCCAGCTCTCCGAAGTCGTTTTTGCCCCACGCCCACACCGTGCCGTCTGATTTCAAGGCAACAGTGTGAGCTTCGCCGGCTGCGATTACATGCGGTGGCTCAGTTGTTTGTGGAGAAGCCAAAAGAGGGCTGAACAGGGCCAAGGTGAAAAGGCAATAACCAAGCATCCTTCGTTGGTAGCTAAGCATTGTGTGTTACCCTAAAGAATTGCTGTGCGATACATACTTGCACTTTTCGATGCAAAAAGGGAGTACTGGGAACAGACCACCTTCATTGGAACAATGGGCAGCAAGCGCGAACAATCGCCTGCCGGCTGCCGCGGCGTCGGCAATTTTTGCCGGCCCAAAGCTCAAAAAGCCACCCGCGCCGGTTGTCCAGCGCAAGTGGCTTTTCAGTTCGCTTGCGGCCTTCTTGTTATTCTGCCCGCGTAACAAGCCAGCCTCCCCCAAGTTGTGGCGAACCTATCCTAACGGTTCGCGCACTTTCCGCGCAGGTTCGTCACGGCCTTACGTTCCGATGCGAATTATCCCCGCCCCGCCAAGAACACGGTCAGCTTGATCTACGCCTCGATGGCGGCGTCGGCCGCCCGCTGTTTTTCGAACCGCGTCAGCTTGCTCGCTATCATAGATCGCCTTGGCGGTTATTGATCTGGGTCAAAAATGGTTCACTTCAGCCATTTTCGCGAATCGGCCTCTGCACTTCTATGGGGTGCGATTTGGGTCAGCTTCAACGGCTTTACGCGCGAGCCGGTGTCAGGTGCGGTAGTGATATGA
>MERG01000467.1:0-322 GCA_001771985.1 Betaproteobacteria bacterium RIFCSPLOWO2_12_FULL_62_13 | reverse complement strand
CCGGTGTCAGGTGCGGTAGTGATATGACTCGCGCTCAGAAGGGTGAATCCGTCCATCAGCCCGATGGCGTTGCGGCCATCGGTGTGCCGCTTCAAGCTCATTCCGAATCCGAGTTAAGAGTTCCGAGTTTCGGGTTCGAAGTTAGCGGTTGAAAGGGTAGCAGAAAATGATGGCGCAGGCGTTGAACCCTGAACCTTGAACCCTGCCGTTGAACCTGGAACGCTGAACCTGAAACCGCGCTACTGCACAGAAGCGCGCTGTTCAAGGATTTCGATCGCGGGAAGTTTCTTGCCCTCGAGGAATTCGAGAAACGCGCCGCCCC
>MERG01000466.1 GCA_001771985.1 Betaproteobacteria bacterium RIFCSPLOWO2_12_FULL_62_13 | reverse complement strand
AACCTGAGCCGACTCCTCGACTCCATCCTCCAGGACCTCGGTGACATCCCCGATGACTATCTGGTGCCCGCGGGAGATGGCGCCTACCGGCAACCCGGCAATCGCCAGCACGACCCGGCGGAGGTGTGGAAGGGGACCTATCATGAGCAAGGCGCGTTCTTCTACAACGAGTGGGACCACAGGCGCCGCCACTATCGCAAGAACTGGTGCGTGCTGCGCGAGCTCGACGTTTACCCGGGCGGTGCGGATTTCATTGATGCCACGCTCGCAAAGTACGCCGCGCAGGTCGTGCAGCTCAAGCGCACGTTTGAGCTCATGCGCGGCGAAGAAAAACTTCTCAAGAAGCAGCCGCATGGAGACGACGTCGATTTCGATGCCGTGATCGCCGGCTATGCCGAGATGAAAACCGGCATGGAGCTCTCCGATCGGCTGCTCGTTAAACGCCACAAGACCGAGCGCGATCTCGCCGTAATGTTCATGGTCGATATGAGCGGCTCGACCAAGGGCTGGATCAACGACGCCGAACGCGAGGCGCTGGTGATGCTGTGCGCAGCACTGGAAGTACTCGGCGACCGCTACGCGATTTACGGGTTTTCCGGAATCACCCGCAAACGCTGCGAGATCTTCCGTGTGAAGCGCTTCGATGAACCCTACAGCGACACGGTCAGAAGGCGCATCGCGGGCATCAACCCGCAGGATTACACGCGCATGGGGGCGGCGATTCGCCACCTCACCACGCTGCTGAACCACGTCGAGGCGCGTACCAAGTTGCTGGTCGCCCTTTCGGACGGCAAGCCCGACGACTACAGCGACAACTACCGCGGCGAGTACGGGATCGAGGACACGCGCCAGGCGCTGATCGAAGCCCACCGCTCCGGAATCAAGCCTTTCTGCATTACCATCGATCGCGAGGCGCGCGATTACCTGCCGCACATGTACGGGCCGGTCAACTGGACGCTCGTCGACGACGTGGCGCGTCTGCCGCTCAAGGTCGCCGATATCTACCGGCGGCTGACGACTTGAAAATCGCACGGCGTGGCTATAGCTAACGCCCGCCCTGTTCCAGGTCGACCGGCAAGAGCCTGTCCACATCCCGATACCCAAAAGTGAATGGTTCTTGCGCTATATCAAAGCCGGAGATCGCGCTGCATCGCATGCTTGGGTCCGTTGAGACCGCGAATTCACCCTGCGGATGATGCGCACCTTCCAGCCCACCTCCACCTTCGATAACTTGAGCGTGATCGACAACCTCGTGCTCGCTTTTTTCAGGGCGCACAGGAAATCGTCATTGCTTCATCTGCTGCTCAACACCTGCAAGAGACACCGGCAGGAAGAGAAAATTGTCGCGATCCTGGAGGCTTTCGATCTGCCGCCCACTGCTGAAACAATGGGGGATAGGCTTCGTTGGTCAGCGCTACGCGCTCTTGAATCGCGTCAGCAGCGCGAAGAGGATCGCTGCGAACGGCAGGGCGATTCCAATGATTAGTTGAGCGACGAGCAGGATGCCGAGTTCACCGTAATCGGCGGGTACCTGCACTGCGCCGCTCGCAGCGTCGCGCACTTCGCGTGTCACGGTAAGAATCTGATTGAGATACTTGGTCCCCAGTTGCGAGAGCGACAGGGCGAGATTCGTGAACGACGCCATCACCGCGAAAAACGTGGCCTTGAGATTGGACGGCGCAGAATTCGCAATCCAGGCAAGCATCGGGATCATCGCGATCTGCCCGAGCGGCGACTCGAGCGCAGTGTTCATGATCGCGATGAAACGTGCGTCCACCACGCCTCCGGTGAGCGAGGCGGTCCACTGGTGCAGGCCGTAGTACATGCCGACGATGGGCAGCGCGAACGCCGTGCCGATGACCGTGAGGAAGCCCACCACGTAGGCGATCGAGCGTTCCGCCATGAAGCGGCGGAAAATGAACATCCCGAAAAGCGTCAGCACGCTCCCGATCAGCGAGAGCACCGCCAGGAAGTGCTGGTCGAACCTGAGCTCGTCTATCATCCACCAGGTGAGGCCCTCGCCGGGCCCGGGGATGGCGCGGAACATGAACACCACGATCGCGGTCCCGACGAGGGTTGCCCGCGCCTCGGGCTCGAGTTCGCGCGTGAGTTTCGCGATCAAGAAGGCCACGATCGCGAACGACCCGACGAAAATCACCTCCTGGTTGAAGGGCAGCCGGCTGAAGCCCATACCAAGTGTGAAAACGACAAAGAAGAGGCTCCCGCCGAGGATCCACCAGTTGGGTGCCGGGCGCAGGGCGGGCGCAGCGTAAAGCCTGTCGACTTCCTCGCGACTCATGCCGCGCGCGATAAGTCGCGCCATGTCACGTCGCTTCAGGAAGAAGGCGAACGCGACGCCAGCAACCGAGATAAGTGGAATCACGAGCGCGATGGTGTAAATCCTGCGATAGATCGCGACTTTCTCCGCTTCCAAGAGCTTCTCAACGCCGGCAAAGAGGTAGAGGTTCACCGCCGCGACCAGCGCAAGCCCGCCGATCAGCGCCACCCGCCCCAGCGTCTGCATGGTGGTGTTCATGAGCTTGCGCGCTTCGGGGGAAACCGGCTGCCCGTCCGCGTCAACGCGCGGCACCGCTTCCACCGTCATCGCATCCGCAACCACGTCCTGGACTACATAGCCGACGGGCGAAAGCAACGCGGCGAGCACGTACCACGCCTCGGCGGGCATCACCGCCGTCATCGCCGCACGATCAGCGAGCAATCCCACCATGATGGCGAGGCTCGTCGCGATGAGCCCGGCCCCCAGGAACACAAGCCAGCTCTTCCAGCGCCAGATGAGATCCACGAGGTGCCCAAGGGGCATCTTGAGCACCCACGGGATGCCGGCCCAGAAACCGAGCGCGGCAAGGAAAGCGGCCGACAGTCCGAGATAGTCCTTCACGAAGAAGGTGCCGACGATCCCGGTGAGCCCTGACACGCCGTAGGCGATGTACACCATGACCGGCGGCAGATAGGAGAGCCGCATCTCGCGGCCGAGAGCGAGAATATTGACGTCGACCCAGCGGGCGATGGCAACTACCATGCAGTACCGTTCAATCGGTCTGGCGCTATGTCGACAGCGCCTGCTTTTGCGATCCGCCGGGACAAGGCCGCCTCAGCTAGACACTCGGGACCGGTTGGCCGTGGCGACGGCTGGAACTCGCCTCAAAAATCCGTTCGTCTCGAGCGTAACGCAGTGAAGTCGAGAGGCGAACACCACGATTGACTCGATTCATCCCTCGACTCCGTCGCTTCGCTGCTACGCTCGGGACGAACGGCGCGGGTTTCTTGAGGTGGCTTCTAATGAAGTTGCGAGGTCTCGAGCACCGGCTCGAGTTCTTCCGGCGGCATGGCGACAGCCCGCTCTTCAGGCTGCTCGGGCTTGTTGGGTTCGGTCGCGGCTTGGCCGCTGCTGTCGACCAGCGCTCCCAAATCTTCGAGCGACGGCAATTCTTCGAGCGAGCACAGATTGAGGTCGTCGAGGAATGCCTTGGTCGTGGCATAGAGCGCCGGGCGCCCCGGGACTTCCCGGTGGCCGACCACATCGATCCAGCCGCGCATCTCCAGGGATTTGATGATATTGCCCGAAACGGTCACGCCGCGAATGTTCTCGATGTCCCCGCGCGTCACCGGCTGCTTGTAAGCGATGATGGCAAGCGTCTCCAATACGGCGCGCGAATAGCGCGGGGGCTTCTGCGGATTCAGGCGGTCGAGAAACTTCTGATACTCGGGCCGGGCCCGGAAGCGCCATCCGGAGGCAACGCTGACGAGTTCGACGCCCCTGCCCTCCCAGTCCGCGCGCAATTCCTCGAGCAGCTTGCGCAATGCCTCATGGCCCAGTTCGTCATCAAACAGTTTCCCGATCTCAGGAAGTGACAACGGTTCCTGGCTGGTCAGCAAGGCGGTTTCCAGAACCGTCTTGACCTGGGCGGGATCGAGGTTCGATGCTTCTTCCATATGCCGTTCCGGGTTATTCGGCAGCGGCGAGATGGCCGCTGCGCAGTTTCACATAAATCGGCGCGTACGCCTGATGCTGGCTCACCTCGACCAGAGTCTCGCGCACGAGTTCAAGGATGGCGAGAAAGGTCACCACCAGCACGGCGACGCCTTCTTCCGGCGCGAAGAGTTCGGCGAATTCCACAAACTTCCTGTCCTGCAAACGCCGCAGGATGCGGCTCATGTGCGCGCGTACCGAAAGCTGTTCGCGAGTCACCTTATGGTGGCGGTTGACCGCAGCGCGGTTGAGCAGCCCGAGCCAGGCCATGCGCAGGTCTTCGAGGGCCACCTCGGGCAGACGTTCGGTCGCCGCCCGTTCGAAAAGCACCTGAATCAGCGCGAAATCACGCCCGGCCTGTGGCAGCTCGTTCAACTTGTGCGCGGCAAGTTTCATCTGCTCGTATTCGAGCAGGCGGCGCACGAGTTCGGCGCGCGGATCTTGCTCGCCCTCGCCGGCGCTGGTCGGTCGCGGCAGCAACAACCGCGACTTGATCTCGATCAGCATCGCCGCCATCAGCAGATATTCAGCGGCCAGTTCGAGCTGATGTGCGCGCATCATCCCGACGTACTCGAGGTACTGCTCGGTGAGCCTGGCCATCGGGATGTCGAGGACGTTGATGTCTTCCTTGCGAATGAGATAGAGGAGCAGATCGAGCGGGCCCTCGAACTGATCGAGGAAAACCTCCAGGGCATCGGGAGGAATATAGAGATCCTGCGGCACCTCGAGCAGAGGCCGGCCGTAGACCTTGGCAATCGGCGTGCCGGCGACGGGATCGCTCATCGCCTGATCTCTTCAGCGCCGCCGATGGCGGACGTGCATCGCCCCGTTTGCCGCAGGATAGAATGGATCTTTGCGGGCTGGGGAGCAGTGGATTTTGACCACGGCAATGTTATTGGCTCTGACATCGGAATCATTTTACTGCGAATCGACCTGCAAGCCCATCTAACCAGGCTATCTGATACCGGCCGGCCGCACCCGCCACCCGAACGCAACCGGTTGGCAGAAATACCACCCTGCTATCCGCCGCGCGGGTTAAATGGCAAACAGTTTAGCGTTGTCCGGCTTGAACCCGCGCAGTTAAAGCAACGCGCCCGCTGTCGCCTTAACCGTAGTTGAGCCCCATCACCTCGCGCACGTCGCGCAACGTTTCCTGCGCGATCCGGCGCGCTTTTTCGCAGCCGTCGGCGATGATGCTCTTGACAAGCGTCGGGTCGTCCAGGTATTCCTGCACGCGCTCGCGGATCGGTCGCTGTTCGGCGAGCACGGCGTCGATCACCGGCTGCTTGCATTCCAGACAGCCGATGCCGGCGCTCCTGCAACCCTGCTGCACCCACTCTTTTCTTTCTTCGTCCGAATAGACGAGGTGCAGTTGCCACACCGGACACTTCTCGGGATCACCGGGGTCGGAACGCTTCACACGCGCGGGATCGGTGGGCATGGTGCGGATTTTCTTGGCGACGCTCTCCGCCTCTTCCCGGAGCGAGATCGTGTTGTTGTATGACTTGGACATCTTCTGCCCGTCCAGCCCCGGCATTTTCGAGGCTTCGGTGAGCAGCGCCTGTGGTTCGGCGAGAATGACCTTTCCGCCCCCCTCGATATAACCGAACAGCCGCTCGCGATCGCCCAGGGTAAGGTTTTGCGTCTCTTCCAGCAACGCGCGTGCCGCCGCCAGCGCTTCGGCATCCCCCTGTTCGAGATATTTTGTGCGCAACTGGCGATAAAGCCTGGCGCGTCGAGCGCCTAGTTTCTTGACGGCTGCTTCCGCCTTCAGCTCGAAACCCGGCTCGCGGCCGAACACATGGTTGAACCGGCGCGCAATCTCGCGGCTGAATTCAATATGCGGCACCTGGTCCTCGCCCACCGGAACACGATTGGCGCGGTAGATGAGGATATCGGCGCTCTGCAGCAGTGGATATCCGAGGAAACCGTAGGTCGAGAGGTCCTTCTCGGCGAGTTTTTCCTGCTGGTCTCTGTAAGTCGGCACGCGCTCCAGCCACCCCAGAGGCGTGATCATCGAGAGCAATAAGTGCAGCTCGGCGTGCTCCGGTACGTGCGACTGGATAAATAACGTCGCCTGCGCGGGGTCGATGCCGGCGCCAAGCCAGTCGATCACCATATCCCATACGTGCCGTTCGATCGTTGCCGGCTCGTCATAGTGAGTGGTGAGCGCGTGCCAGTCGGCGACGAAAAAGAAACACTCGTACTCGTGCTGCAGCTTGATCCAGTTCTTGAGCACGCCGTGGTAATGGCCGAGATGCAGGCGCCCGGTGGGGCGCATACCGGAAAGCACGCGATTGGTGAACATCTTCTTTCTTGTTACCTCGGGACTAATGCCGTTCCAACTTGTCTCGGCAAATTCCGGCGGTCAGCTTGGCGCGCACAGCCGCCGTCCGGAGAAACAGTTGGATTGGCATAAATGGTTGGATCGGCACTAACGCAGGCTCGCCAACCTCATCAGGTCAGACACGGGCAACCCGAACAGCGCGGCGATCAGCGACATCGTGATGCCGATCAGCGGCCACAGGATGACCCCGAGCACGCCCGTGAACAACAACACGATCAGAATGATGAAACCATACGGCTCGATGCGGGCGATATTATAGGCCAGACGGTGCGGCAGCAGGCTAACCAAAATGCGGCCGCCGTCGAGCGGCGGCAGCGGCAGGAGGTTCAACACCATGAAGATCACGTTGATGAAAACGCCGGCCGCACCCATCAGCGCGAGCGGCAGCGCAAAGTAGGTTCCCTGCGATGCCAACCCGATTTTTACCATCAGCCCCCAGAACAGCGCCATCAACAGATTACTGAACGGACCTGCCGCCGCGACCCACAGCATATCGCGCTTGGGATGACGCAAATTCGCAAAGTTGACCGGCACCGGCTTCGCCCAACCGAAAAGAATCCCGCCCCCGCCGAAGAGTTTCGATAGCGCAAGCAGCACGAGCGGCAAGGCGACGGTGCCGATGGGATCGATATGGCGCAGCGGATTGAGGCTGACACGACCTTCGGCGTACGCCGTCAGGTCGCCGAAATACTTGGCGACATAGCCGTGCGCCGCCTCATGCAGCGTGATCGCGAATACGACGGGCAGCGCGTAAACAGCTATGCTCTGGACCAGGTTTAATTCCATGGCTTTGATTTTGATAAGTCCTTCAAAGGCCGAAGAGCGCGACGCTGCCCCGGCCCACTCGCGTAATGACCGGGGATTCACCGGTGAGATTCACCACCGTCGTCGGTTCGATGCCACAGGAACCGCCGTCGAGGATGAGGTCGACTTGATGTTCGAGGCGCTCGCGAATTTCCTGCGCGTCATTGAGCGGCCTGTCCTCGCCCGGCAGCAGCAGCGTGGATGAGAGCAGCGGCTCATCGAGCTCCGCAAGCAGCGCGCGCACCACCTCGTGGTCCGGCACGCGCAGCCCGATGGTCTTGCGCCTTGGGTGCTGCAGCCGCTTTGGCACTTCGCGCGTCGCTTGCAGGATGAAGGTGTAGCTTCCCGGCGTGGCGGCCTTGAGCAGGCGGAACTGGCGGTTGTCCACTTTGGCGTAGATCGCGATCTCGGCGAGGTCGCGGCACACCAGCGCAAAATGATGCCGCGCATCGATCTGGCGAATGGCACGTATCCGCTCGACTGCCGCCTTATCACCCAGGTGACAGCCGAGCGCGTAGCAGGAATCAGTCGGATACACGATTACCCCGCCGCCGCGCACGATCTCCGCCGCCTGCTTGATGAGCCGCGGCTGCGGGTTGTCGGGATGGACAGTGAAAAATTGAGCCAATTTTTCCAGTGTTGAGTGTTAAGGTCTAAGTGTTGGGTTGAAACCGCATTTACTAAGCACTCAAAACTCAAAACTGTTTCCATACCGGCGTACACCCGGCGGGCAAATCGGGCAGATCTCCGAGATCGCGCCGGCTTTCGCCCGGCCCGTGAAAATCCGACCCTGCTGATGCGAGCAGCCCGAAGCGCTTCGCATGCTGTGCCCACGCGGCAAACTGATCAGCCATGTGGCTGCCGCTTATGACCTCGACCCCCGCTCCGCCAAGGTCCTTGAATTCCTGCAGCAACGTTACACGCTGCGTGCCATCGAGCTTGTAGCGCCCGGGATGAGCAAGAATCGCCACGCCGCCGCTCACCTTGATCCAATTGACCGCCTGTTCGAGGCTCGCCCACCGATGCGGCACGTAGCCCGGTTTGCCGGACGCCAGATACTTCTTGAATACGGACTGCACGTCTCGCGCGTACCCGCGCTCGACCAGATACCGCGCAAAATGCGCGCGGCCGACGAGTTCGGGATTGGTCACATAGGCGCGTGCGCCGTCCAGACTGCCGCTGATGCCGGCCTCTTCCAGTTGCTCCGCCATGCGCTCCGCGCGGTGCCGGCGTCCACCACGAACCTGCTTCAGCCCGGCCGAAAGTTCTGCGTTCGCGGGATCGATGTGAAGTCCCACGACATGCAGCGTCTGATCGTTCCAGCTCACGGAAATTTCAACACCATTGATGCACGAGATTGCGGCCCGATGGGCATGCTCGCGCGCTTCCTCCAAGCCTCCGATTTCATCGTGATCGGTCAGTGCCAGCACCTTTACGCCCCGTTGCGCCGCGCGGGCAACCAGTGCGGCGGGAGTCAGCAACCCGTCGGAACGCGTCGAATGGCAATGCAGGTCGAACTCTGGCATCGGAGAAATCTTCAAAGAATCATGGCGCTGCTTGCCACGAAGGCTGCATCTTATCAAATTCTGGACTGCTGGACCCAACTGTAAGTTTCGGGCTCCCGTAAACGACGAATCCCTGATTGATACGGAGATCACGATGAGAACGATCGCGCTCGTCATGCTGACCGCTGCACTGAACTCAACGGCGGCCGCGGCCGTCTGCACCGCGACGAGCGGGGAACGCCGTGTCGCCCTCCTCGAACTCTACACTTCGGAAGGATGCGACAGTTGCCCGCCGGCGGACCGCTGGGTCAGCAGCCTGCCGAGCCGCGGCTTGGGCTCGGACCGCCTCGTCGTTCTCGGCTTTCACGTCGATTACTGGAATCACCTCGGCTGGCCGGATCCTTTCGCGCAGAAGAGATTCAGCGAGCGCCAGCGCGCCCTCGGCACCCGCAATGGGGCCCGATTCGTGTACACGCCGCAACTTCTCCTCGATGGCAAGGATTACCGCCGCGGGATTTTTCGCGATGATTTTGCCGAGCGCGTTGCGGCGATCAATCAGCGCCCACCCCGCGCCGGGATCAGGCTCCAGTTGCGACGCGTTTCAGGCAACAACCTGGTCGTGGACGGCAGCGTGACCGTGCACGGGACCGCCCCAAGCAACGAGGCGCAAACCTATCTGGCGCTCTACGAAAACAACCTTGCCAATCGCGTCAGCGCCGGGGAAAACCGGGGCAAACAGCTTCAGCATGATTTCGTCGTCCGCGAGTTGATCGGCCCCGTTCCCATCTCTGCCCGGGGGACAACGGAATTCAGCCGCACATTTCGCCTGGATCCGCGCTGGAAATCCGCAGACCTCGTCGTGACCGCGTTCGTCCAAGGCAGCACCTCAGGCGACTTGCTGCAGGCGGTTGCCGCGCCCCATTGCGATTGAAGCGCGCGATCCGCTACAGGTGGTTCTGGTGCAGACGGCTTTGAGCCGGCACATGCTGGGCCAGGAATTCCATCTGGTCGGCGAGGATGCGGCGATTGGTGAGGATCAGGTACTCGGCGCGGTTCGGCACATATGGCAAATAAATCAGTTCCATACGTGCCTTCTCCGGCGTGCGGTCGCTCTTTTTCTCATTGCACGAGCGGCACGCGGTGACAACGTTCATCCAGGTATCGCGTCCGCCGCGCGAGAACGGCACGACGTGATCGCGCGTCAGCCTGGAAATTGGGAACATGCCGCCGCAATAGGCGCAGATCTGGCGATCGCGGTGGAACAGCTCGCGGTTGTTGAGGGGCGGCACCTGGCTGAACGCCTTCATTGCCATGGCCTTGCCCTTGATCGCGATAATGCTGGCCGCGGTGATGAACGAGCGCTTCCCGGTGACCCGGTTGAGTCCCCCATATACCGTGAATGCTTGCTCGCCCAGGCTCCACGCCACCTGATCCTTCGCGTAGTAGTAGCACGCGTGTTGCCAACTGATCCAGCGATGCGGCACGCCGTGCGTGTCCACCGTCAGAATCAGCGGGAACGCGCCCCGCGGCAAAGCTTCCTCAACAGCGAGATACATGGTCTCCAGCAATTCGTGCCCTCGTGGCCCGGCTGGCGGCAGCCCCGTAACGCTCTGCGGGCGGCCACCGGTTCACATTGTGCAACAATTTAACACGTTTCTGAATCTTTGGCAGTTTTCCAGGACCCGGACGCCGTTCATGCTGCTCTGCCGACATGCGCGGCGGAACTACGGACAAGAGAGAGTGCCTGTTGCCTCATCTAAAAATCTGAGTGAAATACGGAGTGTGTCCGCGCGCCCGGCCGCGGGGTATAATGCCGCTCCGTGAACCATATTTCCGTTTCCACCCATCTTTCCGTTGACCGTTGCCGGCGGGCGTAGTGACACACCGCGACGGCCTCAATGCCCGGACGCCGGGCACGTTTCCGGGATTTTCGAGATGTCGTTTGCTTCACTGAAGCTGATTCCCGAGTTGCTGCGCGCCGTGGCCGATCAAGGCTACGAGGAACCCACTCCGATCCAGGCCAAAGCCATACCGGCGATTCTTGAGCGCCGCGACATCATGGGCTGTGCCCAGACCGGAACCGGCAAGACCGCCGGCTTCACCCTGCCTCTGCTGCAGCTTCTCGCGCCATATGGCAATACCAGCGTCTCGCCGGCGCGGCACCAGGTGCGCGCGCTGATCCTGACGCCGACCCGGGAACTCGCCGCCCAGGTGCAGGAAAGCGTGCGCGTTTACGGCAAGTATCTCCCGTTGCGCTCTACCGTGGTCTACGGCGGCGTCGACATCGACCCGCAGATGAAAGCACTGCATGGCGGAGTCGAGATCCTCGTCGCGACGCCCGGGCGGCTCCTCGATCACCTGCACCAGAAGAATGTCCATCTGTCGCGGGTGGAAATCCTGGTTCTGGACGAAGGCGACCGGATGCTCGATATGGGTTTCCTGCCCGATATCAAGCGCATTCTCGCGGTACTACCGCGCCAGCGGCAAAACCTGCTGTTTTCGGCAACCTTCTCCGATGAGATCAGGCGGCTTGCCGGTGAGTTGCTTCGCAGCCCGACCATGATCGAGGTCGCGCGCCGCAACGCACCCGCTGACCTCGTCTCGCACCAGGTCTATGAGGTCCCAGCGGCGCGCAAGCGCGCGCTGCTCGCCCACCTGATCCGCGCACGCAATATCCAGCAGGCGTTGGTGTTCGTGCGCATGAAACGCGATGCCAACCGCCTCGCGCGCGAGCTGGTGCGCGATGGCATCAACGCTACCGCCATTCACAGCGACCGCACGCAGGTCGAGCGCGAACAGGCGCTGGCGGAATTCAAACAGGGCAAGTCGACTGCACTGGTCGCAACCGACATCGCCGCGCGGGGACTGGACATCGAGGAGTTGCCGTACGTCATCAATTACGAATTGCCCCATACGCCAGAGGATTACTTGCACCGTATCGGCCGCACCGGCCGCGCCGGATTGCCGGGGGAAGCGATCTCGCTGGTCAGCCCCGACGAGACAAGATACCTCGCCGAAGTCGAAAAGCTGCTCAAGCGCTCGATCCCGCGCGTGACGGCTCCCGGCTTCGGCCGCGAGCCCGCCGCCACGCACCATCGCACGCGCACCGGCACCCACGAGCGCCACGAGCTGAAACCGCAACCTGAACGTCGTATCGCGGCTGCCACGGTCAATTACAACCCCGAATCGGTATTCGACTTTACCAAGCCCTACGAACCGGCGCCCGATGCCAGGCCGCCGGCGCCGCACACCGCCCCGCTCCCCGCGCGAGGCCGGCCGCAACGGCCGACCGCTGCGCTGCTGGGCAGTGCACCGGCGCCGCACAAATCCAGGAAATAACTCGGCATTTTCAGGGGACTCGGCTACGTCGCCATCGGCTCGTACGACCGCGATGCGCTGATGGCCTGCGCCGGGCGCTGCCGCTGATGGCGATCGGCATCTTTATCGGGAATTACATTCACGCCAATCTCAACCAGCTTGCGTTCAAGCGTCTCGTCGCGGCAATCCTGATTGCAAGCGGCGTGCCGCTACTCTTGCGCTAGAATTCAGAAGCGGGAACGGTCTTCTTGGCTATTTCGGACGTTGTCTCTTACAGCCCATGCATTTGTTTTTCACATATTATTCCTTCGCGTCCTTGGTCGTTCCTTTGCGTCCTTTGCGTTGATGCTCTTTTGTCATGATGACCACACCTGAACGAGTTTCAGCACAGCAACTCAAATCCATGCTCCATGACGGCGGCGAGATCGCGCTGCTCGACGTGCGCGAAGCCGGCCAGTTTGGCGAATCTCACCCGCTCTTCGCAACGCCGCTGCCCTACAGCCGGCTCGAACTCGACATCGGCGCACTGGTGCCGCGCACGGCGGTGCGGATCGTATTGTGCGACGATGGTGACCTGGGCGTCGCCGAGTTGGCGGCCAAGCGGCTGGAGGCAATGCGCTACACCGACGTCGCCGTACTCGACGGGGGCACGACAGCCTGGGGCGCAGCCGGCTACACGCTCTTCAAGGGCGTCAACGTCCCGAGCAAACTTTTCGGCGAACTGGTCGAACACGCCTACCACACCCCGCGCGTGACCGCGCGAGAACTCGTGCACATGAAGGAATCCGGCGAAGACCTCATTCTCCTCGACGGGCGGCCTCTGCACGAACACCACAAGATGACCATCCCCGGCAGCACCTGCTGCCCCAATGCGGAGCTGCCGTACCGCATCGCGAGCATGGTCAGGAATTCTGGCACCAAAATCGTGGTGAACTGCGCCGGCCGCACGCGGTCCATCCTCGGCGCGCAGACGCTGATCAACTTCGGCATTCCCAACCCGGTTTATGCGCTGGAGAACGGCACGCAGGGCTGGTTCCTCTCCGATCTGCAGCTCGAGCATGGCTCGACGCGTAAATATCCGGACAAGATCGATGACTCCACGCTGCCCGCGCAGCAGGCAGCCGCAAGAAAGCTCATGGGGCGCTTCAGCGTCAAGTCTGTCGCGCCAAAGGACATGGAAGCGTGGCTCAAGGAACCTGACCGCACGACGTATTTGTGCGACATACGTACGCCGGAGGAATTCCAGGCAGGTTCAATCCCCGGCGCGCTGCATGCACCCGGCGGGCAGCTCATTCAGGCGACCGATCAATGGGTGGGCGTACGAAATGCGCGCATCGTGCTGATCGACGGCGGCGAGAACGTGCGTGCACCGGTCGTCGCGAGCTGGTTGAAGCAACTCGGCTGCGATGTCTGCGTACTCGAAGGCGGAATCGGCGCGGGCCTTTCCGGTTCGCAGCCAGCAAAGCCCGCTCTACCGGCGCTCCCAAGCATCTCCCCCGCCGATCTCGAGCGTACGCTCGACGCGGGCAACTGCGCGGTGTTCGACCTCGGCGCGAGCATGAATTTTCGCAAAGCCCACATCCCGGGCAGCCGGTGGAGCATCCGCTCGCGCCTCGCCGCCCGCGCGCGCGGCACGAAAGGCACGATTATCCTCGTGTCCGGCGATCCCGACATCGCGCGCGTGGCGGCGGTCGATCTGATGGAAGCGGGAATCACGGACATACGCCTGCTCGATAGCGGACTCGCCGCGTGGACCCGCGCCGGCTACCCCACGGAAGCCTCACCGGATGTGCCGCCCAATGCCGAGTGCATCGACCACCTCTTCTTCGTGCACGACCGCCACGCCGGCAACCGTGAGGCGATGACACAGTATCTCGCCTGGGAAACAGGATTGATCGCCCAACTCGATCCGCAGGACAAGGCATCGTTCCGGATCGGCCCAACGTCGGTTTGACTGCGCTCGCAACGCAGAAACGAGGCGGCGCAAGGCCTCGGACACGAGGCACTCGACATGTCGTATCATTCTTTCTGATCTCACGCAACATCAACAGCGAGGAGGACATATGATTCGAGCTGCAATCGTTGGCCTGGGCTGGTGGGGCAAAACCGTCGTTGACGCCGTACAGGGCAAAAGCGACAAGATCGCGTTCGTCGCCGGCGGCACGCGCACGCGCGCCAAGGCGGAGGAATTCTGCCGAGACAAAAAGATCGATCTGCGCGACGATCTCGACAGCATCCTCAACGATCCCAACATCGACGCGGTCGTCTACACGACGCCGCACAGCCGGCACGAAGAGCACATCAAGCGCGCGGCGCAGGCGGGCAAACATGTCTGCGTGGAAAAGCCGTTCACGCTGAACGTGGCGAGCGCCAGAGCCGCGATCGATGCGGTCAAGAAGGCGGGCGTCGTGCTGGGCGTCGACTTTCAACGCCGGTTCCATCCCTCCGTCGGTGAGATCCGCAAGCGCGTCCGGGATGGAAGTTTGGGCACTCTCTCCTTCTGTGTGGGCGAGGTGGCGACGCCGAGCGGCCTCGCTCTGCCCAAGGAGTCATGGCGCACCAATCCCGAGGAAACACCGGCCGGAGCGATGACGGGCCTCGGCGTGCACCTCGTCGACGGATTCATCGACCTTTGCGGCGAAGTCGACGAGGTCTATTGCGTCAACACCCGCCGCGCAGCGCCGCTGGTTGATGACACGACGGTATTCACGATGAAGCACAAGAACGGCGTAATCTCGACGAATTACTGCACGCTGGCGAGCGCCGCGAGCTATTGCATCGCGGTCTTCGGCACGCGCGGCATCGCCGAGACCATGAGGCCGAGCCTGGACACGTTTCGCTTCATCCCGGTATCCGACAAACCGCATGTCGCCGGCCAGCCGGAAATCATCGAGAACAAAGGCTTCAATCCGGTGCAGGCGGTCATGGAAGCCTTTGCCGCGGCCGTGCAGGGCGAAGCGCCGTTTCCGATTACCCACGATCAAATTATTCATGGTGTGGCGGTCTTCGAGGCGATCGTGAAGTCCGCCAAGACGGGCCAGCCGGTCAAGGTCGCTTGATGCGAGCGATTAGCGAACGGTAAATGGTGAACCGACAGAGCAGCCGCTTGTCGCGGTGACTGTTCACTGTTCACTGGTCACCGGTTGGCAGGAGGAGCGTCGGTATGGAATATCGTGAGGTCAGCGAGATCCGCGACGGCATGCGGATCGATTGGGACGTGCCGGTCGAGATGGAAGACGGCCTGGTCCTCCGCGCCGACGTCTACCGCCCGAACGAGGATGGCAGGTTTCCGGTCATCATGACCTACGGCCCGTACGGCAAGTGGCTGCATTTCGAGGATCTCTACAGCGATCAGTGGCTGCGCATGTGCGCCGAGCATCCCGATGTGCCCGCGGATTCCTCGAACAAATACCAGAATTGGGAAGTAGTCGATCCGGAAAAGTGGGTGCCGGACGGCTACGCAGTGGTGCGCGTCGATTCGCGCGGCGCCGGCCGCTCGCCCGGGGTGCTCGACCTGTGGTCGCTGCGCGAGACGCAGGATTTCTACTACTGCATCGAGTGGGCCGCGGGGCAGCCCTGGTCGAACGGCAAAATCGGGTTGAACGGCATCTCCTATTACGCGATGAACCAGTGGCAGGCGGCTGCGCTGCAGCCCCCGCACCTGGTGGCAATCTGCGTGTGGGAGGGCGCGGCGGATTATTACCGCGATATGAGTCATCACGGCGGCATCTACTGCACCTTCGCGGACACTTGGTTTCCCAAGCAGGTCATCCCGCTGCAGTACGGAAAGGGAACCAAAGGCTACCGGAGTCGGATGCACGGTGACTGGGTGTGTGGACCCGAGACATTGACGGAAGAAGAACTGGGTGCCAAGCGTCGCGACTTCGCCGCCGACTGCTTCGCCAACGCGCTCGCGAGCGACGAGTACTGGCGCTAGCGCATGCCGGACTGGTC
>MERG01000465.1 GCA_001771985.1 Betaproteobacteria bacterium RIFCSPLOWO2_12_FULL_62_13 | reverse complement strand
GGCGAGGGGAAATTCGTGGTGCAAATGAGGTGTCACCCATTTTCACGAGGCTGAATATCGCCGTACGCCTCCGGAACGAGGAAGAGCACAAACTTCTGATGAGCAGAACGGGGCGATCCATCGCGTCACCTACACCGGCGGCGCCGTGAAGAAGGGCGCGGGAAAAAAGAGTTGACCTGCGTGGCCAAGGTGCAAGCGACGCTCCGCGCCGCAGGGTGGGCTGTTCTCGCCGCCATTACGCTGTGTTCCGTCTCCGGCGCCGACGCGACCGTGAACCCGGCCCTGTCTGAATCCATCCGGGAACGGCTGCGCATGTGTGCGACGTGCCATGGCGAGGGGGGTAACTCGCGGACTGCAGGCATACCTTCCGTCGCCGGGCAGCCGAAGACTTTTCTCGAAACTCAGCTCATCCTGTTCAGGGAAGGCCTGCGCGTGTCGCCGCCGATGCAGCCTGTCACCAAGGGCTTGAGCGATCGCGAAATCTCGTTGCTGGCGGAAAGCTTTGCCGCAAGCCCGGTGCGCGTTGAACCGGCTGAAGCGGATCCGGCACTGGAGAAGCGCGGACGGGAGGTAGCGCGGAAGCTGCGCTGCGGGACCTGCCACCTGCCGGACTTCCGCGGCCACGCGCAGATCCCGCGGCTCGCCGGCCAGCGCGAAGAGTACCTGGTCGATGCGATGACCGCATTACGCGACAAACGCAGAAGCGGCGCCGACACCATCATGAGCGGAGTGCTCCACGGCGTCTCCGACGCGGACATCGGGGCGATGGCGCATTTTCTGTCCCGGCTGCGCTGACTTGGTCGCGGCTGGCGTCGGAATGTTGTGCCGATCATTCGCCGTCGCGGCGCTGTGCGCCGCGGCGCCTGCGGTGGCGCAGAACGAGCCCGCGCTTCTCCCGGAGGTGACCGTAAGCGCCACGCGCGTCGAGCACGCAAGTTTCGACCTGCCGGCGTCGATTGACAGCATCGGTCAGCGCGCAATCCGCGAAGACAACCCGCAGGTCAATCTGTCGGAAGCGCTCAACCGCGTTCCGGGCGTGGTGGTGCAGAACCGCCAGAATTACGCGCAGGACCTGCAGATTTCCTCGCGCGGCTTCGGCGCGCGCTCGACTTTCGGCGTGCGCGGGCTCAGGCTGATCGCCGACGGCATCCCCGCAACGATGCCCGATGGACAGGGTCAGGCTGCTTCGTTCAACCTCTCCTCGGCACAGCGCATCGAACTATTGCGCGGGCCGTTTTCGAGCCTCTACGGCAATGCGGCGGGCGGCGTGATCCAGACCTTTTCCCGCCGACGGCCCGCCGGAGCCGACGCTCACCGGCAGCGCGTACGCGGGTAGCTATGACACCACCAAATTCGGTTTGCAATTCGGCGGCACGAACGGCCGCGTGAACTACCTGATCGATGCTTCACGCTTCGATACCGAAGGTTACCGCGATCACAGCGCCGCGCGCCGCGATCACGCTAATGCCAAGTTCAAGCTCGACGCCGGCTCCCGGGGCGTCATCACGCTCGTCGTCAACGCGCTCGACCAGCCGGAAACGCAGGATCCGCTTGGTCTCGCCGCCAATCAGGTAGCGCAGAATCCTCGCCAGGCGGGCAGCAACGCGCTTGCCTTGAGTACCCGCAAGAGCGTCGCGCAGAACCAGGCCGGCCTCGTGTACGACCTTCAACTTTCCGCGCGCGACAAACTTCAGGCGCGCGCCTACCTCGGCGACCGGCAGGTGACGCAATTTCTCGCTATTCCGCTCGCCGCCCAGAGCGCGCCCACCTCCTCGGGCGGAGTCGTCGACCTCGACCGCGGCTACAGCGGCGCCAGCGTGCGGCTCACGCGCAATGCATCGCTCGCCGGCGGGCCTCTCACGCTCACCGCCGGCGTCGACTACGACCGCATGGCTGAACGTCGCAAGGGATTCATCAACAACTTCGGCGTAAGCGGCCCGCTCAAACGCGATGAGGACGACATCGTCACCAATGCCGACTTCTACGCGCAGGCCGAGTGGCAGATCGCGCCGCGCTGGAATCTCCTCGCAGGAGTGCGCCACAGCCGCGTGAGCTTCGAGTCGCGCGACTTTTTCGTGACCGAGGCCAACCCAGACGACAGCGGCACCGTTGATTATGTGCGCACGACACCCGCTGGCGGCGTCACCTTCAGGCTTACGCCGGCCCTGAATCTTTACGCCAACACCGGCAAAGGCTTCGAGACCCCAACCTTTGCCGAGCTTGCCCATCGCCCGGGCGGGGTGTCCGGTTTGAACTTCACTCTCAAAGCGGCGAACAGCAACCATCGCGAACTCGGCGTGAAGGCGCTGATCGGCGCGGCAAGCCGCTTCAACGCCGCGCTCTTCCGCATCGACGTCAGGGACGAAATCGTGGTCAACAGCTCGAGCGGCGGGCGCACCGATTTCAGGAACGCGGCGCAGACCCGCCGCGAGGGCGTGGAACTTCTATGGGAGGGCCGCTTCGCGCATGGTTTCGAAGCGGTGCTTGCATACACCCTGCTCGATGCGCGCTTCACACAGCCGTTCACGAGCGGCACACCACCGGCCACCGTGCCGGCAGGCAATAAGCTGCCCGGTGTGCCGCCTTCGAGCCTTTTCGGCGAGGTAGTGTGGCGTCATCAGGCGAGCGGCTTTCATGCCGGCGTCGAGGTGAGGCGCAACGGCAAGGTGTACGTCAACGATGCCAACAGCGAGTTTGCAGCGGCCTATACGGTTTGGAACCTGCGCGCCGGTTTCGAGCAGCGCGGGAAGAGCTGGCGCGTGAGCGAATTCCTGCGCATCGACAATATCGCGGATCGCCGTTACATCGGTTCAGTCATCGTCGCTGAAGCCAATGGCCGCTTCTACGAACCCGCCCCGGAGCGTAATTTCCCCCTCGGGGTGAGCGCCGAGCTGAAGTTCTAAGAAACAGCGAGGCGATGGGCGGGATCTCCAAGATAGCGTCCCTTACGGGGCTCAATCAGCAGCAGCTCTATCGGAACTGGTGTTAAACCGGCATATAGGTCAGAAGTTGCGGAATATTCACATTCTGGGACCGGCCAGATAGGCGGTGGGCCGGTGTCTGGTCCTGGCGCAGGCGTTGCCGGACCAGGCCCTCGTGAGTGGGTCAGACTGGAGGCCGCGCAGCTCATGAGTAAAGTGGACTATAATCCATTTCATGCGGATCCCTCGCTACCTGGAAAGCGCCGTAGCCGACGTCTTGAAAAGGAAAATGGCCTTCGTCGGCGGCCCGCGCCAAGTCGGCAAGACCACGTTCGCCCTGGGCTTCCTGGGGCGGGACGCGGACGAGACGCATCCCGCCTATCTCAACTGGGATCACCCGAGTGTTCCGCCCCGGCTGCGAAACGCGGAATTGCCCGCCGGGGAGCCCCTGGTCCTGCTGGACGAAATCCATAAGTACGCCCGATGGAGAAACCTGCTGAAGGGAATCTACGACACGGAGAAATCGCGGCGCAGGCTCCTCGTCACCGGATCGGCCCGGCTCGATTATTACCGCAAGGGCGGCGACTCTCTGGTGGGACGCTACCGCTACTTCCGCCTCCATCCTTTCTCCGTCAGGGAGCTCGCCCGGACACCCGTGCGCTCCGATCTGGAAGCTTTGCTGAAGTTCGGGGGCTTTCCCGAACCTTTGTTCGCGCAAAGCGAGGCGGAACATCGCATCTGGCACAGAAACCGGATCTCGCGCATCGTGCGGGAGGACCTTCGGGACCTGGAGCACGTGCGCGAGATCAGTCTCATCGAGCATCTGACGGATTTGTTGCCGGCGAGGGTCGGCTCGCCGCTGTCGGTGAGGAGCCTGCGCGAGGACCTGCAAATCGACCACAAGACCGCCGAACGGTGGCTCCAGATCCTCGAGAACCTGTACGTCTGCTTCAGGCTGTCGCCCTACGGGCCGCCCCGCGTGCGCGCCGTGAAAAAGGAGAGGAAACTCTATCTTTGGGACTGGTCGAGCGTCGAGGACGACGGGCCGCGCTTCGAGAACCTCGTCGCCTCGCAGCTCCTCAAGTATTGTCATTGGGTCGAAGATACGCAGGGTTATTCCATGGAGCTACGCTACTTGCGCGACACGGACAAACGCGAAGTGGATTTCGTCGTGTTGCGCGACCGTAA
Source organism: Betaproteobacteria bacterium RIFCSPLOWO2_12_FULL_62_13 (assembly GCA_001771985.1). Classification (GTDB taxonomy): domain Bacteria; phylum Pseudomonadota; class Gammaproteobacteria; order Burkholderiales; family SG8-41; genus DSOT01. Next base: position 12,795 of record MERG01000465.1, on the reverse strand, counting down.
GCCCTTGTTCGCCGTGGAATGCAAGTCCGGCGAGAAGGCCGTCGCGCCGGCGCTTCGATACTTCGCCGAAAGAACGTCCATTCCCCATTTCTATCAGGCCCATCTTGGCAGGAAGCACTTTTCAAGCGGGAACATCACGGTGCTGCCCTTCAGCCGGCTGTGCCAGGAACTCGAGCTTCCCTAGAAGGTCGGGGTACGCGCTACACCGTTTCAATGCCCACAGCACCGATTCGAAATAATTCATCACTCGATCACCCTCGTAGCTTGCAGCATGATCGACTGCGGGATCGTGATGCCGAGCGCCTTGGCGGTTTTCATGTTGACCGCGAGTTCGAAACGGGTTGGCTGTTCGATCGGCAGGTCGCCAACGATACGAAAATCAATTCGGCACTGCCGTCGCCGCGCCGCGCCCGCGCGCCGGGAGCCAGTGCGAAAGCGCTCGCACAGTGCGCATAACGAGCCTTATGTTCATTCCTGCTTCGTCCTCCCCCAGAGAAAACCGCGATCGAAGCTGGTGTTAAACCGGCATCAACCGGCATCAGACATATGTTATGAAGAAACGCGCCATTTTTGACGTAGGAGGTATCGTGCCTGCATCCCTTCCTGAAGTTTCGCCGGTGATGGACGCATTGAGCGGTTATATCGCCCGTGCGCTCAGGCAGCCGCTGCCGGCTGAAGTCGCCGAGCGTGCGCGCCTGCATCTGGTCGATACAGTTGCCGCGATGGTGTCGGGATCAAGGCTTCTGCCGGGCAAGCGTGCAGCCGCGTACGTGCGCACGCAGGCGGGGAGGAAAGATGCGGGCGTGATTGGAACCAGCCTCATCACATCTGTGCAGTTTGCAGCCCTGGCAAATGGAATGAGCGGTCACGGTGACGAGACGGACGACACGCACCCGCCGTCACGCACGCACCCGGGGACCTGCATCGTTCCGGCCGCGCTGGCTGTCTGTGAACGTGATCAGCTGTCAGGGCAAAAGCTGCTGCGGGCGATGGTGCTGGGCTACGATGTCTGCGCTCGTACGGTCATCGCGCTCGCGCCAACGCCGGTCAGCAGTACTTACGGGCACCTGTTCGGTGCGGCTGCAGCCGCCGCAGCCCTGCTGCGGCTTGATGCGCGACGGGTGCGTTACGTACTGGCATATGCGGGGCAGCAGGCATCCGGACTTTATACCCGGCTGCGGGATTCGCAGCACGTGGAGAAGGCATACGCTGTGGGCGGGATGCCCGCTCACAATGGCGTGCAGACGGCGCTGATGGTGAAGTCCGGGTTTACCGGCGTGGAGGATGTCTTTTCCGGAGACCACAACCTTTTCGCAACCTACTCCCCCGCCGGGGATCCCCAGGTCCTTGCTCACGGTCTTGGGCAGGAGTACGAAATCATGCGTAGCGCCATAAAGTGCTGGTCGGCGGGCGGCCCCATCCAGGGCCCGCTGCATGTGCTGAGAGAAATGATGGCGCTGCACCGGATTGGGCCAGACGACGTTGAAAAGCTTGTTGCCCGCCTGCCCGACAAGGAGCTGAGCATCGTTTCAAACCGTGAGATGCCCAATATCTCGCTGCAGCATTTGCTGGCGGTCATGCTGGTCGACGGAACGCTTACCTTTGCATCTGCGCACGATGTTGGGCGCATGAAGGATCAGAAAGTGCGTGCTCTTCGGCAGCGTATTGAAACGGTTGGTGATCCCGGTCTTACCGATTCGCTCCGGCGCTGGCGATGTGTCATGGAGATCAGGCTTAAGGATGGACGAACCCTGCGGCATCAGACGATGGCTGCACTCGGCACCGCGGAGAATCCCATCTCGCGTGCAGTAGAAGAACGCAAGGCCTTGGACCTGATGGGACGAATAATCGGTCGCCGCCGCGCCGCCGAGCTTATCGCTGCGTTGTGGAACGTGGAACGCATTTCCAACCTGAGGGCGCTGCGTTCGCTGTACATCCGGTAGCTGTTGGTCGGGCCGCTTCTCAAAGAACTCGTTGCTAGTCGACGCGGGCGCGGGATGCGGTGATGACCTTGCGCCATTTCCCGATTTCGGCGTGTATGAGGGCGGCGAAATCGGCAGGCGGACCCGTAACGGCGTCCATTCCCAGTTTGGCAAGGCGCTCCCGGCTCTCTGGTAAGCGGGCAGCGTTTGACAGTTCGCTGTTCAGCCGGCCTATGATTTCCGGTGATGTTCCGGATGGGGCCAGCAGCCCGTTCCAGGTGCCGGCCTTGAAGTCGGCCATGCCCATTTCAGCCATCGTCGGTACTTTGGGGGCAGCAACGCTGCGGCGGTCGCTGCTCACGGCAAGTGCGCGCAGGCGGCCAGCGTTCACGTGAGGCATGAATGTGGATGGCGCGGCGAACATCATCGTGACTTGCCCGGCGATCAGGTCGGAAACGGCCTGAGGGGATCCCTTGTAGGGGACGTGGACCAGTCGCACGGCTGCTTCCATCCCGAAGAGTTCCGCGGTCAGGTGCGGCGAACTTCCGTTTCCCGATGATCCGTACAGGATTTGTCCGGGCCGTGCCTTGGCGAACGCTATCAGTTCCTTCACGCTTCGTACGGGCAGCGACGGATGCACGACCAGCATGAGCGGGGCGGCGCCCACCAGGCCGACGGGAGCAAAGTCCTGTTCCAGGTTGTAGGAGAGTTTTTTGTACAGCACTTCGGTGATGGTGAGGCCGGCAACTCCGAACAGAAGCGTGTACCCGTCGGCAGGGGCACGGGCAACCATGTCAGCCGCTATGCTCCCTCCCGCGCCCGGCCGATTTTCAACGACGAATTGCCTGCCGAACGACTCGCTGAGCTTTGGCAGCACAATACGGGCCACCAGATCCGCACCAGAGGCCGCTGCGGTGGACACGACTACACGCACAGGCTTCGCTGGGTAGGGCACTCCCTGTGCCTGTGCATGGATCGGGCCGCAGAAGCAGACGGTGGCGACAAGGCTGCAACGCAGGGTGAGACTTATGGACTGGGGCATGTGATCACCTCGCGGTCGATTTGGGTTGCATCGTAGTTGCAAGGTCACTTGTGGCTGTACACCATTCCGGACGTTCCTGGATCGCGGGCATGATACACCCCGGGACCGCGCCGGTCACCCGGGATTTCGCAACCGGACGTTGAGCGCAATATGCCAAAGTGTCCATGAGGAACATGCTGGAGGCACGCGCATGATGTTGGGGTAACATTTGCCCATTTTGGCGCTCGTGGTCCGGCGGACTGCGGCACCGATCGGCGCAATCGTGCCGGAAACCGGAATCTCATTCCACGCAACACATGGAGATATCGGTCATGACGACGAAGGGAACCGTTCAGGCGCTCAACATCTACGACTTCAGGCGGTTTTCTCCCGATGTGCGGGTCAATCAGGGTCTGCTGGCCTCGAAAGACCTTGTCACGCGCATGAACTGCTACGAGCCAGGCCAGATAACGCCCTTGCACATGCATCCCGACGACGACGAGGTCGTGTTCTGCCTGGAAGGGCGGGGCGCGATTACATTCGAGGAGAGGGACGCGGTGCCGTTATCGCCGGGCAGCCTGGTGAGCCTGCCTGCCGGACTCGCGCACGCTATCGAAGCGGCTGCGGACAGCCGGATGGTACTTATCTACACGACCAACGCAGGGTACACCAGCGTGCGCCCGAACCAGAGCGCGTCCGATTTGGCGATCAGCCTCCATGGGGAACGCGCCAGATCTTAAGGCGTAATTCTTGCAAGGTCAGCGTCGGTGGGGAGCCGGCCCGTCTCAAAGCGCGAGTAAACGAGTTTCTGATCGACGACGATGTCGAACTGCCCGATCTTGCCCGGCTGGATGTCAACCGGGCCGCGACCGCGCGCTTCAAACCAGGCCTTCACACGGAGGGCTTCAGGTTGGTAGCCTCAATGCGAGCAATACTGCACGAGGATGGTCATGATCGTTTTCCCCTTGGTCGTGATCGCGCTCTGCAGTCATGCCGACATCTTATCGGCTGAGCGCGGATGATTGTGATACGCGTGCGGCGTTGAGCCTCGTGCCGGAGCCGCAAGCTTCACGTTGTGTTGCGCTTTCTTGTGGCGGCAACCTGGATTGCGCCTGAACAAAATAACAATATTAATCAGATACATATTCTGATATTGGCGTGGCGCAAGGTGAATCTAGACCCGCATGTGGTCAAGCAGGGTTCCGGCGTTCTCCAGCTTCTCGAGATGCCAGATCGCTTCCAGTGTCGTTGCGGCCTGTGAGTGCGTCAGGACCTCGTCGGCATAATGGCGGAACTTGGTGTTCACGATGTCGTCACTGGTCTGGTCGTCCTTGGATGTCCTGACAAGGTGCACGGCCCGGGTTTCGCCGCTGTGCGTCTTTGCTTCAATGACGATATTCTTTTTGCCCGGGTACTGCTGGGTGAACTCGGGGTTTTCCTCGACGCTGATCCTGGCAATCAGATCGAGCACTTCCGGCGCCTTGTAGCGTTCCTTCTTCCAGCTTTCCGCGGTGACCGCGCCGTCGACCAGCGTGATGGCCACGGCGACCGGTATGCTGTGATCAGCGGTCTCACGCGTGGTGGGATGCCAGTGCTGGGGCATGGCCGAGGTTGATTTGCCGTAGGCCTCGGTTTTCACCACGATGGATGCGATTTCATCCGCGCGGACTTTCTTCTTCAGTTCCATGGCGGCAAATGCCGAGAGATGTACGCCCCCGCCTATGGGGAAGGTCTTGATGATGGTCTTCTCGATCATGAACTGCTGTCCCTTGCCGGCAAGCCGATCAAGCTCAAACACGCCGTCTGTCATGACGACATGTTTCAGGCCGCCCTGGTTCGACTCTATGGCCTCCTCGGGAGCGGTTACGCCCGCCTGCGCCATCTGCGCGCAGAAAATTCCCTGACGCGCAGCCATGCCCGCATAAAATTCCTTGTACATGGAAACCTTGCCGACCCGCCTCATGCCCAGGCCCACGTTGGCGATCAGCGCCAGCGAGGCCGCAGTGGCCAGCTGTTCCGCATTGAGGCCCAGCAGCTTGCCAGCAGCCATCGCGCTGCCGAAGCTGGCCATCAGGCCGTCCACTTCGAACTGGGACTTTATTTTTGCCTTGCCCTCGATGAAGGGAACATACATTTCATAGCCCAGAGCGATTGCGGTAATCAGGCTCATGCCGCTGGCGCCAACGGCCTCGGCCACGGCGAGGGGCGCGGAAATGGAGTTGCTGGGGTGACCACCGGAGGCTATGGACGGGTGATAGACATCCGAGTGATCGAGGTCACGTACCATGGTGGCATTGGCGAACGCCGCCATCTCGGGCGTCGTGCGCTGCAGGGAGCCAATGATGCGTGCGCCGAACTCCGCGTCTGTCGGCGGGCAGAGGTGTCGCGCCACTTTGCCGGCCTCCAGCAGATAGCCGCCCAGGGCGCAGGCCAGGGAGTCGACAATGCGCTGCTTTACCGCCTGCACGGTAGTCGCGGGCAGGTCGTTGTAAGTCAGCGATGCAGCGTATTGCCCCAGGGTCTGCAGGCTTTTGTCCATGTATCCTCCTTTGTGTCGGATGAGCGTCTTTAAAAGTTGTGCTGGAAATGCGGTACCTGTCAGGAGACCTGCGTGCCGGTGAGCCCGTCAGGGCGGCCGGGTCAGACCGTGGCTATTCATAGACACTGGTGGGGCAGCCCGAAATCCGCCACATCATGCGCCGCAATGGCAGCTCGTAGTCGTGTATCGCAAGATGCTGCAGGGCGCAGTTGTCTCACATCAGGACGTCGCCGACCTGCCATTTATGCCGGTATTGAAACTCGGTACGTGTCGCCGTGTCGGCCAACTCTCCGATCAATGCCTGTGCCTCATCGTCAGGCATGCCCTCGATCGCAACGCATTCGCCATGGTTGACGTAGATTGCCTTTTTCCCCGTATAAGGGTGCGTGCGGATGTCAGGGTGGACCACTTTTTCCATGGCCTCGCGCTGGGCATTGTCGTGGCTGCCGGTACCGGTATCACGCCGCCGGCCGGCCACGTCGTGCTTCACCCGCAGTCCCTGGCAGCGCTCTTTCATTTTCGCGTCGAGCGAGTTGTAGGCCAGCACCGCACTGGCAAACAGGGTGTCGCCGAGAACCTGTCCCTGCTCGGTGACCGGCACCTCGCGCGCATAGAGTACAGACATGCGCGGCGGATTTTTTTCGTAGGACATATCGGAATGCCACACGCGGCCGGCATCCGCATGGCCGATATCTTCCCCGTTTACCTTGATGTTGGAGACCTGGAGAATCAAAGGCCGGTCCTTGATCGTATACCTCCGGAGGAAATTCACCTGCATCTCACCAAAGCGGCAGACGAAGGTCTCAAACTGGTCTTCATTGATGACCTGGTCGCGAAACAGCAGGACAGAATAATCATCAAACGCCTGTTCAATTGCAGAAAATTGCTCCGTACCGACCGGACGGGACAGGTCAATACCCCGAATCTCCGCCCCGAACGGCGCAGCCAGGGGCACAATGTGCATGGTGTCGGCTGCCATGATGTGTTCTCCTCGCTTTTCTCTTTAGTGCTATATCTTAATGGCGCGTGGATGGAAAGCAAACAGTAAGCGTTTTGCGCATTGCGCGGCAACACGGTGTATGTGAAAGCCGCGATTGCGGACGCTGTCAGGGAAATAAGAAAGGCGGCCCGTAAGCATCGGTCCCGATTACGGAAACGCATGGGAGCAGGGGCAGATTGCCCAAACGCCACGGATCATCGCATTCTCAGCTTATTCCAATGCGAAAAGACGCTAAGATTTGAACCTGCAAATTCTGTTTTTGGATTCCCCGGTCATGCGGTTCGGTAAATGAATGGTGGTGCTGCCAGGCCTGCCGGGACGTAAAGGAGCGTGCGATGCTGGATAGCAAGGCATTTCCCTACATGTGTTTTGTGCGGTTCGATCTCGTGCACAAGGAGTTCGACCGGCAGTTCAACATTCATTTTGACGATCACATCCAGGAACTGGCCGACAAGCCGGGTTACTCCACGGCGTGGCGCACGCGGGAGTTGCGCGGGGCCGATAACGCGGGCGTGATGGAGCAGGAATACCAGCAGATCTACGCCATCAGTGATCCCGCCCTGTTCAAGTCGTTTCCCCAAAATCCGCCGCCGCCGGTCATGGAAGATGCGCCCTGGCGTCGCGATATCGGGAATTGGGGCCGGGTGTTTTTCCGCGTGTTGTCCCTGGTCGAAAAGGACGATCGTGCCGGGCGCTGCTGGGCGCGCTGCGAAAGCAATTTCCACGGCAGCGTGAAGGAGCAGGCGCGCTTTCAGTCCGCGAATGAACGATAGGAAAATCAATCCGGCGCTCGCCCTCTCCCCTGCCGTGACGCTCGCTTAGTCTGGTTCACAAATCTTCCAGAAGGGGCCGCGAATACATCCCTTCAACGGGCGGCGTCGGCAGAAAACCACACGTGCCGACTCGAGACGCGCGCGCTCAACCAAGCGGTCAAGCGTAACCACGAGCGGTTTCCAGCGGATTTCATGTTCCAGCACGCGTAGGGTGCGCTTGCGCACCACCAACACATTGACGCGGTCGTCAGCCGGCAGCACTCAGTCCTCAGTCCTCGGCAACGTCAGGACGCCGCTCGGCGTCCGCAGCAAGAGGCCCGCAGGCAAAGAGCAAGTTCGCCGGGTTTCGAGTCTGACCCCAAGGGTCCGCGCGATTTCGTCTTGCCGGCGAAAGCCGGCATCCAGTAGCGCGTTGATTCTCTTGGTGCGCGTTTTCTGGACACCGGCTTTCGCCGGTGTGACGAACTGTTTTTGAACGAGGCTTAGCGTGGTCCGACCCCGAGCCCCGCTTCCGGACAACACGCTTCTTGTCATGCCCCAAAAAAGACAAACCCGCCGGCATTTCTGGCGGGTTTGTGTCGCCGGGAAAACTTGTGGCTCGACCGACGCTTTACAACGTATCGCCAGCACGGCGGCTGTGCATCACACCGCGCGCTCGCGGCAGTTTATGATTCACCGCACCACGAATCTCCTCTTAAAAAGTGAACCCGGCCCCATTTACTCGGAATTAATCGAGCCTGGCCCCTTTTCTTTCTTTTCTTTAGCGCGCGCGCAAATTGGCCAGAGCCGACAGGTGAAGTCATATGAGGCAAAAGGCAAGACCTGACCCCATCTGCCCTTGTCCCATACATGGAGGGCTTCCAGAAAAATCGGGTGGCGCATCGCATCGGCGTAGTAGTGCTTGAGAATGTCGCTCGGCTTCTCGGAGAACCGCCCCTGCCAGTAGAAACTCATCGCTGTTTCCTCCTTTTGACTGAACGATAGGAAATCCAATCCCGGCGCAATCCCGATTCACCGATCCGAGGCGCCGGGAGCGGGTTCGGAAGAGGCCCCGGAAAAAACGATAGGAAAATCAATCCGGCACTGCCGTCGCCGCGCCGAGCCCGTGCGTCGGGAGCATGTGCGAAAGCGCTCGCACCGTGCGCATCATAGGTCTTATGTTCATGCTGACTTCCGCCTCCCCAGGAGCAAACCGCGACCGAAGCTGGTGTTAAACCGGCATCAGCGGTGAATCACTCGGGAATCTACTCCACGCACCAGAGCGAAGCAAGCGCTTTCCCATACCCCGGCTCGTCCGGGGCGTTGCTTCGGTCCGTCAGGTCAGGCGATGTCGGGGACCGGGTGTATAGGTGAGCGGGAAGTTGGCATGCTCAGCCGCGCCCAGCCATCTCTCGCGCGAGCCGCAGTTCATTCGCCGGCGCCTCGGCCGGTGATAGTGGGGCAACGCCGGCCGCGAGCACGTGCAAATGCGAATCGTTGAAGAGCTTTTTGTCTCCGGTAATCGCCCGCTGGTTATTCAGGATTCTGGTAACAACACCGCCGGCACCGTCGCCCCCGGCGAATGCTTCGCCGGCTTCATGCCCGCCTTCGACCCACGCATCCCGTTGGTCAAAACCCGGCTAAGCGGTAAAATGCAGGCATGGGCTTATGCAGCCCAGGATTGCATCGCTTAAGCAACCATCACTCATGATCTCGATTACCGTCAACGGCGAAGGTCGCCGATTCGAACAGCCGCTCAACTGCTCGGAGCTCATTGCCCGGCTTGACCTCGGCGGCAAGCGCGTAGCGCTCGAACGCAATGGCGAAATCGTGCCGCGCAGCCGTTTTCCCGAACAGACGCTCGCGGACGGCGACCGGATCGAGATCGTGGTCGCCGTCGGCGGAGGCTAATTCTGATAAAGCGTGACGTGGTGAAGCGTGACATGATAGAGCGTGACGTGGTGGGGCGTGACGGGTGACGGCTCGCCCAGCCCACTCCGTCTGCTGAATCCCGAATCCTGAATCCTTGACCCTGAACTCTAAACTCTAAACCCTAAACTCTAAACCGACCTTCTATGAAACCCCATGAAAACCTCGACCCGCTGTTGATTGCGGGTAAACCGTATGCCTCGCGCCTGCTGGTCGGCACCGGCAAGTACAAGGATTTCGCCGAGACCAAGGCGGCGGTGGAAGCGAGCGGCACGCAAATCGTGACCGTGGCAATTCGCCGCACCAACATCGGCCAGAACCCGAACGAGCCGAGCCTGCTCGACGCGATTCCGCCGTCGAAATTCACGATCCTGCCCAACACCGCCGGCTGCTATACGGCGGATGATGCAGTGCGCACACTGCGGCTCGCGCGCGAGCTGCTCGACGGCCACGAACTCGTCAAGCTCGAAGTGCTGGGTGATCCGACGACGCTGTATCCGAACGTGGTGGAGACGATCAGCGCCGCAAAGACGCTGGTCAAGGAAGGGTTCAAGGTCATGGTCTACACCTCCGACGATCCGATCGTCGCCAAAGAGCTGGAAGCGATCGGCTGCGTTGCGGTAATGCCGCTCGCGTCGCTCATCGGCTCCGGCATGGGCATCCTCAATCCGTGGAATCTCCAGATCATCATCGAGAACGCGAAAGTGCCGGTGCTGGTTGATGCCGGGGTCGGAACCGCCTCCGATGCGGCGATCGCCATGGAATTGGGTTGCGACGGCGTCTTGATGAACACCGCGATCGCCGCCGCCCACGACCCGGTGCTGATGGCCTCGGCGATGAAGAAAGCGGTCGAAGCGGGGCGCGAAGCGTTTCTCGCGGGCCGTATGCCGAAGAAGCTCTATTCGGCCGCCCCAAGTTCGCCGACCAGCGGTCTCATCACGCCCGCACCCGCCAAGACGGCTTGATCCTGAAGCGCCGCCGTTTTGAGGCGGCACGCCGCAGCTTCAAATCACGATGCGCCGGCGTAGCTCGGCGATCTGCTCGTCGCTGTAGCCCAGCTCGTGCATCACTTCGTCCGTATGCTCGCCGCGTTCGGGAGCGGGACTGCGGATTCCGCTCGGTGTTCGCGAAAGCCTGAACGCCTGACCGACGAGCTTGATGTCGCCCAATTTCGGATGCTTTACGGGTTTGGCAATTCCCAGGTGCTGGACCTGCGGATCAGCGAAAACTTCGTTCATTTTGTAAATCGGTCCACTCGCCACGCTGGCATCCGCGAATGCCTTGAGCCAGCAGGCACTCGGCTTACGCCGCGTGTACTGGCCGATGTCGCGGTGGCACGCCACGCGGTTCTTCGCGCGCGCCGCACGGTCCTTGTATTCGGGCTTGTGAATCAACTCTTCAGCGCCCAGCGCTTTGCACAGGCGCTCCCACATGGGCTGAGCATTGGAGGCGATGTTGATATACCCGTCAGCCGTCGGGAACACGCCGGTAGGGATTCCGGTGGGATGATCGTTGCCGGCTTGCTCCGGCACTTCGTTGCGCACGAGCCAGCGCGCAGCCTGGAAGTCGAGCATCGCGATCATCGCCTCGAGCAGCGACACTTGCACCCACTGCCCTTCGCCGGAGACTTCGCGCTCGAGCAGCGCCGTCAATATGCCCATCGCGCAGTAATTTCCGGCGCTCGAATCCGCGACAGCAATGCCGGCGCGCATGGGGCCGCGGCCGGGCTCTCCCGTGACCGCCATTAGACCGCCCATGCCCTGCGCCACCTGATCGAAACCGGGAAGCTTCGCGTACGGGCCATCCTGGCCAAATCCCGAGATGCTTGCGTACACCAGACGAGGATTTGTCTTCTTCAGGGACTTATAGTCGATGCCGAGACGGAACTTCACGTCCGGCCGAAAGTTCTCGACGACCACATCCGCGCGATCGGTCAGCTTGCGCAGTATCGCGATGCCCTCGGGGTCTTTCAGGTTGAGCGTCATGCTGCGCTTGTTGCGCTGTAGATTCTGAAAGTCGGGACCGTGCCGGTTATCGCCCCAACCGTCGCTTACGTTGAGCCCCTCCGGACTTTCGATCTTGATCACATCGGCGCCCCAGTCGGCGAGTTGACGCACGCACGTCGGGCCCGCGCGAACGCGGCTTAAATCGATGACAGTGAAACGCGACAAGGGGCCGCGACGAGCTGGCGTGTTTGACATCCGCATTCTGAAGTGTGGAGGGCCTGGGATAATCGACAGTCACCGAGCGCGATTCTACTGAAAGCCGCTGCCTGGCGTTCTCCGCGATGTATCCGGCGAGCTTGAACTACGGGCAATCGTAGCACTGTGTGCGCACGCCGAAAAGTGAGAGGAGCCATCCACGATACGGACTATTCGCGCAATGCCTGGTGATGACGTGCTAAAGTTTTTATGTATATTCGTCAGATGGAACAACAACGGCAACACGAAGATGCTGCAACGTTGTCTGATTGCCGCGGCCGTGATCGCTGCAAGCGCCACGGTTGAGGTGCGCGCAGCGCAGGTGTCGCCCGACACCGCGGTAGACAGCTATCCGGCAAAACCTGTGCGCCTCGTCGTACCGTTCGCCCCGGGCGCGGGCACTGACATTACAGCGCGTACGATTGCGCTCAAACTCGCCTCGTCGTGGGGTCAGCCCGTCGTAGTCGACAACCGCCCCGGCGCCGCCGGCACCGTCGGCGTCGACCTCGTTGTGAGATCCGCTCCGGACGGGTACACGCTCAGCATGATCACCTCCACCCACGCCATTAACTCGAGCGCGTATACGAAACTGCCGTACGACCTCGTGCGCGACCTCTCGCCGATAACGCAGGCGACCATGCAGGTCTCGGTGCTGGTCGTAAATCCGGCGCTGCCCGTGAAATCGGTGAAGGAGCTGATCGCACTGGCGAAAACAAGGCCGCTTGATTACGGCTCCTCCGGCACGGGTGGATTCAGTCACCTTGCCGGCGCCCTTCTCGCACAGCTCGGCGGCATCGAGATGACGCATGTCCCATATAAAGGCGGCGCGCCCGCATTGACCGAGGTCATGGGCGGACAGATCCACATGATCGTACAGACGCTGTTGCAGGCGCAGCCGCATATCAAGAGCGGCAGGCTTCGCGCCCTCGCCGTCACGAGCGGTAAACGCTCGCGAGCCGCGCCGGAGTTGCCGACGATGATTGAAGCGGGCGTGCCCGGCTATGAAGTCACGGGTTGGTATGGGGTCGTGGCGCCCCCGAAGACGCCTCAGCCGATCATCACCCGGCTCAACCGCGAAATCGTGAAAGTGCTGCACGCGCAGGAGATCCGGGAGCGCCTCGCCGCAGCCGGATCCGAAGTGGTCGGCAGCTCACCCGAACAATTCCGCGCTCACGTGAAAAGTGAAGTCTCCAAATGGTCAAAACTTGCGAAACAGGCGGGCATCCGCATCGAGTGACCCCGCCTGCGAACTAACGATGCTCTGAAAAACCGCGAGTTGTGTCGCGAGCGAGCGCAGCGTGGGCGAGCGAGGGCGATCCAAAACAACGCGTTGCACATATCCTTTCATGCGACGTCGTCCGCCAAGATACGTTAACCAGAGATCCCGTGATCGTTGATGAATGGAGGACAGCAGTGACCGAGGCCAAAGCG
>MERG01000464.1:3511-5549 GCA_001771985.1 Betaproteobacteria bacterium RIFCSPLOWO2_12_FULL_62_13 | reverse complement strand
ATCGTCTTACGCTGTTTTTCTCCACGGTCTCCACCGCGGTGCTGCTGGCGGTCGGCTATCTCGTCGGCGCCTTGGTGGAGAGCCACTTCATCGAGCAGGATCTGAACGAGCTCGACGGCACGATCGAGCTTGTGGGCACTGTTCTGGCCAAGGTCCATTTCAGAAGCGACCTCGATCTGGTCCCGCAACTGCTCAACGATGCGCTGGTCGGATTTCCCGGTTTGTCCATCAAGATTATCGGCCCTGAGGGCCGCATATTGTTCGCATCGTCGGACGCCGCGTTCGCAGATAGCCCGATCGAAAACAGGGCCAACAAAGGTCTATCCGGTCAGCGGGAAGCCGTGGTGCGGGAAAGCGGCGGACACGCGTTCAGGGAAACCGTCGCCGCGCTGCCTCTGGGCATTAGCGGGATTCCCCCCGCCAAGGTGCTGGTCGCGGTCAATATCGACCATCAGCGCGATTTCGTGACGGCGCTGCGCAGGATCCTCTGGCTCTCCATCGCCGCGGGCATGTTGCTGACAGGATTGCTTGCCTGGATCGCGGCGCGCCGCGGACTCGAGCCGATACGCCGCATTGCGGCGCTGGCTCACAATATTTCCGCGAGCCGGCTGGACGAGCGCTTAGCGCTCGATCAGGTCCCGCCCGAGCTGTCCGATCTGGCTTCGGCATTGAATGCGATGCTGGCCCGCCTGGAGGATTCGTTTCGGCGGCTGTCGGATTTTTCTTCCGATCTCGCCCACGAATTGCGCACCCCGGTGGGCAACCTGGTCACGGAAACGGAAGTGGCGCTGTCGCGCGCCAGATCCGCCGACGAATACCGGGAGGTGCTCTATTCCAATCTGGAGGAGTACCACCGCTTGTCCCGCATGATCGGCGACATGCTGTTTCTGGCCAAGGCGGACAACGGGCTGATCGTGCCTCAGCAAGAGCGCGTGGACCTCGCCGCGGAAACGCAGGGGCTTTTCACTTTCTATGATGCACTCGCCGAAGAAAAGGGCGTAGGCATGGTCCTCGAAGGCGCAGGCTCGATACTCGGCGACCGGCTGATGATCCGACGCGCGATAAGCAATTTGCTTTCCAACGCATTGCGCTACACCTTGCGCGGAAAATCGGTACTGGTGAGCATCGACCTGCCAGCCTCCGGCGAGACGTGGCTGGTCATTGAAAACCCGGGGGAGGATGTCGCGCCAGAGCATCTTTCGCGCCTGTTCGACCGGTTTTACCGGGTGGATGCCTCGAGACAAAAGACGAGCGACGGCGCCGGCCTCGGGCTGGCGATTACCAAGTCGATCGTCGAAGCGCATCAGGGGACCATCATGGCGTCGTCGGCGAACGGGGCGACACGGTTCGAGATCCGGTTTCCGGCTGCCGCGCCGGCCTGAGCCGCGCTGGCCGGCCCGCTTTGCGACAGGTTTATCGTTTGCCCGGCGCGATCGACGCGCGCTGCCGCGGAAACGATTCGGGCAGCGCGACCGGGGCGCTGCCGACCGGAGCTTCATAGGCGATGCGCCAGCGGCCGCCCTCCACGGTCCAGTACTGGCGCTTGCGCGTGCGCTGCTCGAGGTTGCTCGAGCGGTAGTCCTGATCGAAGCTGACCACCATCAGCGCCTTCTGCCCGGGATTGCGAAGCACGCTTACGTTATCGAGTGAAACCTTGATCCAGCGCTTGGACGCATTGACGCGGCGCTTGTGCGTGCTCCAGGCGGCGATGTCCATGCCGTCCGAGCGGAAATCGCGCGCGTAGTGGGCGAGATAGCGCCCGGCATCCCGGCTTTCCCAGTCTCTGCGCCACGCCTCCAGTTGATCCATGAACGCCTTGCGCTCGTCGCTTCTTGCCGCGGGGGTCGTCCATTCGATCTGGTCCGCGATGATCACCGGTGTCACGCCCACCTGCACGCGCTTGGCCAGCTCGGCAATGTCCGCATTGGCGAGGGCGACGCAACCATCGCTCGCCCGCGGCGCGCGCGCATAGGTGTCCGACGGAACCCCGTGCAGCCAGATGCCGTAGCCGGAGCGGCCGGCCATGCGGTCCCACTCG
>MERG01000464.1:0-3463 GCA_001771985.1 Betaproteobacteria bacterium RIFCSPLOWO2_12_FULL_62_13 | reverse complement strand
TTGCTGCCTGGAATCCCGGCGGTCACGTGATAGACGCCAAGCGGCGTCTTTCTATCTTCCTCACGCAGCTTGTCGACGCCGTTCTTGCCCAGCGTGGAGTAGAAGTCCTGCACCAGACGCGGCGTGCCGCCGGCATTCTCGTAGACATAGACGCGCGAACGCCCGGCGTCCACCACGATCGCGTTGCTTTGCGCCGGATCCAACTGTAGAAGGTAGCGGGGGATCCTGCCGGGAGGCGGGGGGTCGCGCGCGGCGCGCAGTCGCGCCAGCGCTTCGACGCGAAAATCTTCCAGGCGCTCGGGTGCCGCAAAAGCCGTGTTGCCGAATCCGGCGAGCGGCGCGGTGCGGGCGAGTAGCAGGTCCCCATGCACCAGGTGGGCGAGGCGCCAGTTGGGATAGCGCCCGGCTAGGCGGTCCATCTCGGCTAGCGCAGCCGGCAGCTTGCCGCCGCTCAGCTCCTGCAGCGCGCGCCCGAAGCGCGCCTCGGCGCTGTCCGTGGCCGCCTCTGGCGGGCCGGCCGCGAGCAGCGCCGGCGCGGCCAGCATCAAGACCGTGATGGCCAAAGCCCGCACCCATGCGCTGGCTGCGATCCCCGACTCCTTCCCGCGATAACGCGATTTAGCGATGATGCCCCGCGCTATCGCCGACAGCGGCCTTCGGGGGCGTTACCTCGGCTTCACCGCTGTTGTTGCCGCCGCCACAGCATGCGCCAGCGCCGCCGCGGCGCAGCATCAGGACCATGCCGGCGATGAACACTGGCCAAATCCGGTTCTGCGATAGCCATTCCATGATTGCTCCTAGCCCAGCGTAAGCTGCGTGTACCGCGGCCACCGAAGCCGCGGGCGAACAAGTGCGTTCGATCTGCAAACGCGGGCAAAGTTTATTCGGTGTTTGCGCCGTACGAGCGCCGGTCTCAAGCCTGATACACCGCCATCATATACCCTAGGCTGTTCGAATAGTACCCTATGGGGGTATATATGGCCGCGGATTCGCTGTGCGTCGCGAACTGCGCTTGAAAGGAACGGCGGGATGCGCGTTGCGTCTTCCCGGTGCCGGTCAGGAGGCGTGCATCTTCGGGTCGTTGCAGGGACAGTCCAGGTCCCAGCGGAACATGCGCGGCGCCTTTTCGCCCACCCGCTGGATGCGCAGTTCGATCGCTCCGGGCAGCGGCGCCAAAGCCTTGAAGCTGAGAACGCCGTTGCGATGATGGCCGCCCGGAGCATCGCCCACCCAGCCGGCAGGCAACTCATTTTTCTTGCCGGCGCGGTTCACGATGAACGCGGTGCGCACCAGATCGTCGCCCAGATCCTGGCTTTGAGTGCTGAGCGAAACCTGGAACGACCAGATCGCCGCTCCGGCCGAAACGTCCACCGGTTTGACGGCAATCGTCACGCCGCCGCTTTCGCTGCTCTGCGACGCCAGATCGGCACCGAATGCGTTGGTGCCGAAAAGCATCGCCGCGCCGACGATATGACAAAGCAGGAACCTGATCGAGTTGCGAAAGTCCATTACTGCATGCTCCTTGAATACTTGAATCACTCTGGCTTGAGGATTACTTGTCAGAAAGCTTAAGAGTCTGCCCCTATCTTGGACATGACGAAAACATTACATAACTGTAAGAAATGAGCCATTGCGCGCGCGATCGTCCCATTGCGCGCGCGATCGTCCCATTGCGCGAGCGATCGTCCCATTGCGCGAGCGACCGCCACGTGCTTCGATCATTGTGCCGGCTACGGCCCTATCGGTTTGCGGGCGCACCGGGTTGCGCCCCGCACAAGCTGACGGCGCGACGGCTTTCCTTACAAATTCGTAATCAAGCCGTCATGTTGACGACACGCGCGCAGCGGCAGACTGCATTTGCCGGTCCGTTTGCGGGCGGTTGCACGACCCGAAATGGGCACGCCAAACAAAGGACCTGATTCAACCCGTGGCAAATTGCATCGCGACAGTTCCTCCGGTTGCGTTGGCGCGATTCGAGCCGCACCGTTTCAACCCCGATAGGCGAAGGCAAAAAATGAAGATTCGACTGAAGCGTGACCCTGTGAGCCGATTGCTGCTTGGCGCGTTTATGCTGAGCGCGGCCTCGGTGTATACTTACCAAGTGCAGGCCGCAACCGACCAGCCGCCGATTCCTCGCGGCGTGGCGATGAAATCGTGGCACGACAACGGTCGTGACGGGCGCTATCTGTTGCAACTCGCGCAAGGCAGTGCGCTGAAAGCCGGCAAGCCCGTTAGCGGGACTGTGACCGGCGATGCCAACTGCGATGCCGATGCCGAGGGGCTGAGCCATTGCCACAACACCGTCAAACTCGCGAACGGCAGTCAAATCACGGTGATCAACACGCACGAGATGCACCGCTATCGTTGCCTCGGACCCGGCGATTCAATCACGCTGAGCGCAATCGGCGGGCCCTGGATCATGGGGGCGTTGCCCCTAAAGTGAGCATGCGTTAGCTGGCCGATCGCCGCCGATGCAGCGGGTAGCTGCCAGCGTCTTTCCTTTGCGTTCGCTTGCGACCCCGGTTGACAGTGGGGCGAATCGACCAACGTCCGCGGGGCGGGGTATGAACCAGTTCTCGACGAGGGCAGCAACTATGTGGAGTGCAGGACTTTCCGGAGTGATCATGGCCGGGCTGGTCTTGTTCGCCACGGCCGCGAATGCCCAAACCGCGGACCGAAACGCCGCTGATGCGGCATTGGTCGAGCGGGTCAAGGATGCGGTTATCAAGGAACTGAGCGCGAGCGGCGCGCTCGACCGCGCGGTAGACGCCGGCATCGGCCGGTATGTCGAACGAGAGCGCGCCGAGGCGGGGCAACGCGAGCGGCGCGAAGCGGATACGCGGGCAGCCAAATTGCGGCCGGTCACCAAGGACCGCGATCACATTCGCGGGGATCCGGCCGCACCGGTTACGCTGGTCGAGTACTCCGACTTCGAGTGCCCGTTTTGCAAACGCTTCCACCCGACGGTGAAGCGATTGGTGGACGAGTCCAACGGCCAACTGAAGTGGGTGTATCGCCACTTCCCGCTCGATGAACTCCATCCGGTCAAGGCGCGCAAGGAGGCGGTGGCGTCGGAGTGTGCGGCCGAGCTCGGCGGAAACGACGCGTTCTGGAAATTCGCGGACCGGTTCTTCGAGCTGACTCCGTCGAACAACCGCACGGACATCGACACGGTGCTGCCGCGAATCGCCGGCGAGATCGGCCTGGACAAGGCGCGGTTCGCATCCTGCCTCGCCAGCGGGCGGCATGACCGGCGCATCGCAGAAGATGCGCAAGACGCCGCCGCCACCGGAGGTCGAGGCACGCCCTGGAGTCTCATCGTATCGAAAAGCGGCAAGACCTATCCGCTTTCGGGAGCGCAGCCCTATGCGGTTGTGAAGCAACTCGTTGAACTGGCGCGTGAAGAAAAGTGAGCTGTGGCACGCCACCTGAAAAATGTGCGAGTCGCGTTCGGGCAGGTATT
>MERG01000463.1:5505-18049 GCA_001771985.1 Betaproteobacteria bacterium RIFCSPLOWO2_12_FULL_62_13 | reverse complement strand
TGTCCGGGGAACGCAAGATATCGACGATCTGCTGGTTAAGCCTGGCGACGATCGCTTTCGGGGTGCCGGCCGGGGCCAGGAAACCAAACCAGTTTGCCGCCTCGTACCCGGGGACACCGGCTTCAGCGACGGTGGGAACTTCCGGCAGCGCGGGAGAACGCTTGGCGGACGTGACTCCAAGCGCTCTGACGCGTCCTGCTTTGACGTGTCCAAGCGAAGCCGGTACTGAGAAAAACGACAGGTTTATCTCGCCGCCGATAAGGGCGATCAAGCCAGGACCGGCGCCCTTGTATGGAACGTGCACGAGCTTGATCCCCGCCATGCTCACGAGCAGCTCCCCGGCCAGATGCGTGATGCTGCCGGTGCCGGCGGAGCCGATGGTAAACCTGCCCGGGCTCGATTTCGCCATCCGTATCACATCCGCGGCGGATTTCACCGGCACCGAAGGATGCGCAATGAACACATTGGGCGACGACGAAATCTGCGTAATCGGCATGAATGAATCGATAGGGCGGTACTTGAGCTTGCGGTAAAGACCGGCGCTCGTTGCGTAGCTGGCGGACACCACCATCAGCGTATAGCCGTCCGGTGTGGCGTTGGCCACGATTTCCGAGCCGATCGTGCTGCCAGCGCCCGGACGGTTGTCGACCACCACCGGTTGTCCCCAGACTTCAGCGAGCTTCTGCCCCACCAGCCGCGCGAAAATGTCGGCGGCCCCCGCGGGTGGGAAGCCCACGATCACGCGGATCGGCTTGGATGGATAAGCCGGTTCAGCCGTGTAGGCGTGTTGCGCGGCTAGTGCCGCCCCCAGGCATATTGTTACCACTGAAAGTCGCAATTTCATAATAGGACTCCTCCTCAAAGACTAACACTCCCTGTTCTTCTAGTCGCATGGATTGTCATCCATTTACGCAAAACTCAATAAGCGGCCGCGCCGTGCGCGGCACGTGCGCGCCGCGAGAGCGCCTCCTGCATCGCGTTCACCACTGCGGATAGCCCCGAAGCAACGTGCACACCGGCTTCGCGGAGCAGTGCAACCTTGGCTTCGTGGCCGTCGGCCTTGGAATCGATCAGCGCGGCGGCGTGCCCCATTTTCTTGCCGGAAGGCGCCGTCTCCCCAACGATCAGCGCCGCCACCGGTTTCGCATCCGGTCGAGCTGCATACTCGGCTACGAAAAGCTCCTCGGTTCCGCCTATTTCGCCCAAGTATAAGACGGCCGCGGTCTCGGGATCGTTGTGGAACAGCTCAAGCGCTTCGGCAGCCGTCGTCCCCTTTACCGCATCCCCTCCGATACCGATGACGGTCGACTGCCCCATGCCGGCCAAGGTCAGGCGCTTGCAGCATTCATACGAAAGCGAACCGCTGCGCGATATCACGCCGACGCTGCCTTCCAGGTAGCAGAACGACGGCATGAAGCCCAGTTTCGCTTTACCCGGTGAAATAATGCCCGGCGAGTTCGGGCCCACCCAGGCCGTCCCATTTGCCCGGGCCGCGGCCTTGAGTTCAATCGCGTCGAGAACCGGAAGCTCATCGGCGGTGACGACCACAAGCCGGCAGCCGGCCTCGATTGCCTCCAGCGCGCCGCCCAGCACGGCTGCCGGCGGCACGAAAACAATCGCGGTATCGGCTCCGGTCGCCTCGCGTGCCGCGCGCACGCTCCCGAAGACCGGCACGTCACCGACCATCGTGCCATCGCGACCCGGAGAAACCCCGGCGACAACGGCCGTCCCGTACTTGCGCGCATCCTCCACGAAGAAGGTGCCCATCTGTCCGGTCACGCCCTGAACCAGTACGCGATTGGTGCGGTCGAGAAGGATGCTCATGCGCGGGCTCCTGCCAAACGCACAGCCTCGGCGACGGCGTCTTCCAGCCGCGCGTGATTGTGCGCGCCGAACTGGGCGAAAATGCCCGGAACCTGGTCAACGTTGGTGCCGTCGAGACGGAACACCACCGGCTTCTCGTTCTTGCGCTCCGCCATCACCTCCTTCATCGAATTGGCGACACGCTGCATCTGCGTGCCGCCGCCGAAGATACTCACGAGTATCACCTTCACCTGGGGATCCGCGTCGAGCATCGCGAAAGCGGGCCGGTAGCCGCGTGTCGAGGTCGGCCCCGGGCTGCAGTCCAGGAAGCACGCGGGGCGGCCGCCATATTCGGCGATCATGTCCATCGCCGCCATGGTCATGCCCGCGCCGCCCGAGATGAGGCCGATGTTGCCATCCAATCGAACGTACATGTGCTGCATCTCGAGGCAGGCTCTCAGGAACTCGTCCGCCCGCTGCTTTTCGGCCTCGCGCCGGGCACGGATCTCGTGATTGCGGAAATGCGCCCACTCATCGCGAACCACCTTCGCGTCCGCTGCGATGAGGGCACCATCGGCAAGTCTTGCAAGCGGGTTGATTTCAATCGTGGTGCAGTCATGCATGGCGGCGGCGCGAACCAGCCGTTGCGCGAGGGCAACGACCTTCTCGCGCCATTGGTAATCCTGCTCAACGCTTTCGAGTACTTGGCGAAAACCGTGAACGCGAAAATTCCAGGGCGCCCCTACGGGATAGCGCACGGGAGGCGCCCCCTCCTCTATGTCGACCCCGCCTCGCGGCGAGTACATCACGATGTAGCCATCGGCACGGCCGTCCACCGCGACAGCGAGGTAGGTCTCGCGCTCGATCGCAAGCCAAGGTTCGACCAGCAGCGCGTCCGGTTTCTCCGCGCTGAACTCGGTATCGAACAGCCTCTTCACCGTGGCGCTGAGGTCCTCCGCGCTCTTCACTTGCCGCACGCCCCCTTGCTTGCCCCGGCCGCCGCTGCGCACTTGCACTTTCACCGCGGCCGGGTAAGAGGAAATGCGGGCGCGCGCGTCCTGCAGCGATTGCGGCGCTCGTTCAATGACGACGCCGTCCGGCACGGGAACGCCGACCGAGCCGAGCAGCCGCTTCCCTTCATACTCCAACATCATCATGTGCTTCGCTCGCTCCTCAGATGAGCAGACTATAGCGTGTACCTGATATGCGCACAAACAATGAAAAGTTATACTAATCAAATCTCCGGTTATGGAATTTTGCGCATGACCCTTCAGCAGCTACGATACCTTTGCGAAGTCGTTCGCGAGAACCTGAACATTTCCAAAGCAGCGCAGGCACTGCACGTGTCGCAACCCGGCCTGAGCCGTCAGCTCCAGTTGCTGGAGAAGGAACTCGAAGTGGAACTTTTCGTTCGCAACCGCAAGCGGCTGGTGAGACTGAGTCAGGCGGGCAGTCAAATCTTCTCCCTCGCCGAGCGCACACTCAACGACGCCCGAAACATCAAGGAGGCCGCAAGTGAGTGCTCAGCTCAGAACCAGGGCGCGCTTACAATCGCCACCACGCATACGCAGGCCCGCTACGCGCTGCCGGACATAATCAGGCGCTTTGCAAAGCGCTATCCGAAGGTGCAGTTGAGCCTGCGACAGGGCACCCCCGCCGAGGTTTCCCGCCTCGTCTCTTCGGGCAGCGCGGACTTGTCCATCGCAACCGAACCGCTCGAGCCTCCGGCAGACATCGTGCTGCTGCCGTGTTATCAGCTCCCGCGCATCGTGCTTGCCCCTGCCCGGCACCCGTTGCTCAAGGTCAAGCGGCTGACGTTGGAAAAGCTCGCCGCCTATCCGCTCATCACTTATGACTATTCGTTCATCGGCCGCTCGAAAATACTGCGCGCGTTCGAGGCAAGAGGCATTCACCCCAACATCGTGCTGAACGCCATCGATGCCGACGTGATCAAGACCTATGTCGAGTCCGGCCTGGGCATCGCGATCGTTCCCAGCATGGCGTTCGACCGGGCACGCGACAGGAACCTTCGCGGCATCGATGCAAGGCATCTATTCGAACCGAACACCATTCACGTGGGGATCAGGCGAAATCACTACCTGAGAGGCTATATGTATTCGTTCATAGAAATGTTCGCGCCGCATTTGAAGCGCCCGGTGGTCGAGAAGGCGATCACCGAGTCGGCAACGCGCACGGTTCGCGAAGGCGGGCTGAAATGAAATCAGCGCGATTTGCCATCTCCGCGGAGATTCTTGATCCTGTCGCCCTCGCCGGGAGCGTGGCCGAGCATCCGTGGCGTCCGCTGGACGCGCTCCGCGGCAAGGTGGTGGGCTTCATAGACAATTCGAAACCCAACTTTCAGCATCTTGTCGACGACATCTCGCAGTTTCTCGTCAGCAGGTACGGCGTGGCCTCCGTCGTGAAACACCGCAAGTTCGCCGCTTCGATCCCCGCGCCGGCAGATATTTTGGAGGATATCGAGGAAAAGTGTGACTTGGTGATCACCGGGTCCGGCGACTGAGGTTCTTGCACGTCGTGGAGTGTCCACGACAGTGTAGAGGCGGCAAAACAAGGTGTTGCGGCATTGACCATATGCTCGACCTCGTTCACAACCTTGGGGCGCGCTCAACTGCGGGCGTTGGGCTGTCCCGATCTTCCCATCGCCGTCATTCCCCATCCTTTCGGCCTGCGCACCCGTGATGAGGTCCGGGAAATCGCCGAACGATGTGCGGACGAGATCGCCCGCCTGGCGCTCAGTCCCGGCACCGGGGCGCAGGGGCTTGCGAACCGACCGTCGAGCTCAGCCGAGCGGGCTCAACGAATCGAAGCCCCCGCGGATCTCGAAGCCTTCAACGAATTCTGCGAGCAACGGCGCTGGAGCGACGGACTGCCGCTCGTTCCGCCTACCGTCGAGCGCGTGGCGCGGATGTTGCGTCACGCCGGCTGCGCGCCCGACGAGGTCATCGCCGCCATCGCACCAGGTTTCGGCGTCGCTACGGCCGAACGCGTCGCGATCAATGCCGTGATGGCGGGGTGCCGGCCGGAATACCTGCCGATCCTGCTGGCAGCCGTCGAAGCGGTGGCCGACCGTTGTTTCAACCTGCAAGGGATACAGGCCACTACGAATCCGGCCGCACCTTGGATTGTTGTGAACGGCCCGATCGCCCGCGAAATCGGAGTGAACGGACGGCTCAACTGCCTGGGCCAGGGAACACCGGCAAACGCCACCATTGGCCGCGCGCTCAGGCTCGTTCTCCAGAATATTGGAGGGGCCCTGCCCGGCGAAATGGACCGCGCAACCCATGGACAGCCGGGAAAGCACAGCTTCTGCTGCGCCGAGAACGAGCTCGAAAGTCCGTGGGAGCCGCTGCATGTAGAGCGCGGCCTGGCGCCGGACGAGAGTGCGGTCACCGTGATCGGGGCAGCCGGCACGCTCAACATGAATTCACACGCAAAGGACGCCGAGGATTTGCTGCGCGTCATCGCGGACAGCATGACGTTTCCGACGAGCAACGACTACCATTTCGGGGGACAACCGTGGGTGGTGTTGTCTCCGGAACACGCCGAAGTGTTGAAGCTCGGCGGGTTCACAAAAGCGGACGTCAAACGCCGGCTTTGGGAGCACTCCGGTTTGCTCGCGTCCCGATTTGCCGCAAAGGATTACGCGCGCGCCAGGCACACGCGCGGACCTGAATTGGGGGAGATCGAGCCGCACACCAGGCTGCCGATTTCCGCCAAGCCGGAAGACATCGGCATCATCGTGGCCGGCGGGCCGGGAACCCACTCGGTCTACGTTCCCACTTTCGGGCAAACACGCGCAGTGACGCGCGCCGTGCAAATACGCAATTCCTGATACTCGCCTGCGTCACAATCCGCCTCTCCTTGCGGGAGGCCGGGCAGAAAACTCATGCCCATGTCACGGGAAAACCAGGATCCCTGGCCGGCGCCGTGGACGGAATGAATATGCGCCGGCCGGACCTGGGCGGCACAGTCTGGACGTGCACCCAGTGCTCGCCGTTCTCGTCATAGGTCCAGCGCGGGTCCTCCATCCACAGCCCGATCTCGGCGAGCACTTCAAGGTTCTCTACGCACCAGGCCGCAAACGTGCGATCGGGGTCGGGAAGATCGACCGCCCGTCCGGTAACGTGGTGACTGGTCGCGGAAGCGCCCTCGGTCGCTGCATTGACCCGCTTCGGACGCCAGCCGCTATTGACCGAGCAGACACATTCGAAGCCGGCGCGCCTGAGCAGCGCGTTGGCCTTCGCCACGGTGTCTTCAGCGTTGCGGCGGATCTCGTCGGTGAGTTCCTCTCGATAGGCCTCATCTCTGCCGCTGTAGAAGGCGCTGAGATCTATCATGGTCCGCTTTCTTCTCGGAGACTGTTTCAAGCGCATCGTCAGCACTCCGGCTCACTTCGCGAACTTCGCCCGCAAGGGCTTTCTGGCGCAACGATTGTGAATAGGGCAGCAGGCTATATGCAGTAAGAGGCGGAGAAGAAATTGCGCACAGCAACGAAATCGAAGCATGAATTATTATCAAAAAACCGCCTGATTGCTACCCCCCGAATACCGTTACGAGGCTCCCGGGGACACCTTGAGTGCGAATCTTGCGCTTTCAGTCATCCTGACACTGAGCCGTTGGACGTAATGTCTTGATCTAACGACAATAGGCTAGGATCGGTCCGCAGCGTCGTGCAACGCGGCGCGGCGCCCGAAGCCGCGCCGCAGTGCACTCCGCTCCGCATATGCCAGCCAGGCTACCGAGGCAACCTGCAACAGCCAGCACAACCCAAACGCGGTGCGGTATCCATCGAGCGCGTAGCGACCGTCGACCACCGGCCACAAATCGATGATCGCGCCCACGCCGAACTGGACGGCGAAGGCGACGAGGAACGTAACCATGTTAAGCGCGGTCACGACGCGTCCCGCCATCTCCCTGGGGAAGCGCGCGGCGAGAAATGCGTACGACAGAACCCCGAACGGCGCCAGTCCCAGGAACAGCGTCCAGATCAGCAGGCTTCCCGCTCCGTAGCCGAGCACGATCGGGATCATCGCCACGCTGCAAGCCGCGCAGCCCGCGAAGTAGATCGCGAGCGGCGCCACGCCGCGCTGCGCGAGCCGATCGGATAGCGAGCCCCACAGCGCGCCGCCCACGCCGAACGCGCCGGCGGCGAACAACAGGTTGTATGCAAGCTCCGCGCGGTCGAGGCCGGCCACGTCCCGCATCCACGGTCCGGCCCACAATCCGAGCAGGCTGAGTGCGATCCCTTGCACGAACGCGGCAGCGAGGCCGATCGACCAGAATCCGCGATCGCGGAGAATCGTCCACACTGTGGCGATCTGACTACGCAATGTGCCGCGCGGCGGGGGCGCCGCCTTTTCCGGGACGACGAGGAAGATCGCCAGACTGGCGCAGATCGCGTAGGCGGCGAGCAGCACGAACAGCGTGCGCCAATCGATCACGCGCAGCGCCAGCTCGACCGGCTTGGTGGCGGAGAGCGCGCCGATCGCTCCCACCAGCAGCATCCATCCCACCAGCGTCGCCATACGTTCCAGCGGAAACCACAGCACGAAGGCAGTCATGGACGACATCAGGCACACGGCGACGCCCAGACCGATCAGGGCGCGGCCGAGCACGAGCGCCGGAAGGCCCGCCGCAAACGCGAACACCACGGCACCGAGCGCCGCCACCAGCAGCATGGTCGCATTGACGCGGCGCGGCCCGTAGCGGTCCATCAGTATCCCAAGCGGCAGTTGCCCGCCGGCGAAGGTCAGGAAATAGGCGCTGGTGAGAAAGCCGAGCGCGCCGGGCGACAAGTCGAACGCCTGCGTGAGCTCGGGAAACACCACCGAATTGACGTTTCGGAACAGGAACGAGACGTAGTAGGCCGCCGCGAACGGCAGAAACACGATGGCCAGCAGGCGCCGTCCGGTTGGGGCGGCAGCGGGCGGCACGGCGTCCATGTCCCTATCCTTTTCGAGAGTCAATGGGCTGTGTAGTGTACCCGAAGGTCGCGCCGATTCCCGCGGCTCGGCTGCCGGGGCTGCGCACGTCTTGGAACGAGGTTCGTTGACAACAAAAATGCAAGCCCCTAACATCGAATCCGCCTCCCCTCCCCGATAAGCCCTGGAAAAGGAGATACCCGATGCGCACCGCTCCGGGAAAAACTTTCACGCTGATAGCGCTCGCGGCCGCTCTGGGATTCACGGCGCCGGCCGGCGCGCAGCAGAAGCCAGCGGCGGGTCCGAAGACCCTCAAGATGCAATCCTCGTGGCCCGCGAGCCTGACGTTGCAGGACAACTTCAAGTTCTTCGCCGAGCGGGTGGACAAATTGACCGGCGGCCAGTTGAAGATCGATGCGCTCGCCGCAGGGCAGGTGGTGCCGGCGTTCGAAGTCCTCGACGCCACGCACAAGAAGGTGATCGACGGCGCCCACTCCGTGACCTATTACTGGATCGGCAAGAACAAGGCGGCCACACTGTTTGCGTCAACGCCCGCCGGTCCCTTCGGCATGGACACGATGGACTTCATGGGATGGGTCTACGAGGGCGGGGGGCTTGAGCTATGGTGGGATTTCTACCAGAAAGAGCTCAAGCTCAACGTGATCGCGTTCCCGATCCTGCCCGCCGGCCCGCAGGCGTTCGGCTGGTTCAAGCGTCCCATCAAGAACCTCGCCGACTTCAAGGGAATGAAGTGCCGCCAGACCGGCATCGTCGCCGAGGTCTTCAAGCGCATGGGCATGCAGACGGTCAACATGCCGGGCGGGGAGATCGTGCCCTCCGCGCAGCGCGGCGTGATTGATTGCGCCGAGTGGGTAGGCGGCATCGAGGACCTGCGCTTGGGGCTCCCGCAGGTGTGGAAGTACCACTACACGCCCGGCATGCACGAGCCGAGCGTCGTCGGCGAGCTGATCATCAATGCGGATGTGTGGAAGGGCCTCACCACGCAGCAGCAGGAGGCGATCCGCTCCGCGGCGACGGAAACCTTCATGCGCTGGTGGGTGAAGTGGCAGAAACAGAACGCCGAGGCGATCGAGGAAATGCGCGTGAAGTACGGCACGCAGATCCTGCGCACGCCGCGCGACATCCTGATCGCGTTCCTCAAGGCGTGGGACGAGATCGCGAAAGAGGAGTCCGCCAAGAATCCGTTTTTCAAGAAAGTGCTCGAATCCCAGCGGGCGTATGCCGGGAAAGTGGTGCCCGCGAAGCGCTTCATGTTTCCGCCATACTCGTTCGCGGCCAACTATTACTGGCCGGAGACGAAGGCGCGAGCGAAGGCCGAAGGGAAGAAAAAGTAGTGCCTCCGCAAGACAGGAAAAAAGGCGGCGACGAACCGCCTTTTTTCATTCGTGAGGGCGTAAGAGCGTGAGGGCGTGATGGCGGCAGAACCCGTGACAGTGTCAAAGCCCGACAGCGACCGGGGCCTTTCTCGATTTCCCGATCTCCCGCTCTCACGATCTCCCGCTCTCACGATCCCACGATCTCACAGCATCACGAGCGCCGGCACCGATTACTCCTCACCCTCGTCACCAAGATTCAGCAATGCCTAAACCGGCGCCGCTCCACATCCGCATCGTCCGCGCGATCGACAAGTTCACCGACACGACCGGAACCTGGGTCGCGTGGCTCAACGTTCCGCTGGTGCTGGTCGTCGCCTACGAAGTCGTCGCGCGCTACGCGTTCAGCGCGCCTACGGCGTGGTCGTTCGATCTCACCTACATGCTCTACGGCGCCATTTTCATGCTCGGCGCGGCCTACGCGCTGCACAAGGGAGCGCACATCCGCACCGATTTTTTCTTCGAGAAATGGTCCGTCCGCACCCGGGGCGTGATCGATTCCACCGCTTACATCGTGTTCTTCTTTCCGTCGCTCCTCCTGTTCCTCATCGTCAGCGGCGCGGAGGGCTGGTACGCCTTCGAGATCGGCGAGACCTCGGAGCAGACGCCGTGGCGGCCGATCCTGTGGCCTTTCAAGATGGTGGTGCCGCTCACCTGCGTGCTGCTGCTTGTCCAGGGCGTCTCCGAGACCATCAAGAGCGTATACGCCGCGCACACCGGCATCGAGCTGGAGCATAAGGAAAAGGTAGAAGTGTGAACAAGCAACGAGAGGAGAGAGGAGAGAGGAGAGAGGAGACACGCCGTCCGGGGACGGCCCTGTTTGACGCCTTTCGCCCATCTCCTTTCTCCTCCCTGGCGCTACTTGCATGAGCGGCGAGGCCCTGCTCGGCCTGATCATGCTGATCGTCATGATCGGGGCGATCTTCATCGGCTTCCCGATCTCGTTCACGCTGCTCTTCCTCGCGCTTGGCTTCGGCTACGCCGGCCTTGGCCGCATCGTGCTCGACCTCGCCTACTTCCAGACCATCGGCCTGATGAAGGAGGAGCTTCTCGCGGCGGTGCCGCTGTTCATCTTGATGGGCTACATCACCGAGCAGGCCGGGCTGATGGAGCGTCTGTTCACCGCGTTCAGGATGCTCCTTGCGCCGGTGCGCGGCTCGCTGTTCGCCGTGGTCATCCTGACCGCGACCGTGTTCGCAATGGCGACCGGCATCGTCGGCGCCGCGGTCACCGTGCTCGGAATCATGGCCGCGCCGATCATGATCAGGACCGGTTACGACGCAAGACTCGCCGCCGGCGCGATCACCGCGGGCGGCACGCTCGGCATCCTTATTCCGCCTTCGGTGATGCTGATCGTGATGGGCCCGGTGCTCGGGGTCTCGGTCGCGGAGCTCTATGCCGCCGCCTTCGGGCCGGGATTCCTGCTCGCCGGCATCTATCTTGCGTACCTCCTCGGCCGCGCGTTCATCAACCCGAAGCTGGGCCCGCCGGTACCGGAAGAGGAGCGGGTGCATTCGCTTCCCGTAATACTGCGCGAACTGCTGGTGGGCGTCGTGCCTCTGATCGGCCTGATCGCGGCGACGCTCGGCTCGATCATCGCCGGCCTGGCGACGCCGACCGAAGCCTCGGCAATCGGCGCGCTGGGCGCCATGCTCCTCGCCGCGGCCTACAGGAAAGCGACCTACGCCGGCCTCAAGCGGGCGCTGCTCAGCACGACTGCAACTTCGAGCATGGTGCTGTTCCTGGCGGTGACATCGAACATCTTCGGCGCGGTGTTCGCGCGCCTCGGCACCGCGACCTGGATCACGGAAGCGATGCTCGCGCTGCCGTTCCCGCCGATGGTGATGCTGATCGTCGTAATCTTCCTCATATTCCTGCTCGGCTGGCCGTTCGAGTGGCCGGCGATCGTACTCGTATTCCTGCCGATCTTCTATCCGGTGGCGGCGGCGCTTGAGTTCGACATGATCTGGTTCGGCGCGCTGGTCGCGGTGACCCTGCAGACCGCGTTTGTGTCGCCGCCGGTGGCGATGTCGGCCTATTACCTCAAACAGGTGGTGAAGCAATGGTCGCTCGCGACGATCTACAGGGGTATGTTCGAGATCATGGTGCTGCAGTGCATCGCGATCGCGCTGCTGATCCTCTTTCCGCGGATTGCGACCTATCTTCCCGAGCAGTTGCGCGAAGACGCGCGCGCCACAAAGACCGAGCAGGTGGATGACAGCGCCAACCGTCTCGAGGAGGATCCGCTGAAGTGAACGCCGCAGAAGCCGGACGCCGGGGAAAAGGCGGAAGGGAGGTAAGAGACCACTCCCGCGCTCAACGGCGCGAGGCTTCCTGCACGCCGACAAAACTGTAATCGCAGAAACCCGGGTCGGAGCTATCACGCAGTTCCGTAAACACCCTGTCGGGGTCGAGCAGCACGCGCGAGTCGAAGTGACGCGCATTGACCGCCCCGTAGGTCAAGCAGACGCCGCGCCGCTCATCGCGCTCGATGCAGGAATAAACCGTGGTCACGATATACATGCCCGCAACGCTGTCGATGAAGTGAAGGTGTTTCCCGGTGTCCAGCACCCTCACCTCGCGCGCGCCCGCCATCCGCGTGTCGATTGAACGCGCACGCTCGGAGTCGATCGCCTGGTAATGCGTCAGCGAATCCGATTTGCCTTCGATCAGGAGCAGGTTTCCGGTCGCGGGATCGGTGTCGTAGTTCCTGTAGAAGGCGCAGTGCACGAATCTCGACTGGACCAGGCTGTCGAACTCGACAGCGGCGGCTGGCGCCATCACCGCTATGGCGCCGAGCGTTGTTGCGATGCAATCCCGCCACGCGCAGAAACCCCTGGTTCCAGGCACTTCGCCTCCTTTTTGACCTTCGTGCAATTGGGTGACAACCCATGCGCACCACACATCTCCCCTCGCCCTCCGGGAGAGGCGGGGGGTGAGCCGGGATTTCTCGGACGCGCCTTCGCGTGTCCGTGCCGGCGAACGCCCGGAGCGTCTCGCTTCGGGCCGGAACGGGCTGAGCGGTATCAGGCATTTTCACGACGCTCAGTAAGGGTCTGTCCAGCCGCAAAGAAACTATAGCAGAGTGCCCCTGGTTCGCGCGAGGCGAAATGGCGCCAACGTTGACACTGCCTTCCACGCTGGCTACCCTCGCGCTTTTTACATATGGGGCATCAGACGGAGACACCGTGAAGCGCTTTACTCCAAGCGAAAAGATCCGCGTGCGGCGCCTGCCCAAGCGCGCGCGTTACGATGTCGAGACCATCTATTCGATCCTCGACGCCGGGTTCATTTGCCACATCGGTTACGCGATCGGGGGACAGCCCTATGTGACCCCCACCGCATACTGGCGGGAAGACGACCACGTCTACTGGCACGGGTCCCACGCGAGCCGCATGCTGAACA
>MERG01000463.1:0-5480 GCA_001771985.1 Betaproteobacteria bacterium RIFCSPLOWO2_12_FULL_62_13 | reverse complement strand
GACGGTTTCGCACATCGACGGCCTGGTGGTCGCGCGTTCCGGCTTTCACCACTCGATCAACTACCGCTCGGTGATGATCTTCGGCAGGCCGCGCAAGGTCGAGGATGAGGACCACAAGCTGAGGGCGATGAAAACTTTCGTCGAGCGCATCTATCCGGAGCGCTGGCGGCAACTGCGGCCGGTGACAAAGAAAGAACTCAGGACGACCACGGTGCTCCACATGGCGATCGAGGAAGCCTCGGCCAAGATCAGGACCGGCGGGCCGATCGACGACGAGGAAGATTACGCGCTTCCGATCTGGGCCGGCGTCGTGCCCATCCACCTCGCGCACGGCACGCCGCAACCGGATACTCGCCTGCTGGCCGGGATTGGCTCACCCGCCCACGTCTTCGATTTCGCGCACCTCGGCATACGCCGCGCATGAGGCGCGGCGCTAGCGCCAGTTTCTTGCGGCCCGATGCCGCTGGCGCGCGGCCCTTACGATGCGCTCGATAAGATCCGGATAGTTCACGCCGGCGAAACAACGGTTTCTACCGAAGGTGTGCGGCGACAGATCCGGATTGGGGTTCGCTTCGAGGAAGTATAGCCGATTGTCGGGCGTGAGGCGGTAATCGATGCGCGCGTAGTCGCGCAGCTTGAGCGCATGGAAGATGTTGCGGCTCGCATCGATGATGGTCGCGGCGACGTGAGCGGGCAGCCGCGCTTCACGATAACGGATCCTCCACTTCGACCGATAGCGGGCATCGTGCTTGACGCGGTAGGTCGCGAATCGGGGTGACGAGGCCTGCTTCCTTCCGACCACCAGCTCCAGCGGCCGCATGACTTGCGGCTCGTTGCCGAGCAGCGCCACGAAAAGGTCACGCCCCTCGACGTATTCTTCGCACAGCAGCGGATCGCTCACCCGCGAGCGCAGCGTGCGAACCCTGGCCCGCAGCTCGCGCGCATTGCGCACTACCGAGTTCTTTCCGATCTCCTCCGAGCCGTCGCCGAACGGCGGCTTGACAATGAGCGGGAACGGCAGCCCGTGATTGCGGATGCTGTCGCTGCCGTCGAGGAGGAAATGGCGCGGCGCCGCCATGCCCAGGCCGGAGACGATCCGCTTTGACAGCACCTTGTCCCGGGCGAGCCGCAGCCCGCTCGGGCCGCTCCCGGTGTACGGCAGTTTCATCATGTCGAGCAGGCCGGTGATCGCGGCATCAAGGCTGCGGTCGCCGTTCACCCATTCGGTCAGGTTGAACACAAGCCTGGGTTCGAGCGCGCGCAGCTCCCGGATCGTTGCGATAATACCCGGCGAAAACGGCACCACCGCGACAGCGTGGCCCCGGGCGGAGAGGCATGCATGGATGCGAGCCTCCATGCTTCCGCGCTCGAGCACGAACCGCCCCGATTTCCGGACACCGACTTCGTCGTCCACCAGCAGCGCCACGTCGCAGCGCTGATTGACCCGCTTGTCCCTGGGCATTCCGGGATTTTAATACGACAAACCGGATTCGGCCGGCGCCTGGCTCACCTATTTGAAATGCGCGCCGAAACGCCCGCCGCCGGACGACGCCGGAGCCCCATGGTATTGCGACTACGCGACGTGCGGCGCCGTCGCGAGGACGAGCTTCACCCGCTCGGGCAGCATCGGCTGCTGCCTCAAGCGCGCGCCGGTCAACTGGAACACCGCGTTGGAAATCGCGGAGGCAACCAGCGGCGTTGTCATCTGCCCCGCTCCGGTCGGATGGTTGCGGGTCTGGATGAGCTTGATGCGGACCTCGGGCAGGTCGCGCATGCGCGGAACGTGGTAGTCGTAGAAGTTCGACTGCTTGACCTTCCCGTCCTCGATCGTGATGCGCTCCATGAGGGCCAGCCCAAGCCCATAGACGATCGAGCTCTCGCTTTGCGCGATCACGTTGTCCGGCTGCACGGCAACGCCGCAGTCTATGGTGCACCAGAAGTGGTGCACCTTGATCTCGCCGCTGTTCCTGTCAACCGAAACTTCGGCGACGCCCGCGAGCTGGGTGCCGGAGTAATCGAGGTAGGCGATGCCGAGGCCCCGCCCCGGGCGTTTCCGTTTCCAGTCCGCCATGCGGGCGACTTCCTCGATCACGTGGCGGGCACGCTGCGCGAGCGGCGTCTTGTCGAGCAGGCGCAGCCGAAATTCGACCGGGTCCACGCCCTGCTTCGCGGCCAGCTCGTCAATGAAGACTTCGTTCGCGAAGCTGTTCTGGCCTACTCCGATTGCGCGCAGCGGCGCCGTGCGCATGCCGGTGGACTGCTGCAGCCCTTCGCTCAAACGGTCGGGAATTGCGTACGTCGGCAGTTCCGTGCCGCGCATGGCGATGTTGTCGCGGCCCTTGGTCGCCTCGTAGCGCACCGGGTCCATGAACGCGAGCACTTCGTCGGAGACCACGCGGTGGTGCCAGGCGATGATCTTTCCGGATGCGTCCAGGCCCGCACGGATGCGGTTCACGTAGAGCGGGCGGAAGCGGCCGGCGTGCACGTCGTCCTCCCGCGTCCAGATCACCTTCACCGGACGGCCCGCAGCCTTCGACATGAGCACGGAATCCACAATGAATTCGACGTCGCGGTTGCCGCGGCGCCCAAATCCGCCGCCGAGCAGCAGACCGTTGAACTTCACGCGGCTCTCCGGAATACCAAGCGCCTTGGCCACCGCGGCGACCGTAATGGTCTGACTCTGGGTGCCGACCCAGACTTCCACCGCATCGCCCGCGGGCGATACCGCGGCCACCGAGTTCAAGGGCTCCATCTGGGCGTGGTATGCGTAGTCGGCGCGGAATTCGCCATCGACGATCGTCGCTGCCTTCGCCATCGCTGCCGCCACATTGCCCTTGCTCTCCCGCGCGATTCCCTTGCGCGTCAGGTCCTTCGCAATCGCCGCGAACTGCTCGAAACCTTTGTCGTTCGAAAAGCCCCAGCCTTTGGCGCTTTGGCTCCACGTCACCTTGAGCGCATTCTTGCCCTTGAACGCAGTCCACGGCGTCTCGGCGAGCACGCCGACCCCATACTTGAGTGGCACGATCTTGATGACGCCCTCGATCGCGCGCGCGGCGGAGTCGTCGATGCGCTCCGGTGCAGCGCCCTCCATCGGCTCGCGCAGGATCGCCCCGTAGATCATGCCGGGAAGCTGCACGTCGATACTGTAGGGCGCGGTGCCGTTCACCTTGCCCGGCACATCGATCCGCGGCACATCCTTGCCGATCAGTCGGAACTGCGCTTTCGAACCGAGTTCGACCTCGACCTCCGGCGCCTGTGCCGGGATCCTGGCGAAGGCCGCGATCTCGCCATACGTAACCCTGCGTCCGGTTTTGGCATGCACGACGGCGCCTGGCTCGGTCGCAAGCTCTGCGATCGGCACGTTCCAGCGGCGCGCGACGTTATCCATAAGGACGTAGCGCACCTGCGCGCCGAACTGGCGCAGATTATTGAAGTAGCCACGGACGCTGGCGCTTCCCGCAGTATACTGCTCGCCTCCGAACGCCGGGTTGCCGTAAAGCTTGCCTCTCGGCGGGGCCGGTACGATCTTCACTTTGGACCAGTCAGCGTCCATCTCGTCGGCCAGGATGAGCGGGAGCGAGGTGAGCGATCCCTGACCCATCTCGGCCGCCGGCGACATGATCGCGACGGTGCCGTCGGTCGAGAGCGTAACCCAGGGGTTCACCACGACGTTTTTCGCCGTAGCCGCAGCCGCCTCCCCGCTCGCGAGCTTGAGAATCTCCGGCACGCCGAACGCGACGCCGAAGGTAAGCCCCGCGGCGCCAACCATGAAGCGGCGCCGGCCCCTATCAACAGTGACTTGTGACTCGTGACTCGTGACTCGAACCCCCGAACTGCGGGAGTCATCCTTCATCCTTCCGCCTTCATCCTTCATCCTTTCCATGATCATCCCTCCCGGACCGCGCGCTCGATCGCACGCACGATTCTGTAGTAGGTCCCGCACCGGCAGATGTTCGTGTTCATGTATTCCACGATCTGCTCGCGCGTGGGGTTCGGATGTTGCTTGAGTAGGCCAGCCGCGCGCATGATCTGACCCGACTGGCAGTAACCGCACTGCGGCACTTGTTCCGCGATCCACGCCTTTTGCAGCGCATGACTGGAATCGGGTGACAGGCCCTCTATGGTGGTGACGCTGCGGCCCGCAAGATCCTTGATCGGGTTGAGACAGGCATAATTGGGGCTGCCGTCGATGTGAACGGTGCACGCACCGCATTGCCCGACGCCGCAGCCATACTTGGTACCGGTCAACCTGAGGTTTTCGCGCAGCACCCATAGCAGCGGCGTATCGGGATGGGCGGTAACGGATTGACGCTTGCCATTGACGGTCAGCGTCACAGAGATCATCTGGGACATACCATTCCTCCATAAAAAGACGTTGCCGGCCACTGCAGCGCACGGCTACGTCACACCTGCGATTTTTGTTTTTTTCCCTGAGAGGCACGCGACGCGGAGGGCATCGCCGACTTCATTCTAGCTCAATCCGCCCCGGGGTGGTTTACGACGAAGCCAGTGGAACCAGCGAACCTGCACCGGTATTTCATTGAGTTCTCATCCCGCCTTCCGCCTTCATCCTTCCGTCCGTTCTACAATGCCGGTTTCCAGCAAGAACCAGGAGGAAAGCATGGACCGGGGAATATGGGCGCTGTGGTACGAACTTTCCGACGAGAATAAATCCGAGTACCTCGACTGGTTCCACCGCGTGCACGTCGCCGAGAAACTCTCGCGCCCAGGCTACTTGTGGGCGGCGCACTACGAGCTGGGACACGGTGGAAGCCGCTTCAAGCAGGTCGTTGACGGCTTGCATCACGCGCGCGAGCCCGGCCTTGGCCGGGGCGGCGGCTACCTCGCGTTGTTCGGCGGGCTCACCACGCATACGTTCTTGAATCCGAGCCCGGGTCAGCTTGCCAGGCGCCAGAGCCCCGAGACGCGGCGCATGATCGGGCTGCGGCGTGAGATCTATTCCTGCATTTTTGCCGAGGAAACCCGCGTCGACGGGCCCGACCTGGCGAAGCGCGGTCCGGGCATTACGCCGGGGCTTGCGATCCAGATGGGGAACTTCAATGTCGCCAGCCCGGAGGCGGAAGACGACGTGGGCGCGTGGTACGCGCAGTACCGGCTCCCCTTCGTGGCCGCGATGCCCGGCTGCATCGGCGCGCGCAAGCTCCTCGCAACCGCTGGTTGGGGGAAGCACTCCATCCTCTACGAGTTCGTTTCCCTGGAGGAGCGCGAGGAACGCTTCATCCCGCACGAAGAGACGGCGCATGACCCGAAGAGCTGGACGGCGCGCGTGCTCGCGCAGTTGCGCCATGCGCCATGTTCGCCCGCGGTCGGACGCCGAATCTGGCCTGCTGTTCAGACATAAATCCTCAACGTCATCCCTAAGGATCACACACCATGGAGAAGTTTCCCCCGAGCCTCAATCCCGAGCGCGTGTTGCAGGAGCTGCATTTCGACGCGCAGGGCCGCTGGGCGGCGCCGGT
>MERG01000462.1 GCA_001771985.1 Betaproteobacteria bacterium RIFCSPLOWO2_12_FULL_62_13 | reverse complement strand
ACGTTGATCCGGCGGGGGCACGCGATGATTATGATGACATGTGGGGTACCGACGACCTGGTTTTCTTAAGCCGCTACGACGGCATGAGCGCCTTCCGTCTGACTCCGCTCGGGGCTTACGTGCTCGGCCTCGAAGCCGCCTACCGGCCGATTGCCATCCCCAGCAACTTGGCGTTGTCGGTGTTGCCCAGTCTGCAGGTGAACGTCGTACGCGGAGCGATCGGCGCCGAAGAGGCGCTGCTGCTCGAAAACTGGGCCGTGCCGGTGCAGTCTGGAAGTTGGCGGCTGGATCGGGAGAAAGCTTTGTCCGCCATCGAGAAGGGCTACGAGATCGCCGAATTGCGGGGCTTTCTGGAAAGCCGCGACGACATGCCGCTACCCGAGTCGGTCGAGTCGTTCATCCGGCAGTGCGAGCGTAACGGCAAGGCGCTCAAGACGGTCGGAAACGCCGTGCTGATTGAGTGTCGCGACAACGAAACAACCGAGGCAATTGCTGGTCACAAGGAGACGGGCCATCTATGCTTGCGCGCTGGGCCCAAGACGCTGGTTGTTCGCACCGACCACCTGGAGAAGTTTCGCGAGAGGGTTCGCCTGCTCGGCTTCGGTATGGCGTCCTGACAGGCGATCTCTGCCAGTGACCGGTATCTGGTCGGGACCAGACGATTAGCAGGCGAAGCTTGCTGCTCCGTGAGTGACGGTTCGTGGCCGATACCGGACACCGGGCACATCGCCAATTATCGACAGACAAGAAGCGAAATTCATATCCTGCGCTGGCGCATAACCAATATGGCACGGTTACGGACACTCCTTCTGATTACAGTCCTGAGCTTGCCAATCGCTGTACTGGCCTCGTGCGCCAGCGGCGGGGTGGCCAACGATGGCCTGCTGGCGAGCGGGGAGCGCAAAAGAGTTTTGGCCCCGATCGAGGCGGCAGAACTCGTGGTGCGCGAGTCGTTTCCGCCCCGGTACGCGGTGCGCGTGACATCAGGATTGCCGAGCGGCTGCGCCGCTTTCGACCGCATCGAGCTCAAGCGTGAAGGGAGAAACCTCGATCTCACCGTCTGGAACATGGTGCCGGCCGACGATAGCGTCGTATGCACGATGATCTACGCGATCGCCCGCAACACCGCAGAACTCGGCAGTGACTTCGCGCCAGGACGGACCTACACCGTGCGCGTCAACGGCGAGGCGAAGATCACGTTTACAGCGCGATAAGAGGCTACTTGCCGTTGGCGTCCGTGGCAGTTGTGGCGCTGACTTACCTCTACCCCCCCATCCCGACCTTCCCCCACAAGGGGGGAAGGAGTCCTATTGAGGGAGAGGGAATTTCATTTTGTTGCGCGCCTTCAGTTTTTCAACGTCTGCGCAAAGAATTGCAGAGTTCGTTTCACCGCGTCCTCGCGCGCCTGCGGGTGCTCACCTACGGTTGCCCCGAGGCGGTCGGGCTTGCTCAGGTTTCGCACGTTCGGCCGATAGCGCAGCGGCGAGTTGATCCGGTCGAAGCTGTGGTGGGCGCCAGTATAGGTGACGACCTCGACTGGAGCGCCTTGTTCCTTTGCGGTTGCGGCGAGGTGGACGCAAGGCGCTGCCGGAGTCCAGTCGTCAGCTTCCCCGATCAGGATCAGGAGAGGCGCGTATGCCTGATAGGGCGGCTTGGCACGCGACAAGGTGCGGCACCCCGGATAAAACGCGACCGCGGCGCGAAATCCCGGTTCGAGCTTGCTGCCTGCGCGCATGCCGTAAAGCGTCCCGCTGCCGCCGTTCGACCAGCCGAGCAACCCGATCCGGCCGCCGGCTACGTAGGCTTGATGACTGAGCCACCGCGCAGCGGCGTAGGCATCCTCGGCGCGCTCGCGCCTTTCCAAGATGGGGCGCTTCTGCAAGTCGCAGATCGACCAGTGGCCGCGCGGCCTGAAGCTATCCACCAACAGCGCAACGTAGCCTTCCTCGCTCAGTATTTCCGCCCAGCGACGATAAGAAGCCGTGACGTACCCGGACCGAGTGTACATTCCGCCGCAGCCGTGCAGCAGCACGACGGCGGGGAATGGGCCTTGGCCTTGTGGCCGGAATTCGAGTGCGCTCAACTGCACGGGCGCCCCGTTAAATTCATTAAGTGCAGGAAACTCGACCCATTCGACTTCATATGCGGCCTGCCCGCGGAAGGGCGCTATCGCGAGAAGGCAAATCAGGAACAAAGAACGCAATGACGACATGCCGGTGCAACTATTGAAAATATGCGGATGACAGAGTAGCCGTCATTCCGGACTCGATCCGGAATCCAGTGAATCCTCTGGACCCCGGCCCCGGATTAAATCATTCCGGGGCAGGCTCGCTATCCGGGGTGACGAACTGATCGAATACAGTTTCACGCAGTGTTGCAGTGCTCAATAATTTACGCGGTATCGGCGAATCATGTCCTCGTCGAGCTGGAGGCCGAAACCGGGTTCTTTCGACACGTCGAACATGCCATCCCTGATCGGGGGCCGGTTGGCCCACATCCTCTGCCAGACGGGATCGCGCTCGGGATCGGCAAAACATTCAAGATACGTGCCGTGCGGCACGGCAGCCAGCAGGTGCTGTGCGATCTGCGCCTCCTCGTGATGCGCCATCTGCACTCCGGCCGCGGCGCAAATCGCAGCGGCGCGCCGCCAGTCGGTGACACCGCCGCCTTCTGATGCGTCAAAATTGACGAAATCCACCGCGCCGGCTTCGACGAGCCGCCGCACGCCGTGGCTGGTGATTTCGCACTGGCCGGCGTTGACCGGGATGCGCGTCGCCCGCCGCACGCGGGCCATCAGCGCCGCGTCGTCGTACCAGTGGCAAGGCTCCTCGAACCAGCGGATGTCGAGGGGCTCGACGAGCCGTGCGAATCGGATTGCATCCTGCACGGTCCAGCCGCGGTTCGCGTCGACTGCGAGAATGAAATCGGGGCCGGCGGCCTTGCGGGCGGCATTCCCCCGTTTCGCGTCCTCTTCGGGCGTGAGCCCGCCGACCTTGAACTTGCAGCCCGCCATGCCGGCCTTGCGGTAGGACTCGAGTTCCTTGCCGATGTCGGCGAGCGTCTTGCCCGGCATGTAGTAGCCGCCGATGGAGATGATCGGCAGACGGGCGCGGTAGCCGCCGAGCAACGCGCACACGCTCTTGCCGAGTGCCTTGCCGGTGAGGTCCCACACCGCGCAATCCATGCAGGAGATGGCTTCGAGCAGCATTTTCCGGTCACGATTGGCAATGGTGAGCGCAAACATCTTCTCCCAGATGCGTTCGTGCTCGAAGATGCTCACGCCCCTCACGAGGGGAAACAGCTCATCGTGAATGATGCGGACGATCTCGGCCCCGTGCTCGCGGTTGTCGCCGTTGTAGACCTCGCTGACCAAACCCTCATCCGTGCACATGCGCGCGATGATGGTGCAG
Organism: Betaproteobacteria bacterium RIFCSPLOWO2_12_FULL_62_13; assembly: GCA_001771985.1. Classification (GTDB taxonomy): domain Bacteria; phylum Pseudomonadota; class Gammaproteobacteria; order Burkholderiales; family SG8-41; genus DSOT01. The sequence continues at coordinate 1,568 of MERG01000462.1, read as the reverse complement.
CGCTTGAGCACGGAATAGGTGCTGCCCCCGAAGTTCTTTTTCAGCGGGATTTCGATCGCGATCGCTTCGATGGATTCAATGCGCATAAGATTCAGTGTAACCGCCGATGAACGCCGATGAACGCAGATAGCAAAACGGAATGCATGCCTCGGAACTGGATTTCCCGCCTCTCTCCTCTCGCCTCACTCCTCTCGCGTCACTTGACTTTCATGCCGGGCTGCGCGCCGGAGTCGGGCGAGAGCAGGAAGAGCCCCGGCCCGTCGCCGGAGGCAGCGAGCACCATGCCCTCGGAGACGCCGAATTTCATCTTGCGCGGCGCGAGGTTCGCGACCATAACGGTGAGGCGCCCTTTCAGCTTCTCTGGATCGTAGGCCGACTTGATGCCGGCAAACACCGTGCGCGTCTCGCCGCCGACGTCCAGCGTGAGTTTCAGGAGTTTGTCCGCGCCTTCGACCTGCTCCGCATTGACGATTTTCGCGATGCGCAGGTCAACTTTACTGAATTCGTCGATGCTGACGGTCGGCGCGATTTCCACTTTTGCCTCCGCATGGACCTGATGCGCGGCGTGGCGCGCGGGCGAGTGCGTGATTGCTTGCATACTTTCCTTGTTTGCTTCGACGAGCGCATCGATCTGCTTGCGGTCGACACGGGTCATTAGATGTTCGTACTTATTGACCTGGATCGGGCGTCGGCTCAAGTCGTCCCATTCGAGATTCGGGGTCCCGAGGAAAGCTTCGGCTTGTCCTGCAAGTGCCGGCAACACGGGTTTAAGGAAAATGGTCATGCGGTAAAAGCAGGAAATGGCCTCGCTGCAGACCCAATGCAGTTGTTTGCTCTTTTCTGGCTGCTTAGCCAATTCCCAGGGCTTGTTCGAATCGAAATATTGATTGACCTTATCGGCAAATGACATCATTGCTCGAATCGCCTTCCCATATTCCCTGCCGTCATACGCTTGCGCAATTTCCTCCTCGACTTCGACTACGCCGATGGCGGAAACATTCTCTACCGTGACCTCCTCGGACTCGTCGCACAACTTCCCGCCGAAGAATCTAGACAAGAAACTTGAGGCACGACTTGCGATATTCACGTACTTCCCAACGAGATCGCTGTTCACCCGCGCGACGAAGTCATCGAGATTGAGATCAATGTCCCCCATCGTCGAGTTGAGCTTCGCGGCGTAGTAATAGCGCAGCCACTCGGGATTGAGCCCTTGCTTGAGGTAGCTCTCGGCGGTGATGAAGGTGCCGCGCGACTTGGACATTTTCTCGCCGTTGACCGTCAGAAAGCCGTGCGCGTAGATGTGGTTTGGCGTTCGGAACTTCGCGCTTTCGAGCATCGCCGGCCAGAACAGGGCATGGAAGTAAAGGATGTCCTTGCCAATGAAGTGGATCATCTCGGTGCCTTGGTCGCGGCTTTTCACGGCATCGGTGAATGATTCGAAGTCGATGCCCTTCTCGTCGCACAGGTTCCTGAAGCTCGCGAAGTAGCCCACCGGCGCGTCGAGCCACACGTAGAAGTACTTGCCCGGCGCCTCGGGGATTTCGAACCCGAAATAGGGTGCATCGCGG
>MERG01000461.1 GCA_001771985.1 Betaproteobacteria bacterium RIFCSPLOWO2_12_FULL_62_13 | reverse complement strand
GTCCCAGCTACTGCGGCGAGAACGGTGATGACCGCCTTCGTCTTGAGTCCCGAGAACCTCATGATTTTACCTCCTCCCGACGAACTTTATACACCAAATTAAGAATCGTCGACAAGTCCTTCTGGTAGCGTAAGATATATCTGTCAAACCTGGCTGAAACCACCTCTATCCGTTTGCCGGCTCCAAGCAGCCCGACGCGCCATCTATTCTCGCGCCATGACTACTTGGACCATCTCGAGGACCGGCCATTCCTTCTCTTTCCCGCGTATGGACGAGAAGCACACGCTCCAAAACAGTCTGTTGCGCACGGTGTTAATTTAGCGCTTCGAGGGGCGGCAGCACAATCCGTTTATACCCCAATTTAACGGGGGAAATTCCCTGCAAAAAACGCTGTTCGCCCGCGCCCACGATGCGTCAGGTTTTCCACGAATCTCTTAGCGTCACCGCGCGGTTGAACTTCGGGGCCCCGGGCCTGGAGTCCACGCGGTCGGCGACGAAGTAGCCGTGCCGCTCGAACTGGAAGTGTTCTTCGGGCTTTGCGTCCTTGAGCGCCGGCTCGACTTGCGCGGTGACGACTTTCTTCGAGCCGGGATTGAGGTGGGCGAGCCAGGCCCTTTCGTCTGTCCCCTCATTAACCCCACCCTCTCCGTGAGGGAGAGGGAACGAAGCCTCCGAGGGGAGGGCCGGTCTTCCGGGATGCGGGACTTTGAAGAGGCGGTCGTAGAGCCGCACCTCTGCCGCATAAGCGTGCTTCGCGCTCACCCAGTGGATGTTGCCTTTGACCTTGACCTGGTTGGCGCCCACTGTGCCGGACTTGGTCTCGGGATCGTATTTGCAGCGCACGGCGATGAGGTTGCCCTGCGCATCTTTTTCGCATCCGGTGCATTTCACCACGTAGCCGTAGCGCAGCCGCACGCGGTTGCCAGGGAAAAGCCGGAAATAGCCCTTGGGCGGGTTTTCCATGAAGTCTTCGCGTTCGATCCACAGCTCTTTGGAAAACGGCACGGCACGCTTACCCAGCTCCGGCTTTTGCGGATGGCTGGGAGCAAAACAGTCTTCTTCTTTGCCCTCGGCATAGTTGTCGATCACGAGCTTTACCGGATCGAGCACGGCGATACGCCGCTGCGCGCTGTCGTTCAGGACTTCGCGCATGCAGTCTTCGAGCACGGAATACTCGATCCAGGAATCCGCTTTCGACACGCCAATGCGCTCGGCAAAGAGGCGGAAGCCTTCCGGCGTGTAGCCGCGGCGGCGCGCGCCGATCAACGTCGGCATGCGCGGGTCGTCCCAGCCATCCGCGTAGTTCTCTTCAACAAGCTGAATCAGCTTCCGTTTGGAAAGCACGACGTAGGTGAGATTAAGCCGCGCGAACTCGATCTGCCGGGGCAGCGGTGACTGCAGCAGGCCGCCTTCGGCCAGCCGCTGGTTGAACCAGTCATAAAGCGGCCGATGGTCCTCGAATTCCAGCGTGCAGATGGAGTGCGTGATGTTCTCAAGCGCGTCGGAGACGCCGTGCGCCCAGTCGTAGGTCGGGTAGATGCACCACGTGTCGCCGGTTCGGTGGTGCGCCGCGCGGCGGATGCGGTACATCGCTGGATCGCGCAAGTTGATATTGGGCGAGGCCATGTCGATCTTCGCGCGCAGCACGTGCATACCGTCGGCGTGCTTGCCGGCACGCATTTCCCGCAGCAGGCGCAGGTTCTCTTCGGCCGGACGGTCGCGATAGGGGCTGTGCTTTCCGGCCTCGGTCAACGTGCCGCGGCTGGCGCGCATCTCATCCGCACTCTGGCTGTCGACGTAGGCGAGCCCGCGCTCGAGCAGATTCTCGGCAAAGCGGTAGAGGTGCCCGAAGTAGTCCGACGCATAGTAGAGATGTCCGCCCCAGTCGAAGCCCAGCCACTTCACCGCATCGACAATGGAATCGACATACTCCTGCTCTTCCTTCGTCGGATTGGTATCATCGAAGCGGAGATGACAGACACCCCCATAGTCGCGCGCCAGCCCGAAGTTAAGGCAGATCGATTTCGCGTGACCGATGTGCAGATATCCGTTCGGCTCCGGGGGAAAGCGGGTGCGGATTTTCGCCGGATCGGCGGGCGCACCTGCGTGCGCGGGCGCCGGTCCCGGCTTGCCGCCCCAGGTGCGCGAGGCATATTTGCCGCGCGCCAGGTCAGCGTCGATGATGGCGCGAATGAAGTTTGACGCCGAAGGCGACTGCGGCGCAGGCTTTTTTCCTTTGCTGGTCGGGGCGTCGGACATCGGACATTCCAGAGAAACGCCATTCTAGCTTAATCCGCAGCGGCGGCTGGCACGGTCGGATGGACCGTGGCGCAGCGACCGGGGGAAGCCGCTACTTAGGGACTCTTAGGCGCTTGCGCGCGCTCAGTCATGCCGTAATCGCGCACGACGCTGGCGACGCGGATGCGGTAGTCGGCGAAGATTTCCCCGCGCCCGCGCCGCTGCGCTTCGCGGTGGGCGGCGTGGCTGCGCCAGCGCTCAACAGCAGCCTCATCGCGCCAGAACGAAAGCGACAGGATCTTGCCTTGATTGTAAAGGCTTGCGAAGCGCTCGACCGAGATGAAACCTTCGATCTTTTCGAGCTCGGCGCTGAGCTGTTGCGCGATAGCGAGGTAATCCTTTTCGCGGCCGGGCTTGGGCTGGACTTCGAAAATGACGGCGTACATCGGCTGCCTCCTTTACGGCAAGAACAGTGAACGACACCGATTGTGTGCGGCGGCACGCGATTCGTCCAGTAGAAGGCGCGTCCGTTGGTGGCGAGCAACGGAGCGCCCGGTTATCATGGAGCCCGGCTCGGACCCTCCGGCATGAAACGCTTGGCGCACCGCGTTCTGAAGCTGCTCACCGACGGCGAATTTCACTCGGGCGAGGCGCTCGCGCGGGCGCTCGAGGTGTCTCGCGCAAGCGTCTGGCAGGCGGTAGGCGAGCTCACTGCGGCGGGACTCGAACTCTACAGGGTGCGCGGCCGCGGTTATCGCCTCCGGGAACCGCTCTCGCTCCTCGACCGCGGGCAGATTGAACGCCGTCTGGGCCCTCTCGCGGGGCGCTTTGCGCTGGAAATCGTGGAAAGCGTCGAGTCGACCAACACGCTCCTTATGCAGCGGGCGCCGGCCGGCGCCTCGCAGGCGACAGTGATTGCCGCCGAGTGGCAGTCGGGTGGCCGCGGCAGGCACGGACGCCCCTGGCATGCCGGAATCGGCGGCGCGCTCACGTTTTCGCTGTTGTGGCGGTTCGCGCAGGGCGCCGGTTCTCTGGCGGGCTTGAGCCTGGCGGTGGGCGTGGCGCTGGCGCGCGCACTCGACAAACTCGGCGTCGCCGGCGCCGGCCTCAAGTGGCCGAACGACGTGGTGTGGCGCGGGCGCAAGCTCGCCGGCATCCTGATCGAGATGCAGGGCGATGCGCTGGGGCCGGGGCTCGCCGTGATCGGCATCGGCCTCAATGTGCGCCTGTCGGACGCGGTCCGCACCCGCATCGATCAGGAGGCGACGGACCTGGAAACGGCCTGCGGCAGGTTGCTTGACCGCAACGAGGTGCTTGCGCTGCTGCTGGCGGAGTTGTGGAACGTGCTCGAAGCGTTCGCGCGCGAAGGCTTTGCGCCGCTGCGCAGCGAATGGGAACGGCGTCACGCGCACCGGGACCGGCGGGTAACGGTGATTCTGCCCGACGCGCGTCGCGAAAGCGGTGTGGCGCGCGGCGTAGCCGAGGACGGGGCCTTGCTCGTCGAGACCCGCGCCGGCGTGCGGCGCTATCACAGCGGCGAAATCAACCTGCGGCCCGGAAAGCCGGTGATGGGTAATGGGAAAAGGGTAATGGGAAATGGGTAATGGGTAATGGGTAATGGGTAACTCAGCACCCAGCCTCGTCACTCATCACTCATCACCCATCACTCATTACAATAAGCGTATGCGCATCCTGGCGATCGACGCCGGCAACACCCGGATCAAATGGGGCTGGTATGACGGCGTGCGCTGGCTCCGGCAGTCGTGGGTAGCGAGCGCAGGAGCCGACAAACTGGGCGCGGCGCTCGCGATGGTGGCGCCGCCCGACAGGATCGTGATTTCCAACGTCGCAGGCAGCGCGGTGCGGAATTCACTCGCCGCCGCGCTTGAACCCTTCCGGGTGGAGCCGTGCTGGATCGAGGGCCAGGCGCGGCAATGCGGCGTCACCAGCAGTTACGGCGACCCGGCGCAACTCGGCTCCGACCGCTGGGCGGCGTTGATCGGCGCCTGGCATCTGTTCCACGGCCCATGCGTGGTGGTCAACGCCGGCACCACCATGACGGTCGATGCGCTTTCGAACGATGGCGTGTTTCTGGGCGGGCTCATCGTGCCCGGCGTCGATATGATGCGCGCGGCGCTGGTCGAGAACACCGCGCAGCTCAAGCTAGACGAAGGGCGGTTCACGTATTTTCCCGATTCCACGGCGGATGCCATCATGAGCGGGGCCATCAATGCGCTTGCCGGCAGCATCGAGCGCATGCTGCGCTTGATGCAGGAAACGGGACAGATCGCGCCGCTCGTCGTGCTTTCGGGCGGCGCCGCGGCGCTGCTCGAGCCTCAGCTTAACGCGCGGGTCGAGCTCGTGGATAATCTGGTATTGGAAGGACTGATACGCATCGCGCTCGAGCGGTCCGAGTGAACAGTGAACGGTGAACAGTGAGCGGTGAACTGAGAAAGTGTCACTCACAGCACGGTTCCGCTTACCGTTCGCCGTTCACCGTTTACCGTTTACCGTTTACCGCTTACGCTTTGAGAACATGAGAGTCCTGTTCCTGCTCTTGGTGCTGGCGAACGTCTTGTTCTACGCCTATGCGTACGTAGCGCGCCAGCAGAGCGACGCGGGCAGCCGGATTTCGCTGCTGCAGATCAGGCCCGAGAAAGTCAAAGTGCTCAGCGGCGCGGAAGGCAGGGCCGCGGCAGTAGCGAATCCGCCGGACGCACCTGCGCCGGCCGCGAGTGCCTCGTCCGCGCCCGCCGTCTGCCTGAAATGGGGCGCGTTCGCGGGATCCGAGGTGGCGCGGGCGGATTCCGCCATCCTGAGACTCGGATTGCCCGCGGCGCAGTTGACGCGGACCGTCGTGGATGCCGGCGGCTACTGGGTCTACATCCCGCCGCTCAAGACCAAGGCCGAGGTGGACAAGAGGATAGCCGAGCTCAAGTCCTCGGGCGTCGCCGATTTCTTCGTCGTGCAGGACGCCACGCAGTGGCGGAACGCGATTTCGCTTGGCATTTTCAAGAGCGATGAAGCGGCGAAGAGTCGGCTCGCCGAATTGCGCGGCAAAGGCGTGACTTCGGCGCTCGCGGAGCGGCGCGAAAACTTCCTCAAGCAGATCGCCTACTACGTGCGAGAACCGACCGAACCAACGGTGGCAAAACTCGCCGCGCTGCAACGCGAATTCCCCGGCACCCAGATCCAGGCGATGGCTTGTCCGCCAGCCAGCGGATAACCAGGGGGATCGGCCGGATTATCCTGAAAACTGCAATTCAGCCACAGAGGACACAGAGAACACAGAGCGATTCAAGGACTTGAATCATCACATCACGCCCACCCGACGAGTGAACCAAGGCAAGCACACGCGCCCTTGATTTTCCTCTGAGAACTCTGTGATCTCTGTGGCTAACCGCTTTTTGTGGGGTTAATCCTGTCTGTTGCTTCTTATCCTTTCGAGCAGCGCGGTGGTCGAGCGCGGGTGGTCGAAGGGGATCGAATGCACCGCGCCGCCCCGGCTCAGGACCTCGCTGGCGCCGACGATGGCCCCGGGTTTCCAGTCGCCACCCTTTACCAGCACGTCGGGCTGCGCTGTGAGGATGAGCGCGAGCGGCGTATCGTCTTCGAACCAGGTCACCAGGCTCACTGCTTCCAGCGCCGCGACCACCGCGAGCCGGTCGCCGAGCGGGTTGATCGGCCGGTCCGGTCCTTTTCCGAGACGCCGGGCGGAAGCGTCGGAGTTGACTGCGACCATGAGGCTTGAGCCGAGCGCGCGCGCCTGGGCGAGATAGGTGACATGTCCGCGGTGGAGTATGTCGAAGACGCCGTTCGTGAACACGAGCGGGCGTGGAAGTGCTCGGAGCCGCGCGGCAAGCGCATCGGGGGAGCAGATCTTGCGCTCAAAGGCAAGGGAAATCTTGCCAACGTTCACAAAGCGGCGATCATGAGCTGGTGGTCGCTGTATCAATCTAAGAATTCAAAGAGGCGTACGACTTTACGCACGCCACTGGTAAACCTCGCGATTTCAACCGCGTCCTTGGCCTCCTGTTTTTTCACGAGACCCATTAGGTAGACGACGCTGTTTTCAGTGACGACCTTGACGTGGAAGGCGTTGAACTTTGCACCATCGACGAACCTCCCCTTCACCTTGGAAGTGATCAAGGCGTCGTTGCTGCGGGCTGTGTACGAGCTTACCCCGGCGACCTCCAGTTCGTTATAGACGTCGCGCACGTTCTCCACCGCGCGCGCGATCTTCTCGGCGTTCGCCTTCGCCGCGGCGTCGGGGACCTCACCGGTAAGGAGCACCATGCGGTTGTAGCTCGTGACGCTGACATGCGCATCTTTGACCTTGTCCCGAATCCGGCTTGCCGCCTTGTTCTCTATGACTTCATCTTCGGTTATCGTTCCCACGGTGCGCCGGTCTTCGGCGACCACGACACCGGTGGCGACGGCCCCACCGACAAGGACCGGCGCGCAGCCGTTGATCCAGGGGATCGCGAACAACAAAGCAAACAGGACTTGGCGCATTTATTCGACTCCCAGCAGTAAACAATCGATAGCGTCGCACAGGCAGTGCAACGTGAGCAGGTGGACTTCCTGGATACGCGCGGTGCTGGTCGCGGGAACGCAGATATGGATGTCCGACGGTCGCAGGATTTCACCAGTCTTCCCGCCGCCCCTGCCGGTCAGCGCAATCACATCCATCCCGCCTTCATGCGCGGCTTGAATCGCCGCCACCACGTTGCGCGAATTGCCGCTCGTCGAAATCGCGAGCAGCAAGTCCTTGGCGTTCCCAAGCGCGCGCACCTGCCTCGCGAACACTTGCTCGAAGTCGTAATCGTTGGCGATTGAAGTGAGCGTCGACGTGTCGGTGGTGAGCGCGATTGCAGCAAGCCCCGGGCGCTCCATCTCGAAGCGGTTCAGCAATTCCCCCGAGAAATGCTGCGCGTCGGCCGCCGAACCGCCGTTGCCGCATGCGAGTATCTTCCCGTCCTGGTTGAGACAACGCACCATGCGCTCGGCAGCGGCCGCGATCGGCGCCGCCAGCGCGTCCATGCTCTGCAGTTTGAGATGGGCGCTTTCGGAAAAGTTCTCGCTGATCCGGCTAATGAGGTCCATGTGCTTGTCGCGGATGCCTGGGCGCTATTGTACAGAGTGACACGCTCATTCTCCAAACGCGTTCCTGATCCACTCGATGCGCGGCGGCTCGCCGTGGATCAAGACCGCGTCGAAACGGCAGGGCGGCGCACTGCGGCGGCGGGAAAGATAGTGACGCGCCGCGCGGATGATTTTCGCGCGCTTGGCGGCGGTAATGCTTTCCGCCGGCCCGCCGAAAGCGTCGGACTTGCGCCGGCGTACCTCGACGAATACCAGGGTTGCGCCGTCGCGCGCCACGATGTCGATCTCGCCGAAGCGGCAGCGGTAATTGCGCTCGGTGACGGTGAGTCCCCGCGCCTGCAGGAAGGCGGCGGCGAGTGATTCGGCGGCTTCGCCCCGGCGGTTCATTGCTCGCCGGCGATGATCAGCAGTTTGCCGCCGGCGAACTGCGCCGCCGTGAGTTCCCGGACGAACCGCCGGTCGCGGCCGAGGCTTAAACGTCCGGTCACGCCGTCGAGGGTGGCGTCGCCTTTGCCCTCAAGCAGCGCCTGCGCCAGGCGGAAGGCGTCGATGCCGAGCGCATAGAGCCGCTCGAGATCGAGCGCGCCTTGGAAATCCTGCCGTGGATACACCATGACCGCCGCATGATCGGGCTGCAGCAGCCACGGCATGTCGAGAAAGCGAATGTTGGCGAGATCGAAGCCCGCAAGCGGACCGGCGTTGCCGGGGTTGATCTGCGAGCTGGCATACAGCGGCAGCGGGTCGAGATAGGGGCGGGCAAGCCGCGCCCGCCGGAAATCGAGCGCGAGAAACGCCATGTCGGTCAGACCGAGGCCGGCCGCCTGTTTGATGCGGGCAAGCCCAGCCGGATCGGCGGTGAATTCGTATGCCGCAACATGCTCGCCGCCGAGCCGGATAAACTCTTCGACGAAGGCCTGGTGAATGCGTCGCAGCAGGGGCGTGTCGCCGTTCACCGTGAGCGCCTTGAGCCGACCGTCCTTGAATGCGAGTTGCGCAACCTGGCGCGCCTCGGCTTCGACGTGCAGGCTGAGAGCATAAAGCTGGCGCGGCAGGGGAAGGGCGCGATCCGGAACATTGAGCGCGAGCGTCGGCGCGCTCAACCGTCCGCTCTCAATGATTACCGTCACACCGCCGCGCGTGAGGGGTCCCACAACCAGGCGCGCACCCGCGCCAAGCGCCTGGCTGTAGCCGGCGACGATCTGCTGCGCATCGTCGCTCACGGCGTAAACGCGGATTGGCAGCGGCGTGCTCCCTTGGGACTTGGCCGCCATCAGAAAGCCGAGCCTGACCGCTTCGGCGGGCCGGGCGTAAGCGCTCGAGCTGACCGGGAGCAGAAGCGCGATGTGGGCAATCGTCGGCGCGGCATCGAGCGGGACCGCGACCGGAATTTCCGGGCGCGGCGCGGCGATCGTCACCGCGGGATCTGCTTCGCTGGCGAAGGCGGCCGCGGCCCCGTATAGTAGCGCCGTAAGCGACCACGCAAGCAACCACCGATGGAGCACGCGCCAGCGCATCGCAATACCGACGGGGAACCGAAAGGAACATTATATGTAGTTGCCACCCCGATTGGAAATCTGCGCGACATCAGTCCGCGGGCGCTCGATGTGCTCAAAAGCGTCGCGGTAATTGCGGCTGAAGATACGCGTGTCACCTCGAAACTGCTCGGCCATTACGGCATCACCGCGAAGCTCACGGCGCTGCACGAGCACAATGAAAAGCGCGCCACGCAGCGGCTTGTGGCGCTGCTCGCGGAGGGCAGATCAGTGGCGTTGGTGAGCGATGCCGGAACACCCGCCATTTCCGACCCCGGCGCGCATCTCGTGGGCGCGGCGCGTGCCGCGGGCTGCATCGTGACGCCGGTTCCGGGGGCCAACGCGGCGGTCGCCGCGCTATCGGCCGCCGGACTTGCCACGCCGCATTTCCTGTTCTACGGCTTCCTCCCGCAGCGCGCTGCCGAGCGCCGGCGCGAACTCGCCCGGCTTGCGGTCCATCGGTTTGCGATGGTCTTCTATGAGGCGCCGCACCGCGTTGCCGACTGCATCGCCGACATGAGCGCCGCGTTCGGCGCGATACGCCGCATCGTCATCGCGCGCGAACTCACCAAGCTGTTCGAAACCATCCATGTCTGCGCACTGGGCGAAGCCCTGGATTGGATCGAGAGCGATGATAACCGGCGCAAGGGCGAATTCGTGCTCATCGTTGAAGGCGCAGCGCAACGCGTTGAAGACGCGTCCGCCGCGCAGCGCGTGCTCGAAATCCTGCTCGCCGAGCTGCCGCTCAAGCAGGCCGTTGCGCTGGTCACCAGGATTACCGGTGCAAAGAGAAACGAGCTCTATGCGCTGGCGCTTCAGCTCAAGGGAATAGAGAATGGGGAATAGGGAACGGGGAATGGGGAATGGGGAATGGGGAATGGGGAATAGGAAATGGGGGATAGGCAATAGAAAATGGGCATAGGAGTGTTGCTCATTACTCATTACTCATTACTCATTACTCATTACTCATTACTCATTACTCATCACCCATTACTCATCACCCATTACTCATTTCCCGTTTACCATTCACGCAGTTATGACCCGCATCACCATCATCCGCCCCGACGACTGGCATCTGCATCTGCGCGACGGAGAGCATATGCGCGCGGTGCTGCCGGACAGCGCACGGCGCTTTGCGCGCGCGATCGTGATGCCCAATGTCAAGCCGCCGGTCATCACCACCGGGCAGGCGCTAGAGTATTGTGATCGCATCCGCGCCGCGCTGCCGGCTGGAGCGCAGTTCGAACCGTTGATGACGCTCTATCTCACCGACAACACGCGGCCGGAGGAAGTTGTGCGGGCGAAGCAAAGCGGCGCCGTTCACGCGGTCAAGCACTACCCTGCCGGCGCCACCACCCATTCCGACTCCGGCGTGACCGATCTTGCGAAATGTTACGGCGTACTCGAAGCAATGCAGGCGTGCGGCATGCCGCTCCTGGTCCATGGCGAGGTCACCGATCCCGGAATCGACATATTCGATCGCGAGAGAGTCTTCCTGGAAAGGGTTCTGGCGCCGCTCGTCGAGCGCTTCACGAATTTGCGCGTGGTGGTGGAGCACATCACCACGCGCGAGGCCGCGCGTTTCGTGCTCGCGGCGCCGCCGCGCATTGCGGCCACCATCACCGCACACCACCTGCTTCTCAACCGCAATGCGCTTTTCGCAGGAGGGGTACGTCCGCATCATTACTGTCTGCCGGTGCTGAAGCGCGAGGAACACCGCCAGGCGTTGATCGAGGCGGCGACAAGCGGAAACCCGAATTTCTTCCTCGGTACCGACAGTGCGCCGCACGCGCGTCAAACCAAAGAGGCGGACTGCGGCTGTGCCGGCAT
>MERG01000460.1:17266-18921 GCA_001771985.1 Betaproteobacteria bacterium RIFCSPLOWO2_12_FULL_62_13 | reverse complement strand
GTTATCCAGCGCGGCACCAGCCACGCCTGGAGCAACCGCTCCGGCAAGCCGGTGAAAATGCTTTATGTGCTGATCGACGGCGATTTCGCACCGGATCTCGACGGGAAGTTTTGGACCGGGAGGATGATATGACGCTGTTTATCGCTGGATTGCTGATTTACCACTTCAACATGTACAACTTAACACCGGGCGGGTTCACGCAATAAGCATGTAACCCGCTGTTTACGGAAATCTTTTCGAATCGGTAAAAATGGGGCCGGGTTCACATTTCCGACAAATGTGGACCTGACCCGATTTATCCCCATTGGCAGAACCGTCAGTGTGGATGACATGATCGCAATTGATTCAGGTATTTCACGTGAAGCCAACGCCGACGGCTGCTTGCGAACCGAAGCGGTCATTCGCGACCCTTGTTTTTACGGACATCAACACGGTCCCGGACCCTTGGGCGTAGGTTAACCGCCTGCCGGATTTGGACCGTCCGCAAGAAAGGAGCGGGAGTGAATGCAGTACTGGTTAGTTGGGCGCGTGGCGCGCTGTGGTGTTCTGTCGTCGCGATTTGCGTACTGACCTTCGTCTGGCCGTTTGTCGTTTCGCCCGATCCCGGGCAGCCGGTGTTCAAAATCAGCGCGATCGCCGTCCTGCTGCTCTTTCTCCTTTCAATGCTCGTGCTGCTCTCAGAGCGGCTGGCCTCGAAACGCTAGCCAGATGCAGGGCGCCTCGCACCTTGTCCTGAGCTGGGGCTTCGCCGAATCGGTCGGGCTGCGCTCGGCACGCGACCGGACCATCGTCGCATGGGCGGGACTTGCGCCGGACATCGATGTGCTGGCGTACATCGGCGCATTGCTCTACTACCGACTAGATCAGGGATTGGCATTCGAGAACGTTTGGCAGGTGGTTCACCACCGCTACACGCATGGACTAGGGTTCGTCCTGCTGACCGGATTCGCTTCCTACGCGCTCGCCTCGCAGGCCGGCGGGCGGAGCGGCCGCGCCTGGGTCGCGCTGCTTGCGATGCTCGCCTCGGCGATCCACAACTTCTTCGATCTCGTCGGCGGCGGGCCAACCTGGCCGGTCTACCCGCTCTGGCCGTTGTCGGAGACCCCTTGGTCGGCGAGCTGGTCCTGGGCCATCGGCGAGTGGCCGAACATCGTTATCCTGATTGCATGCCTGGGCGGGACGCTACTCTACGCGCGCCTCGTCGGCCGCTCTCCGTTTGAATGCTTGGGCGCTCGTGCAGATCGATGGTTGGTCGGGGTCGTCCGTCAGGAGCAATCTCCCGCACAAGGCGATGCCGGATGGCTGCGATGGATCATCTGGGGCGCGCTTGTTCTGTTGACGATCGCCATCCTGGCGCCCTTGGGGTTCTGGATCAGCTTCCGATGAGCATGAGCGAATTCCGACGGGGCGAAAAATGGGGCCGTGTTCACATTTCCGACAAATGTGGACCTGACCCGATTTATCCGCAGGCAAGGACGCTCATGACCGAAGTCATCCCGAAGCTGAAGAGGTGGCAGGCGAAGTAGATGGGCGAACGAGGCGCTGAACCGGACGCGGCAACAACACCGCGCCGGTTGGCTCTATGTCCGCCCGCGCGTTACAGGCCGGTTATGGGCAGCGTTCGGCGTTGCACGCTGGGAGTAACGCCGCAGGCT
>MERG01000460.1:5411-17186 GCA_001771985.1 Betaproteobacteria bacterium RIFCSPLOWO2_12_FULL_62_13 | reverse complement strand
GGTCGTTGAGGAATTCTGCGGGTTGGGAAATAGTTGATGCTGTCACCCCCATCCCCACCTTCCCCCATCAAGGGGGAAGGAGACTTTGCGGGCTGCACGCGCAGCTTGCTGGATTCCGGCCTGCGCCGGAATGACGGTACTTTGTCCCGGCTTGCGCCGGAATGACGAGCATTACGCTGAAAAGAATCTCTGCGCGTAGGTGACTTCTTCGGCCTCCTGATCGAGCGCCCGCTGCGCAAGTTCGCGATGGCGGGCGAACCACACGTCCGGAAATTGCGAGAAGTAGCGCAGGAGCTTGTCGAACACGGCTGCCATCAACGGCCGGCCGCCGAAATGGCAGTGCACGGTCATCACCATCACCGTTCCTAGTACACCCGGTTAAGCGGCGCCTCACCGCGCGAGACGACGCGCACGACGTTGTCCCATGCCGTCTTGAACAGGATTGCCGTGGACTGGCGCGTGATGCCTGCGAAGTGCGGCGTGAACAGCAGCCGGCGCGCCGCATCTCCTTTGAGAGCGAACAGCGGGTTCGTCGCGTCAGGCGGTTCGGTCGAATACACGTCCACGGCGGCCCCGGCGAGGCGGCCGGCTTCAAGGTGGGCGGCGAGCGCGGCTTCGTCGACGATGCCGCCACGCGCCACCTGGATCAACACCGCATCGGGTTTCATCAGCGCGAGCTGCGCGGCGCCGATCAGGCCTTTCGTCGCCGGCAAAAACGGCACATGCAGGGTCACGACATCGCTCGTGCGCAGCAGTTCATCGAGCGTCACAGGCCGGGCGTCAATCGCGGCGACGGCGGTGGGATCGCGCGGCGCCGGATCGTAGTAGAGAATGGCGCAGCCCCTCTTGTGAAATGCCTGCGCCACCGCGAGGCCGATCGTTCCGAGCCCGACTACGCCCACAGTGAGGCCGTCGAGCCCCGCGAGATTGTCGGCGATCATGCGCGCGCGGAATTTCACGTAGTTGCCGGCGCGGATCTCGGCATCCGCCCAGGCGAACCGGCGCAACAGCACGGATGCGGTCGTGACAGCGTAGTCGCCAACCGCGGTGTTGCTCCCGCCCGGGACATTACAGACCGGGATTCCGAGGCGCTTGAGCGTGGGTTCGTCGAACCGGTCAACGCCGGCGCCGGTGACCTGTGCCAGCTTGAGCTTGCTGTTCTCAAAGAGAGACGCGGGCAGTCGGGGTCCGACCGCGCCGATCACCAGCGCACGCGCCGTGGCCATGAGCGCCGGAACCTCAGGATCGTCGGGCGCGCGGTAAGCGATGGTGAGTGATCGAGGCGGCGTTACGCCGGCGCGCAAGAACTCGACCTCGGGTCGCAGGCAGACTACGTCGTAACTCACGGGAGCCGTTCCTTTCAAATTCGTTGTTGATGGCTGGGCGGCGCGCAGCCACGAAAAGATCGTCACGAAGCCGTGGCAAATCGAAGTCGCCATCATACCTTCGCGGGCATGCACCGTCCAATCGTTTGCAGTAGACTTGGCGTCGAGAAAATAATCTGGAGAAGCGTCATGTCCGCGCAACCCGAATCTCGAAATACCAATACGGCGACGCCGCCCGCCGCGGAAGAAACGGCGATGAAGCTGCAAGAGCGCTTCGACTACTCCGCGATCGTTGACCGGCCGCGACTGAAGCTGCCGCGCGGCGCGCGCCTCGTGGTCTGGCCCGTGGTCAACGTGGAGGAGTGGGACATCGCGCGCCCGATGCCGCGCGGTGTGTCCAATCCGCCGGGAGGCGTTTCGGTCGTGCCGGACATCCAGAACTGGGGTTGGCACGAGTATGGAATGCGCGTCGGTATCTGGCGCATCATGGAGGTGCTGCAAAAGCACCGCATCAAGCCGACCGTTTCAATCAACGCTAAGGTATGCGAAACGCGGCCGAGGTTCGCGCAGGCGGCGCTGGAGGCGGGGTGGGAATTCATGGCGCACTGCTACGTGCAGATGCCGATCCACAAGGTCGAGGATCAACGGGCGATGATGCGCCAGACGATCGAAGTGTTGAAAAAGTTTACCGGCCGGGCGCCGGCGGGTTGGCTCGGTCCGGGGCGCGGCCAGACCTATGCCACGCTCGACTACATTGCCGAGGCCGGATTCAAATGGTTTGGGGATTGGGTGATGGACGATCAGCCGTTCTGGGCAAAGACGCTGCATGGACCGGTGCTTTCCATCCCTTATTCGGTGGAGCTGAACGATATCACCATCATGCTTACCGGCCAGCACGAGTCCGACGCCATGATGAGGCGCGTGCGCGACGCGTTTGAAACCATGTACCGGGAAGCTGCCCGTGGCGCGCGTATCCTGGCGTTTGGCGTGCACCCGTACGTGACGGGCGCCGCCCATCGCATCAAGTACTTCGATGCGATGCTTCGCGATCTTCGCAAGCGCAAGGACGTGGTCTTCTGGAACGGCCAGCAGATCCATGATTGGTTCCGGGACCGGGTCAAGCCGTGAAACGTTGTTTCGCCGTTTGCCAATAAACCGTGGCCTGAAAATTCGCGTTGCGCGGTATGAAATCATTGGCTGGACTCGCGTTTTTGCTATAAGATGGCGGCCACAGGATACGTCGTTCGTCGCCCTCGTCGCCTATGGCAATCCTCCGATGCGAGAGACGAACGCATGAGCACCGGCATTCGCTGCCTTTTCAGGGCTGCCGCATCGTTTACAAAGCAAAGGAGTAACCTCAATGCTGAAGGACTATGAAGCACGTAGCAAGCTTGGCACGCCGGGGCGGTCTGACCTCGGCCTCATGGGTGTCGATTGGGAAGAGCGGATCAATTTCGACCGCATGCGGCGTCAGAGATTGCAGCGCATCAAAGACACGCTCGCCAAGAGCGACATCGACATGCTGTTCATTTTCCGCACCGAGGACGCGCGCTACAGCGTCGGATTCCGCCACCATCTGGGGCCCGCTTTCATTATCGGCAATGCGTCCGTCGTCATCGCAAAGGGTGCCGAGCCGATCGTTTTCACGCAGGATTTTCCCCAGACGCGCATCACCATGCCGTGGCTTACCGAGGAGCAGCTCCAGCCGCGCGCCAATTTCCGCGAAGGCGTGGAAGCCGCACAGGTCTGGGCTGACCGGCTGAAAGCGCTGCTCGGTAGCCAGCTCAAAGGCAAACGGATCGGCATCGACGTTTGCACGCCAGGCATGCTGAAGGTGTTCGAGAAAGTGTTCCCGGGCTGCGAGTTCGTCGATGGCTACCCGCTCATGCTCGATGCGAAGCGTATCAAGACCATCGATGAGATCGAATGCCTGAAAGCGGCGAACAGCATGACTGAAGCCGCGATGGACGCAGCAATCCGCGCAATCCGTCCCGGCATCCGCGAGTGCGAAGTGCTGGCGATCGCCTGGCAGACGATGACGGCGCTGGGCAGCGAATGGACGCAATGCGCGAACATCGTCGCATCCGGTCCCTATACCGCGCCCTATCGTCGTTTTACATCCGACCGCATCATTCGTCTGGGCGACCTCGTGATCATCGATATCGGCGCGTGCTTTGCCGGCTATTGGGGCGATTTCACGCGCACCGTGCTCTGCGGCGACATCATGCCGACGCGCCGGCAGCGCGAGCTGTTCCAGGGAACCTACAACGGGCTGTTCAATGCCTGCGCCGCGTGCCGGCCCGGGAACACCACGGCCGACGTGTATAAAGCTGCGCAACCTTACGTCCTCACCGACATGCTGGGACACGGCGCGGGAACGAATCCGTGGGAGAGCCCGCATTTCAGCCTGATGTCGGACAAGACCCCGTTCGCTCTGGAGCCGGGCATCGCGATCAATCTCGAGCCGTACGGCGGCGAGACCGGGGTCGGCGGCTTCCGCCTGGAAAACGATCTCATCACGACCGACGGCGATCCGGACATCTACACCACTTACCCGTTCGACGAACGGTTCCTGGACGATGTCCATCCGCTGGACCAGACCACCGGCAGGACGAGCAAGAGGCTCTACGACAGCGTTCGTGATCGATAGGTTCGTGATCGATAGCGTTGTGTCTCGGCTCCGTCTGCCGGCGGAAGCCGGCATCCAGAGATCTCGCTTCTTGCCTGGATTCCGGCCTGCGCCGGAATGACGATGCGGAACCTCGCGGGGTTGTTTTTTGCAAACTTTGACACAGACGCTATCGAGGCCGCACGGCTGCTGACATGCGCATCAACTGAGCGCCACAACAGATGAAATCTGCGCAGGGCTTGCAGGCTTCGCGGCATTTCGCTCCCGCCGCGCCGTCCGTGTCGGGTAGCAGGGGAAGGGCGTGGGCGCAACGCGTGCTGACGCCCCAGATTTCGCTCCCCGGCATCGCGGTGCTGACAGGCCTCGCGCTCGTGGCAACTCCTTTCATCGCCACCGTGGTGCGAAGCGCGCTGTCCGGGCCTGAGGGGGATCTCGTTCTGTCGCTGCGCAACTTCGCGGCGCTGTTCCAGGACCAGCGCTTCTACAGCGCGCTCGGCATCACGGTTGTCACGGGTCTGGCGGCGACCATTCTGAGCTGTTTCTTCGGGCTCGCCCTGGCGTGGATCGTGGCGCGCACCGACACGCCGGGCAGGAGCTGGTTCGATACGCTGAACCTCGTTCCGTTTTTTCTCTCGCCCTTCGTCGGCGCCGTAAGCTGGACCTACCTCGCCGCGCCCAACGCAGGACTCTTGAACACGGTGGTCAGCAGGTATTTCTCCGGCCCGGCTGACTTCCTCAATATCTTCTCTGTCGGTGGCGTCATCTGGGTGCTGGCGTTGTTCTACACGCCCTACGTGTACCTGTTCCTGATCGGGCCCATGCGCCGCATGGATCCGGCGCTCGAAGACGCCGCGCGGGTGCACGGCGCCGGTTTCGGGCACATGGTTCGCCACGTCACGGCACCGCTGATGCTGCCCGCGCTGCTGTCGGGTGCGCTGATCGTTTTCGTCACCAGCGCGGGTCTGTTCGACGTCCCGCTCGCGCTGGCTTCCCCTCGGGCGATCAACACAATTCCGACTACGGTGTACTCGATGGTGCAATACCCCTCGGACTACGGCAAGGCTGCCGCGATCGGTGTCATGGTCATGGCCGTCACCGTATTTTTCGCGCTTGCGCAGCGTGCCTATCTGAGCCGCCGCAGCTACGCCACCGTGACGGGAAAGGGCTACCGTCCGCGCACCATCCAGCTCGGGAGGTGGCGCTACGCCGCGCTGGCGCTCGAGTTGTTTTATGTGACATGCGGCGTCGTGCTGCCGATGCTCGCGCTTATTTTCGTGTCGCTCTCCACGCTCTGGACAGGGTGGCCGGATTTCGCGCGCATGTCCCTCGCGAACTTCGACCATGTCCTGTTCAACCACGATCTTGCGCGGCGCGCACTCAAGAACAGCCTGATCATCGCCGTGCTGGGCGCCACCATAGGCGTGCTGCTTGGCACATTGCAGTCGTACTACCTCCAGCGCGGGCGCGGCCGGCTGCGGACCGCGATGGACTCGGTACTGTCGCTGCCGCTCGGCATTCCCGGCATCATCCTCGGTCTCGGTATCCTGATTTTTCTCATCCGCACCCCGCTCTATGCCACGTTGTGGATCATACTCATTGCGTACATCGCGCGGTTCCTGCCGCTCGCCACGCGCGGCATATCGGCGATGCTGCTTGCCCTCGGCGGAGACCTGGAGGAAAGCGCGCGGGCCAGCGGCGCCTCGTGGGCGCAGACAGTGCGCGTGATCGTGCTGCCGCTCATCAAGCCGGCGCTCGTCGCCGCGTGGCTGATGCTGTTCGTGATCTTCATCCGCGAACTGGGGGCGACGATCCTGCTCTACGCACAGGGCACGGAAACGATCAGCGTGGCGATGGTGATACTCGGCGAGCAGAATTTCGGCCATGTCGCGGCGCTGGCGCTAGTGCAGACGCTTATGCTGGTGGCTGCCTTCATGCTGTTCCGCCTTACGCGCAGCTCGATTCTGGAGAGTTAGCTCATGAGCGCCCGTGATGCTCCCGGCCGCGACGACGCTCCCGCCTTCGTGGAGGTGGCAGGACTGCGCAAGAGCTTCGACGGCACCATGGCACTGCAGGGCGTGAGCTTCGAGGTCGCGCTCGGCACCACGGTGTCGCTGCTTGGCCCGAGCGGGTGCGGCAAGACCACGGTGCTGCGCTCGATTGCCGGCCTCGAGACACCAGAGGCCGGACGGATCCGCATTGGTGACACCATGGTCTTTGACAGCCGGCGCCGCGTCAACCTCGCATCGGAGAAGCGGCAGGTTGGGATGGTATTCCAGTCGTACGCGGTCTGGCCGCACATGACGGTCGCTGAGAACGTCGGATTCCCGCTGAAGATCCGGCGCGTGGCGGCGGCCGAGATCGGCGCGCGCGTGGCAGACGTGCTGGCACTGGTCGGGCTCGAGGGCCTCGGTAGACGTCCGGCGACGAACCTGAGCGGCGGCCAGCAACAGCGGGTGGCGCTGGCGCGGGCGCTCGTGCACGAGCCGCGCCTGGTGCTGTTCGACGAGCCGCTTTCCAATCTTGACGCCAAGCTGCGCGACCAGATGCGCACCGAATTGAAGCTCTTGCAGGACCGGCTCGGATTTACGGCGGTTTACGTTACGCACGATCAGGAAGAGGCGCTGGCGCTTTCGGACAACGTGGTGGTGATGAATCACGGGCTCGTGGAAGGCATGGCGGCGCCGCGCGAGCTGTTCGCGCGGCCCACGACGCCTTTCGTGGCGAATTTCCTCGGCTTCGATAACATGTTCCAGGGAGAGGTGAGCGATGCGGGTGAGGCCGGCGGCGCGCCGCAGCCCGTCGAAGTGACTCTCGGCGACGGCGTGAGGCTGCGCTCGTACTGGCGGGGCGGCGAGCCGCTCCGGAAAGGGGCGCCTGTCATGTTGGCCTTTCGAAGCGAAAGCGTTAACCTTGGCAGTGGGGCGAGTGGGAGCGATGCGAGCGTGAACCGATTCGAGGGCAGCGTGGAGGCGAGTGTCTATCTCGGCACGTATCAGGACTGCCTGATCCGGACGGGTGACCTGCGGGTGCGGGCGGTCGGACCCGGCGACAGCGTGCTCGAGCCGGGCGCCCGCATTCATTTCTGCGTGAGGCCCGAAGACTGCATTGTGTTTGTCCGCGATCCGTCGCGGGAGACGCAAGAGCGGGAAGACGTTTAATTCAACCAACGAAAAGGAGGAACCCCATGGTGCGTTTGACTGGTACATTGATGGTTGCGTTGGTACTGACGTTGTTCACACAGTGGCTGCCCGCGGCGGAGGAACCGCCGGCGCTGAAGGCGGCAAAAGGGCCGCAGAAGGAGCAGTTGCGCGCGGTCATCGCCGCGGCGATCAAGGAAGGCGAGTTGAGCTCCTGGGACGTCGTCATCCAGCCCGCCACCCACAACATCCTGTTCGAAGCTTTCCGCAAGCATTACGGAATGCCGGCGAGCTTCAAAGTGAACTACAGCCTCGCACGCAGCGCCGATCTTGTCACAAGAATAAATCAGGAGGTGCAGGCGGACCGGGTCACGATGGACGTGGTCGCGATCGCCTTGTTGCCGTTGGTCCACGAAAAAGTCAAGGGCGGGCACGTCATGCGCTACGACTCGCCGCAGTACGCCGCCTACAAGGCCGTCTTCGAGAAGGGCCTCGGCAAGCCGGGGTACTTTGCGTTCAACGGCGCCTACATCTTCGTGCCGATGTGGGACGCGGGCAAGCTCAATTTCAAGGGCACGTCGTGGAAAGACGTGATCGGGGCGGTGCAGCCCGGGCGCATGAGCATGGGCGATTCCGCCAACTCCGTGACCTACCTTGCCACGTACATGGGGCTCAAGTCGGTCCTGGGCGTCGACTACTTCAAGAAGGTGGCGGCGACGAAGCCCACTTTCCTGGTGCGCTCGGAGCAGATCGCGAACCAACTCGTTACCGGGCAGGATATGTTCGCCTTCTCCGGCATGCCGACGCGGGCCTACCAGTTCAATAAGCGGGGTGCGAAATTGAAGTTCCTGCTGCCGAAAGAAGGGGTGGTGCTGTTGCCGCAAGCGATTTTCATCATGGCCAAGGCGCCGCACCCGAACGCCGCGAAGCTCTGGCTCGATTTCATCCTTTCTGACGCCGGCCAGAAAATTCTCGTCGAGAACGAGGCGCTCATCTCCGGCCGCGCCGGATTCGTAAGCCCCATTCCCGAATATGCTCCGCCGATCGAGAAGCTCAACGTGATCAAGATCGATTGGGAGAAAATTACGGCCGAGGACCAGAGCAAAGCGAAAGCGGAGTGGCTTAAGATTTTCAAGCCATAAAGTGATAAGTCGCCAGAAGAGTTTGCTGTGTTCCTCAAGGAGCAGAACGAATTCTGGGCGAAGATCGTGAAGGACGTCGGCACGACGGCGGAGCGACGTGCGCGTCGGTCCGCAACATCAACTATCCGCTTCCGCGCCCGCCGGACGCGGGAGAGTTGGCCGTTCATCTTCAGAAAAACAAGGCGCTGCGAGGCGAAAAATCGGAAATCGTCGAGGCTGCGGTGAGGAAAGCAGTGGCAGCGATGGAGGAAGACGGCGCCGAGGTCGTCACCTTCGGCTGTTCGGCCCGGTTCTGGATGCAGCCGGTATTGCAGAAGAGGCTGAACGACCTGGGATGGGAGGTCCCGCTGCCGGAAGGATACAGTTGTGCCATCACGCTCGCGAAAGCGATGGTGGACCTGGGTGTGGATGCGAGCGGGCTGACTTTCCCCAGCGATCACCCGAAGAGGTGGCGCAGGAAGAAGGTCTTCTACTGAGCGCTGCATAAATGAATGATAATGCTCAGCCTTCATCCCCGGTCCTTCCAGCCCTCACTCCCGACCTCTCTTCCGGAGGGAGAGAGGAGGCTCGAGCCGCCCTTCTCCCCTCGGGAGAAGGGCGGGGATGAGGGAACGGAGAAGGGGGATTCAAGGCGCAAATGGATTATCATCCATTTACGCAAGACTCAATAGGCGCGCGGCCGAATGTTGTTTTGACGCGGACTACTCTGACGTAGAGTCATTTACCGCCGGCACAAAATGCATTAACGGAGGAGTCCAGCATGTCGAAGTTCGATGAGTATTCCAAGAAGTATGACCACATCAAAATGGAGCGACGCGACGGCATCTTGCAGATGACGCTTCAAAAGAAGGCGATGGAGGAAGGGATTCAGTGCTTCGTGGCTATGGAAGCGCTTGCGACCCTGGACCACTACGGCAACTACCAATAGGCCATCAATCAACAGTCACAGGAGAGTAATATGAAACAGTTCGCAGACAAAATTCTGGCCGGCTTGATTGCGGCGTGCGCGTTGGCGGGCGCGCCCAATCAAGCGCTTTCGCAGCCCGCTTCAGATTACCCGAGCAAACCCGTCCAGCTCGTCATCGTGTTCGCGCCGGGAGGTGGTCTCGATGTGGTGGGGCGTATCGTCGCGGACCGCCTCACGAAAAACCTGGGGCGGCAGGTGATTGTGGAAAATCGCCCCGGGGCCGCAGGAAACATCGGTACCGCATCCTTAGCCAAGGCGGCTCCCGACGGCTATACGCTGCTCGAGACCACCAACAGCTTCAACATCAATCCGTTTATATACAGGAACCCCGGATTCGACCCGAGAAAGGACTTCGTTCCCGTCGTGCAGCTCACCGAAGCGCCATCCGTTTTCGTCACGCAACCGCAGTCCCCGTATCGTTCGTTGCAGGACATGGTGAAAGCGGCGCGCTCGGCGCCGGGAAAACTCTCTTACAGCAGCGCCGGAAACGGCTCGCCGACCCACATTGCGGCAGAGATGTTCAAGGCGGCTGCAAATATCGACCTCACTCACGTCCCTTACAAGAGCGCGGCCCAGTCGTACCAGGATGTGATGGGCGGACAGCTTCCTATGGGCATGGCAGCGCTCCCGGCCGTGACGGGGCACATCCAGGCGAGCAGGCTGCGTGCGCTCGCGGTGACCTCTGAAAAACGCTGGCCGACCCTGGCGGAGGTGCCGAGCATCGCCGAGTCGGGATACCTCAAGTTCAGTCATATGACCTGGATCGGTGTTCTCGCGCCGAGCGGCACGCCGTCGCCGATCATTGCGCGGTTGAATCGGGAAATCGTGGCGGTGCTAGCGAACGCCGATGTGCGTAAGCGTATCATCGGCATGGGCGCCGCGCCCGTGGGCAAGAGTTCATCGGATTTCGAGGCCATGCTGAAGGCCGAGTATGAAGCCACCGGCAAGCTCGTGTCGCGTATCGGGCTCAAGGTGGACTGATATGACGTGTGAAGGGCAATTCACTCAGGAAAGGTAAACGAAAGTGAGCGATTTCAAGCAAGAGCGTTGGAACAAGGGGATGGAGATCCTGAAGCAGATGGGTCGCGAGAACACGATGATGGACCAGAAAGTACTCTACCCGGATCTCTACGATCTGTCGGTCGGGTACCTTTTCGGTGAAATCTGGTCGCGTCCGCATCTCAGCATCCGTGAACGTGAATTGATCACGATGGCGGCGAACATCGCGCTGGCGCGCCCGCACGGCACGCATTCGCATTACCGCAGCGCCAAGCGCATCGGCATCACCCACGAAGAGATCATGGAGCTGATCATCCACGTGGGCCACTACGCCGGCTGGCCGGCGATCGCGCACGCGGTCGTTCAGTACGAAGAGGTGCTGAAGGAAGACGCCGGGAAGGAGAAGAAGGGCGCGTAAGCTCACCGAACACCGAACCAGGATGACGTGAGCTGCTCAATGCGGATGCCGCATTCCTTGGCCACTTTTTCTCGCTTGGGGGGCGGGTTGACTGCGGCTGATGCGTTACGTCAGCGCGCTGACTGGTGATTCCACATGGAGGAGGCAGAATGCAGGAGCAGTATCCGGCAGGCAGGCGAGTAGGGTTTGTCACCGGAGGATCGCAGGGGATCGGTGCGGCAATCGCGCTGGAGTTGGCTCGCGATGGATTCGATCTGGCCGTGTCGGCGACCCGCATCGAGAAACTCTCCGACACGATCGAGCAACTCGCGCCCACAGGAGCGCGCGTGGTGCCCGTTGTACTCGACCTGCGGTCCCTGCCCAGCATGGAACGGGCGATGGCCCAGGTCGCCAGCGTCTTCGGGCATCTTGACGTGCTGGTCAACAACGCCGGCATCACGCTGCGCAAGGCGGCGCTGGAGGTAACCGCGGGGGAATGGGACGCGGTGATCGAGACCAACGTGAAAGGAACATTCTTCCTGAGCCAGCAAATGGGCCGGCATCTGATCGGCAGCGGGCGGCCCGGCTGCATCATCAACCTCGCATCAACCCACGGGGTGGTGGGATTCGCACAGCGATCGACCTACGGCATATCCAAAGCGGCGATCATTCACATGACTAGAATGCTCGCGATCGAGTGGGCCGACCATGGCATCCGCGTCAACGCCGTTGCACCCGGTACGGTGGAAACACCATCGCGCGCTGCGGCGTTCTCGGCCAATCCTGATTTTCGCGAGGCGATGATGAAGAGAATACCGCTGCACAGGTTCGCCACCGTCGAGGAAGTCGCGGGGGCAGTGCGTTACCTGGCAAGCTCCCAGGCAACATACATCACCGGCCACACGTTGCTCCTGGATGGCGGCCTCACGGCGTATTGACCGGTCTTGCGTCAGATCAAAGCATCGTCCAGTTCGAGGGGTAATATCCTCGTTCCAACGAAACCCCGGTAGGTTCGGGAAGAAAGGAGAACGAATGTCGGAATTCGGATTGATGGGAGTTGATTGGGAGGAACGGGTTAATTTCGACCGGATGCGTCGGGAGCGGCTGAAGAAAGCTCAAGACGCGATGGAGAAATCGGGGCTCGATGCTCTGTTCATTTTCGCGCTGGAGGATGTGCGG
>MERG01000460.1:0-5379 GCA_001771985.1 Betaproteobacteria bacterium RIFCSPLOWO2_12_FULL_62_13 | reverse complement strand
GGTGACAATCCTTGGCCTGGCCGCAGTGGTCCTCCCCAGGGGAGGGGATCCCATCCTGTGTACCTTGGATATGGACCACGCCCGCGAGCGCATGCCCTGGCTTGATCCGGACAACATCCTGGGCCGTCCCTTCATCCGCACCGAGGGCGGCACCAGGAAGTGGGCCGAAGAGATCAAAGGGAAAATCGGAAAGCTCGCTGAAGGCAAGATCGGCGTGGACCTTTTGTCCTTCGGCCTTTCCCAGTGGCTGCCGAAGTGTTTTCCAAAAGCGCAGTTCGTGGACGGCAAGGAGGTCCTCTCCCGGGCGAAGGTTATCAAGACCAAGGACGAGATCGAATGCCAGAAGATCGTCACCATGATCACGGAGGCCGGTTTCCAGGCGCTTCTGGACCATCTCAAGCCGGGCGTGAAGGAATGCGAGCTTTTGGCGATTGCCTGGCAGAAGTTCACTGAGCTCGGCAGCGAATGGACCCAATGCGCCAACATCGTCTGTTCCGGTCCGTACACCGCTCCCTACCGCAGATTCACATCGGACCGGGTGATCCGTGAAGGCGACTTGGTGATCGTGGATATCGGCGCCTGTTACAACGGTTACTGGGGGGACTTCACACGCACGTTCCTCTGCGGGAATGTCCGGCCAACCCAAGAGCAGATCGATCTGCATCAAGAGTCTTACAATACCCTGTTCAACGCCTGCGCGGAGGCGGTAGTGGGGAAAACGAACGGGGATATAGGCAAGCACCTGAATAACCCGGAGACCAACCCCAATTCCTACGACCTCTCCGGCGGGCACGGTGCGGGGGTCAATCCCTGGGAGCCGCCGTGGGTCGCCAATCTCTCTCCGGACGCCATCGTCCCCTTGCAGCCGGGGATGCTCTTCAGCATAGAACCGTATGCGGGAAAACCGGGCGTGGGCGGCTTCCGGCTGGAAAACCAGGTATTCGTCGGTGAGAAAGCGCCGGACATCATCACGCCGCTGAGCTTTGATGAACGGTTGCTGCGGGATGTGCATCCGCTCGACAAAACCACCGGGAGGAAAATCCGCTTTCCCGGATAAAGATAATATTTTCGGGAGGAGACGCCATGCCGGGCGACAGCGGTTTCATTGACCAGTGGGCCGGTCGAGCATCACTTTTCGTGATCGCAGCGGTGCTGGCGGGGCCGGCTTTGCAACGTGGCCTCAGACATTGACATGACTCACGTGGCTTATAAGGGGGCGGCGCCCGCGATGCTCGATCTCATGGGCGGCCGCATCACCCTGATGGCAACCTCGATCGGATCATCGGCCGGTATGATCCGGTGCGTGACGGGGAACGTCTGCACCGAGTCGGTGAAATTGGGCGGCAGCCTCTCCAAGCTGCGCGCGAGCGCGCACCGGGCGGAAGCGGAGAGGACTGCATCATGAATTCACGTGAACGGCCAAGTCAGACGGACGAACTTCCGCTCGCCGGCATCCGCATCCTGGAGTTCGGGCACACCGTCATGGGGCCTTCGTGCTCCATGGTGCTCGCCGATCTCGGCGCCGATGTGATCAAGGTGGAACCGCCGGAAGGAGATCGGACTCGCGCCAACGTTGGTTTCGGGTCCGCGCTATTTCCTGTGTTCAATCGCAACAAGCGCAGCATCGCCATAGACATCAAGAACGAGGCCGGAAAGGCCGTTATTCACAGGGTGATCGCCGGGGCCGACGCGCTGATCGAAAACTTCGCGCACGGCACGATGGAGCGTCTCGGCCTGGGCTACGAAGCGCTGTCGGCCGCATACCCCCGCCTCGTCTACTGCAGTCTGAAAGGTTTTTTGAGCGGTCCTTACGAAAAGCGCGCGGCACTCGACGAGATCGTCCAGTTTATGGGCGGGCTCGCCTACATGACCGGGCCGCGCGGGATGCCGCTGCGCGCGGGCGCCTCGGTGGTGGACATCATGGGCGGCATGTTCGGCGCGCTCGGCATCATGGCGGCGTTGCGCGAGCGCGAGCGCACCGGCCGCGGGCAGCTCGTGCAGAGTGCGCTGTTCGAGTCGACGGCTTTTCTCGTCGCGCAGCACATGGGGCAGCAGGCGTTGACCGGTGTCGCGCCGCCGCCCATGCCCGAGAAGGCGAGCTCGTGGGCGATTTACGACCCGTTCCAGACGGCCGACGGCAAGACGGTATTCGTCGGCATCACCAGCGACAATCATTGGCGCAGTTTCTGCACCGGGTTCGGAGTGGAAGAACTTCTCTCGGATCCTGCGCTCAAGACTAATCCGCAGCGTGCACGGGCACGTGACAAAATCATGCCTGTCGTCACGGAAAAATTTGCGCCGGAGACGTTCGACTCGCTCGTCGCGAAACTGGAGCGGCTGAATATCCCGTTCGGCCCGCTCGCTCAGCCTGGCGACCTGTTCGACGACCGGCACTTGAATCATGGTGGCCGCATGCTCAATTTGCGGCTTCCCACCGGGAAAAACGCGAAGATTCCCGGGCTTCCGCTTGACATGGGCGGCCGCAGGACGCGCATCCGGCAGCAGCCGCCCGAGATGGGCAATTGCACGCGATCGGTACTCGCAGAGGCGGGATATACCGCAGCGCAGATCGACGAGCTGGTGGCGCAGCGAGTCGTCATTGCGGCGGACGCGGTCGTATGAATGCAAGCGCCGTGCTGTACAGCGCCGTCGGGGAAGAGCTGACCCGCTACGAAATTGATCTCGAGGGGGCGGCGCTTACACGGCGCGAGACCGTAGAAACGCCGGCGGTGGTCCAGTACGCGTGGCCGCATCCTTCGAAGCGCTACCTGTATATCGCGACGAGCAACCGCGGCAGCGGGCCTGGCATGAACGCTGACTTCAATCATGTCAGCGCGTATCGCATCGACCCCGGGAGCGGGACGCTGACGCCGCACGGCGAGCGGCAGAGACTGCCGGCGCGCGCCGTGCACATCTGCGTCGACCCCAAAGGGGCCTATGAATTTCCGGCAAGGACGGGCGGGCATACGAATGACTTGACGCGACCAAGCTCCTTTTGCATGCTCGGGGACGTCGATGAATCGACGTTAGGGATTTTCGATGACGGCGTGCGGAGTCTCCGCCGGCGATCCCTCGCCACAAATTATTCGTGGCACGCAATACCGTCGTACTGTACGGCGAAATGAAGAACGTGCCTGGCACACGCCGCGGGGCGGGCGCAGTGAAGGTTGTGAAACTTCGTGTCGAGGACCATGGCCGCAGCGATGTCGAAGGAGTTTGGCCACACGGTCGTCGTAGACAACCGCCCGGGCGCGAACACGATCATTGGCATGGATCTCGTGTCCAAGTCTGTGCCTGACGGCTACACGCTGATCACGACGAGCAGCACCTTGGCGATCAATGCCACGCTCTATCCCAAGCTCCCTTACGATTCCGTAAAAAGCTTTCAGCCGATCTCGCTAGTGGGCTCGAGTCCCCTCATCGTAGCAGTGCCCGTGTCTTCGCCGATCACCAGTATTGCCGCGCTCATCGCTGCAGCGAAAGCCAAAGCGGGAGAGCTCAGCTATCCGTCAGCCGGCACAGGGAACGCCACGCACCTCGGTGGCGAGCTTTTCGCCGCCATGGCCGGGATCAAGCTGCTTCACGTTCCATACAAAGGCAGTGCGCCGGGAATTACCGATCTCATCGCGGGCAGAATGTCCGTCGTGTTCAGCATGTCGGCATCCGTCTTGCCGCACGTCAAATCCGGAAAGCTGCGTGCGCTCGCCACCACCGGCGCGAAGCGCTCCGCCGTGCTGCCGGATCTGCCGACCATCGCGGAGGCCGGACTCCCCGGCTACGAGATGCTCAACTGGCTGGGGTTGTTTGCACCGGCTGGTACGCCTCGCACCGTCGTTGAGAAGTTAAGCGCGGAAGCGGTGCGCATCATGAGTCCGCCCGAGGCGCGCGGCCGGCTCCACGCCCGAGGTGCCGAGCCCTCGCCGCTCGGCGCGGAGGAGTTCACCGCATTCGTGAAAAGCGAGGTGGAGAAATGGGCGAAGGTCGTAGCGGCGACAAGCATGATTGCCGATTAAGAACCGCCAGACCACGAACCGACAAATGCTGGTGATAAGAGAGCAGATAGCCAGAGATCACAGAGAACACAGCGAGTTGGCGCTCGAATTAGTCTCATCTCGACTACGAACCAAGGGGTCGTGACTTTCTCACGCGGTCACCTTCAACTACGTGATGGTACGGGCGGCGAAGCTACGGTCGATCAAGCTAGCCCAACTTCGTGGATTCGCCTCGTTTTTCGGATTGTCGAACGGTGTAACCGATTGGCTAACTTTCCGGCCCGGCGCGAGCTTGCGTCACGCGCCGCGGATGACGATCTTGCCGAAGTGCGCGCGGCTCGCGAGATAGTCGTAGGCAGCCCGGGCGTCTCCGAACTCGAACTGCCGGTCGATGATCGGTTTGAGCCGCGCTTGAGAGATCGCACGATTCATCGCCTCGAACATCTCGCGGCTGCCGACCTGGATGCCGTGCACGTTGGCGCGCTTGGCGAGGATCATCTGCGGGTTGATCTGGGCCTCGCCCGCTAGATTGCCGATGGCATAGAGCCGCCCGCCCACACGAAGCGCCAGGAGCGATCTTCGAAAAGTTCCCGCTCCGCCCAACTCGAGAACATGGTCGGCGCCCTGTCCGCCGGTCAGATCCGTCACCGCACGTTCCCAGTCAGGCGTGGCGCGGTAGTTCACCACGTCGGCGACGCCCATCGCCTTGAGCCGGGCGATCTTCTCTTCGCTGCCCGATGTGACGATCACGTGCGCGCCGGCCATGCGCGCAAACTGCACCGCGAATAGCGACACGCCGCCGGTGCCCAACGTCAGCACGGTCTCGCCCGCGGTCAGCCCCCCGCGGGCAAAGAGAGCGTGCCAGGCGGTGACGGCCGCGCACGGGAGCGTCGCCGCCTCCTCGAAGCTGAGGTGCGCGGGAATCGGCACGACGCCTTCTTCCGAGAGTACGATACGCTCGGCCAACACGCCATCCGACGGGCCGCCGAGCGCGGACGACGCGTATGCCGGATCGACACGCCCGGCGAGCCAGCGCTGCACGAAGATCGCCGCGACGCGATCGCCGACCTTCACGCGCGTCACACCGGGGCCGGCTTCCACGACTTCGCCGGCACCATCCGAAAGCGGAATTGGCCGAGGCTTGATAGCTCCCCGCTCATAGGCGCCGGTAGCGACCTTGAGGTCGCGGTAATTGAGCGAGGTCGCGCGGACGCGGATCGCAACTTCCTTCGGGCCGGGGCGGGGCTCCTCTTCGCCGCCAAGCTTCAATCCGTCGAGGGTCCCGACGGGCTCGAGTCTGTAGACTTTCATTCGCTTGCCCTCCGTGATAGATCGGGATTGGAGTTGGCCCAGGATATCATCTTCTCCACGAGCGCCAGATTGGAGC
>MERG01000459.1 GCA_001771985.1 Betaproteobacteria bacterium RIFCSPLOWO2_12_FULL_62_13 | reverse complement strand
GCGCGGCGCCCGATGGATACACGTGGATGATGTTGACCTCGCAGCTATTTGTCGCAACCTCGGTATACCCCAATCTCAAGTTCAACCTGGACAAGGACTTCGCCTCGATCAGCCTGATCGGAACGGTACCGCTTGTTCTCGTGGTCAATACTGAAGTCCCAGCAAAGTCGATTGGCGAGTTGATCGCGATCGCGAAAAAGACGCCCGGAGCGCTCCGGTATGGTTCCGCCGGCGCAGGTGCCACCGAGCATCTCTCCGGGTTCCTGTTCACGCGTTTGACGGGCACCGACATGCTGCATGTGCCCTACAAGGGTGTGGCACAGGCCATCGCTGACACCGTTGCGAAAGAGGTGCATCTCACCTACGCGGTCCTCCCGGCCGCGCTGCCCATGATCCAGTCCGGGCGGGTAAGGGCGCTGGGCGTCACCAGCCCGAAGCGGGCTGCACTGCTTCCCGACGTGCCGTCGATCGGCGAAGCGATACCCGGCTACCAGATGTTCGGATGGTACAGCCTGGTGGCCCCCAAAGGGACCCCGGAAGAAATACTGGCCAAGGTGAGCACCGAAGTGGTGAAGGCGGTCAAGGAGCCCGAATTCGGCGAACGGCTCAAAGCACTGGGAATCGACATCGTCGGCGGCTCGCGCTCGGTGCTCGATTCGTTCCGGCGCGAGGAGAGGAAGCGAATCAGCGAATTGGTCAAAGCCTCCGGCGTGGATGTTAAATAGAGACACTCGGCGTTTGGATACATGACTCCCATGCAAAACAGCAGCGCCCACCAGATCGTCCCGAATTCCTCCGGCACTGAACCACCCAGGCTCAAAGCGCCTGCGAATGCGGCGGACTGCCATATTCACATCTACGATCCGCGCTTTCCGCCGCCGGTCGCAAAGCCGTCGAACGCCACGGTTGACGATTATCGGCTCTTGCAGAAACGCCTCGGCGTGACGCGCGTCGTCATCGTGCAGCCGCGCAATTATGCGACCGATAACAGCGTCACGGTCGACGCCGTCAGGCAACTGGGCATCGAGAACGCTCGCGGCGTGGCCGTCGTCCGCCCGCCGGTGGCTGATGCCGAGCTGAAGAGCCTCGATGAGGGCGGCATCCGCGGCATACGCTTCACAGTGGCCAATCCGGCGACCGCCGTGGTTTCGACCGACATGATCGAACCGCTGGCGAAACGAGTTGCCGGTCTCGGCTGGCACGTCCAGCTCAACATGCCAGCCGAGAAGATCGTCGAGCACGCGGACATGCTGCGGCGCCTCCCGGCGCAGATCGTCTTCGATCACATGGGTCAGTTTCCGCTGCCCGCGGGACTCGCGCACCCGGCCTACGGCGTCATTCGCTCGCTCGTCGATAGAGGCCGGGCCTGGGTCAAGATTTCGGGCGCCTACTTGAACACCAGGATCGGTCCGCCAACCTACGCGGACGCCACGACGATCGCGCAAGCCTACGTCAGGGCGGCGCCGGAGCGCCTAGTATGGGGCAGCGACTGGCCGCACCCGAGCCCCCCGGTCAAGCCGGACGACGCAGTGCTCTTCGACCTGCTTGCCGCGTGGGCGCCGGACGAGGCGACGCGCAATCGCATACTCGTCACGAATCCCGAAACCCTTTACGGTTTTCCGAAGTCGGCCTGATCGTGTTCGCAGTGCCGCGTGCTTCGAGGGAGCCGCGCTGACGTGGCGAATCCGCAATTGCGAATCATTGGGGTCGGGTTCACTTTTTCGCGGGCAGCGCTGGAACGTGGGGCGCGGCCACCCAAGCGGGCGTGGTCTGCGAAAGACCTGGGCGGCCTCGAGCGGGGTTAGTGGAAATGTGAACCTGGCCCCAATTCTTGCTCATTTATCCTTTATCCAGCGGCAGGGCTCGCTTTATGCGAGCCATGATCGGCGAGGGCTCGACGACGCCTGGCAGGTACGGATGGGTGGCCTTCTTGTAGATTGAAGTAATCTTCCTGACGTAGTCGCGGGTTTCGGGATAAGGCGGAATGCCGCGGTATTTTTCGACCGCCCGCTCGCCGGCATTGTAAGCCGCCAGCACCAAGGGCACATCGCCCTGGAAGAGCGCGAGCAGCCAGCGCAGGTAGGCGAGCCCGCCTTTTATGTTTTCCACCGGATTGAACACCTTCTTCACACCGAAGCGCTCCGCGGTCTCCGGTATCAACTGCATCAGACCCTGCGCTTTCTTCGGCGAAACGGCCGTAGGATTGAAACCGGACTCGACCGAGATCACCGCCAGCGCGAGCTGGAAATCGACTGAATACTGCGGCGCGAGCGTTTGCACCAACCGCTCGATTTCACTGCGGTCGCGCGTGGCGACATCGGGCTCTTCGGACACCGGCGCAACTGGCGGATCAGGGAGCAAGCAGGACGGCAATTGGAAATCCGGCTGTTTAGGCACATGCTGGAGCAGCTTGGCAGCATATTCATGTCCCTGCTCGGCCGCCATCGTGAAAAGCGCTGCCGCCACGCCGTCGTCGCGCGCCACACCCCTGCCGTTGGCGTACACCCAGCCGAGGTTGAACTGCGCCTCAGCGTAGCCCTGCTTCGCCGCCTGGCAGTAGAGCTTGTTGGCTTTCTGGAAGTCCTTCGGCACGCCCTCGGCATGCTCATATTTGACAGCAAGCTCGGTCTGGGCCTTGGGGTCGCCGTGCCCGGCGGCCGCCTCGAGAGCGGCAAGGTGCGCGTCCCATTCGGCCGCACTCAGACTCCCCGCAAAGGGCAAAAACGCAATCGCCGCAATCACCCCTACCAGTTGTTTCATTGACAGCCCGCCAAGATCTTAACCATTCCTTTGGAAGCAAACTCCGGGCCACCCGTGGCCTTCCCCGTTCGTCACCCCGGTGAAACTTGTCGCGGCAGGTCTTAAGCCGGGAACCGGGGTCCAGTAACGAACCACGAATCGCGAACCGCGATCCACGCCCCACCGCCCACGAACTGCCAACTGGCAACTGCCAACCGACAACTACCAACTGAAAACTGCCGACTGACAACTGGCACGGAAACCGCGGTCTGTCCCCTATTACTCTTCTCGCAAAGTATTGCCGGCGCGGCGGCTGTGAATGACACAGCATGCTCGCGGGAGTTTATGTCGAGTCCGATCTTACCTCTTCCAGGAAATGTGAACCCGACCCCATTTACTCGATGATCCAGTTCGGGGCCACTTCCCGGGGACGCGGCCCATCGTGCCCCAGCTTGTGGCAGCGCCCCTTGAGGCCAAGAAATATGTTGGCGCAAGGCAAGCCTCTCGGCTGATGGGTGACCCCATTTACTTCCTTGCGGCAGTTCATGTCGAGTCTGACCCTATATCTTCGCTGAAGCTACCGAGACATAGCGTGGTCCGACCCGCAGCTCGGCGTCTTGCATCTTCATTAGGTCGGAGCGCACGTTACTTCGTCAATGCATCAAAAAGCCACTCTGCGAACCGGTGCCAGGGCAGCGCCCGATTGCCGTGGGGAAGCGCCTTTTCCTCTTTGATCCGGCATACCACAAACCCCGCTTCCGCGGCATCCTTTCCGGCGAGGGCTTTGAATCTTCGAAGCGGCTCAAGGTGGCCCTCGGTCGGTGTTGCGGTCAGCTTGATCTCAACCGGGACCAGCTTGCCCTGTATCCGGATGATCAGATCCACTTCCAGCCCGTCATGGGAGCGCCAGAAAAAAAGATCAGGCCTTTTGCCGAGCATGGAATAAACCTTGGTCGCTTCGCTCACGATCAGACCCTCGAAAAGCGCGCCTCCCATGGCTCCGGCGAGGGCCGCCTCTGCACCGGGCTGCCGCGTCAGTTCGCATACGATTGCGGTGTCCAGGAAATAGAGCTTGGGCGTCTTGACCAGGCGCTTGCCGTAATTCTTGAAATAAGGGGGCAAGAGCCGGCAGAGGTACGAGGCCTCCAGCACGCCGGTCCAGGCCTTGACTGTGGGCAATGACACGCCCACATCCCGAGACAATGTTGCGGTATTGAATGTCTGGCCGTGATGCGCCGCCGCCATCCCCAAGAACAGGTTAAAGGCGTGCAGGTCCTTGATATTCTGCAACTGGCGGACATCGCGTTCTATGTAGGTCTGGATGTATGAGCGGACCCAGATTTCGCGGACTCCGGCGTTCAGGGCGGGCTCGGGATAGCAGCCATTCCAGATCAGCCGCTCAAGACGGTGGGGCCCCTGATGCTCGTGTTCAAGCACGCTGAAGGGAAGGAGTTCGAGCAGGGCCACTCGGCCGGCGAGAGATTCGGATATGTTCTTCATCAGGTGAAACTGCTGAGAGCCGGTGAGCAACCATTTACCGGTTTTTCTCCGGTCGCGGTCGATCCGCATTTTCAAGTAGGGCAGGATCTCCGGGAGATATTGCACCTCATCAAGGATGATCGTGCGCTCGCCGAAACGGTCGAGGAATCCTTGCGGGTCGCTGCTGCCGAACCGCCGTTCGATGGGATCGTCAAAACTGATATAGGCGGCATCCTTCCCCGCTTCGTGGAGGACAAACGTGGTCTTGCCCGCTTGCCGGGGGCCGGTAATCAGGACCGCAGGAAATTGCTTCACGGCCTGCGACAGCGTCGAATGCAACAAACGCCTGACATACATCTGACAATTATAAAGTTTCTGTTTATAATTGTCAAAATAGCGGAGACCTATCGGAACAGGTGCGCATTAAGGGGAGACGAGAAACGGGGACTACAAAGTAAAGGCCTGACCCCAGCGCTCGACTGACCCCAGCGCTCGACTATTGCACGCGCGATGTGACCCCATTGCACACCAAAAATCAATCGAGTCTGATGACCCCATTGCACGTGCTGTCCTGCCGCGAACAAAAAATGCCTGGCAGCCGAAGCTGCCAGGCATTGTCGCGGTTGCCTCAGAGCGTGGGCCGCTTAATTCAACGGGCAGCCCAGATTATTATCCGCATCCAGTTCTTTCGCCAGTGCCAAGATGGCGCTCCGGGTCGAGCTCGCGAGCTGAGCACTTACATCATCTATGACGCTCTGCACGGTTCTCGGGTAGAACACGTCCGGATGCGCGGCGTTGAGGAGCGCGGCCACGGCCTGCCGGAGGAGAATCTGCTTGGCGCCGTCGAGTGTGTTATCGCCCGGGAAGCTAAGAGCTTCAAGGAGGGTTGCTCCCGCAAGGGACGGCGGCGCGTTCGCAAACACACTGTCGACAGTCTGATTAGGCAAATACCCCTGCCAAGCACCCGTGTGGTTCTTCCAGAAGCCCAAGCTACAGCCTTGAGGTACCGGTTGACGGCATTGAGCCGGATCCACCTGGCTCAAATTGACCGTCGGGTTGGGATTGAAATTGGCGCCAGCGGTGTTGACTGCGGTCTGCTGGGTATTGATCGTGATCGTACCATCTCCGCCATTCTGGCCGGTGCCTTGAGGATTCCCCCCGATACCACCCTGAGCGTGGACCGTGCCAGCGGTGATCGCAACGTTACCATTGACGTTGATTGTGATGGCGCCTCCGCTGCCTCCATTGCCGCCGCTCGTGGCATTCCGTCCAGTTGAGTTCCCGCCGTTCCCGCCTCTTGCGGTAATGTCGCCTGTGGATGTGAAGTCACCGCACACGTTGAAGGTCAGACTTCCGCCGTTCCCTCCAATAACTCCAGCGCCGCCGAATACGTTATTCCCGTTTCCGCCTTTGACACTCACTTCGCCTGCCACGGTGACATTGCCGTCAACAATTATGGTCAGGTTTCCCCCGATTTCTGCAGGGGTCGCGGTGCCGGTCCCCTCGTAGCTGATCTTTCCTTTGTCGGTCCCATTCGTCTCAATGACCAGGCTGCCCTTTACGTAGAGCGTCCTTTGCACAGTGCCGGTGAACTTAATGTGGCCAGTCGAAGTGATTATCAGGTCACCTTCGATCGTCACGTTCGACCCGATCGCGTGCACGCTATTGATCGTGCAGTTCCCGTTCACCTGACCGATGTCGCAGTTCGCGATACCGTCGGCATCGGTGTCCTGATGCACCGCGAAGCTGCCCTTGGCGAGCACCATGAGCAAGAGCAAAGCAAAGAAGCTACTAAACCATTTTGCCGGATTCCCCAAGATTCGTTTCATTGTCATCCCTCACTTTCTCTCTGATTCGAGCTGTTTCATTAGCGTCTTTCTATTGACTGCCTACGACCATTTACTCTGCAATCCGTGGGCCGGGTTGATCGGTTCGTCCGTGCAACGATTCAACGTGTTGCGCGCCGCTTCCTTACGCCTCAAACCTCGACTCGGAACTTTTCACCGCCACCCCGACCCGCTTCAACCCCTGTTTTCCCCGAGCGCCCCAATAAAACAAAAAAGCCGAGCTGCCCGTTTTCTTCAGGCAACCCGGCTGTCTCGTAAGACCCGTGGCTTTCCCGCCCCGCATCGCTGCGGGTGTGGCTTTTTCTCAGTTCTTAGTCGTCAGTCTTCAGTTGTCAGTCCCTGAGTCCTCGATCCTCATTCCTCAATCCTGAGGGTCACTTTACCGATTCGGGAACCCCAACGTCACGTTCATAGATATCGATACTTTGGTATCGGTGCTGCGGTCTTTCATGACCCGCACTTCTTCGAACCGGCTCCCGGTTCGAAGCACACCCGCACAAGAGCAAGTCCCATGCCATGCTGTTTACGGCTGCGCCGTGTGACATTTGTCACACGCCCGCGTTGATCACCCGTGGGACTTCCCCGGCCATGCGGCAGAATGTGACGAAATTTGTCACTTCTGCAAAAAATCCAGACGATGTTGCTGTCATCCCCCCAAGAGCATCGCCTCTTGTCATCATCGTCGGCCCCGGGACGAAGGCGCAACAACTCCGGTAATCCTGGGAGTGTTGCAGGGGAAAACACTGAATCAACCCGCCGTCTGCCGCTCGCATTGCTTAACCGGCTCCAGCGTCGATTCGGTGATTTTCACCGCGACTCCCACCCGCTTGCCGCGGGGCTCGATCCGGACAATGCTGGCATGACATTTGAGCATCATCTTGCCGCCGGGGGTGTCCATCTCAACCGCCAAACTGACCTCGCTTCCGAGGGCATATGAAGCGTCCACCTCAGGGAGACCTCAGCGCCATCGGAACCATACTCGGAGTGGCTTTCGTTGCCGCTTTCCTGATTCTGGGCGTTCTTCCGTTCCTGGTGAGAAAGCTGAGCGAAGCCAGGATTCTGACTAATTCCGTTTTCATTGCGGCTCTTGCGTTCACGTTGCTGCCGTTGTTCGTCAATCCCTACTCGCTGGCGGCGCCAGCACGCCATTCCAGCCGCGCCAGTGCGTGCTGGTGGTAACATAAGCCCCACAAAGCCGGTCGTTCCGGTGCCTGAAAAGAATTGCGCCGAGTAGCAGCGCAACTCCTTTTACGTCCAACGTCTTTTTCCCGCAGATGACGATATACCTGGTTGTGTTGATGTCCGTTCTGAGCCAAGTCGGGTTCAGCGGCAGCCGGGTTGCGGTCTCTCTCCATGCCTTGGAGTTGAGCGCCAATCAATTCGCGATCGGCGTGGTCATAGCACTCTACTCCCTGTGCCCGATGCTGCTGTCGATCGTCATCGGCAAATTTGCAGATCGGGCGCCACCGCGACTGCCGGTGATCCTGGGCTCTGCCGTCATGACTGCGGCACTGCTCCTGCCGCCCCTGTTTTCGGGGATTGGCACGCTTTGTGTCGCAGCCTTTGTGCTGGGTTTGGCCCATCAGGTTTTCAGCATCCCGCTGGAGGCTCTCGTCGGTGGCATCGGCGGTGCTGACAAACGTGCCCGCAACTATGCCCTGATTACGATGGGATGGTCTGCCGCCAATGTTCTCGGGCCGCTCATCGCCGGGTTCTCCATCGACTATATCGGCCAACTGCAAGTTTATCTGGTGCTTGCTGCGTTTACGGTGGCGCCTATCCCGATATTGTTGTTCAAGCCGGCCTCACTGCCGAAGGTGGCGGCCATGCATGCCGGCGGGGACACGCGCGGCAGCGTACTGGATTTGTGGCGTATGCCGTCCGTGCGCATCACCATTATCGCCACAGGTGTCGTTGGCTCGGCGCAGGATTTGTTCCAGTTTTATATGCCGATTTACGGCCACGCGATCGGGCTTTCAGCGTCGGCCATCGGAACCATACTCGGAGTGGTTTCGGTTGCCGCTTTCGTGATCCGGGGCATTATTCCGTTCCTTGTGAGAAAGCTGACCGAAGCCCGGATTCTGATTAGTTCCGTTTTCGTTGCGGCGCTTGCGTTCACGTTGCTCCCGTTCTTTGTCAATCCCTACGCGCTGGCGGCGATTGCGTTCCTGCTCGGGCTCGGGGTTGGCTGCGCCCAGCCGATGACGATGTCGTTGCTCTACGTGCTGACGCCGGCGGGCCGTATAGCGGAGTCGTTCGGCCTGCAAAAGACCGTCAGAAACGCCACGCATCTGGTGGTCCCGATCGTCTTCGGCAGCGTGGGCGCGGCATTCGGGTTCACGACTGTATTCATTTCGAATTCGGCAATTTTGGCCGCCAGTGGTCTCCTGCTGCGCAATGCCGGCATACCGGACAGCGATCTGCGGCGTAAGTAGATGGCGCCCGCGCGTTCACGGCGACCCGACGGCTTGCGCGTTCATCACTTGCTCGATGTCAGTATCGCTGTAGCCGATGTCCCGCAAGACCGTTTTCGTGTGCTCGCCGAGACGGGGCGGCGGAAGCCGTATGCTGCCGGGCGTATTCCCGAATTGAACCGGGATGGCCGTGGTAACCATCGCGCTCTCCGAAGGATGCTCATAGCGATGAAAGAAATTCGTCGTCCGGAGGTACGGGTTCTCCGCCATGTCCCTGAACTCGTTTACGGCGCCGTTGGGGAGGTCCGCTGCGTCAAGCAGCTCTTGCCACTCGGCTGTAGTCTTGTTCTTGATTTCTTCAGCGAGGATGGCGTACAGCACATTGATATTGCGCGTGCGGGCTTTCAGCTCGGCAAAGCGCTCATCGCGCGCGAGATCGGGCCGCCCGATTACTGCAAACAGGCGCTGCCACTGGTCGTCGCTCACCGCGAGCATGCAGATATGCCCGTCGCGGGTCGCATAGGGACGGCGATGCGGCGAGAAAATACGCGAGTAGCCGAGGTTCTCGCGCTCGCCTTCGAAGAAGTTCGTCCAGAGGTGCTCGACCAGATTGAACGAGAGCATGGTCTCCAGCATCGGAACCGCGACTTCCTGTCCCTTGCCGCTGCGCTCCCGATGGAAAAGCGCCATGCCGATCGCCGAAGCGAGCACGTGGCCGCACAGCTTGTCGGCAATGACCATCGGGACGTAGCGCGGCTCGCCCGTATTGCGTCCCATCATTGCCGCGAGCCCACTCTCGCCCTGGATCACGTCGTCGAACGCGGGACGGTTGCGGTTGGGCCCATCAGACCGGTATCCGGGGCCGCAGGCGTACACGATGCGCGGATTGCGCGCGCTCAAGGCCTGATACGAGATGCCGAGGCGTTCCGCGGTCTGCGGACGCATGCTGTGGATGAACACGTCCGCGGTCTCGACGAGGCGCAACAATGCTTCGAGCGCGGCGGGCCGCTTCAAGTCGAGCACGACGCTGCGCTTGTTGCGGTTCGTGTTCATGAAGAGCGAGGCCATGCCGGGGTTTCGCGCTGCGCCCGAGTAGCGCATCGGATCGCCTTCGGGCGCTTCGATCTTGATCACGTCGGCGCCCATGTCGCCGAGGATCTGTCCGG
This sequence comes from Betaproteobacteria bacterium RIFCSPLOWO2_12_FULL_62_13, assembly GCA_001771985.1. GTDB lineage: Bacteria > Pseudomonadota > Gammaproteobacteria > Burkholderiales > SG8-41 > DSOT01. The sequence goes on along the minus strand of MERG01000459.1, from coordinate 2,914 downwards.
CGAGCGGACCGAGCACGTTGATCGTGGCGTCGAGGACGCGTATGCCGTCGAGCGGGCCGCTCATGACGTTGTCCCGAGCTTCGCGCTTTACGCGGTTTCCTGCCTGCACTTCATCATGCGTAGCGGCGTATAGACGAGCGCGAGCGTGCCGTCCTGCTTGACGACCCGGTTGCTGGTGCGCACCAGCCCGCGTCCGGGTTTGCTCCGGCTGCGTCTTGCCTCGGTCACTTCGCATTCGACGTGGATCGTGTCTCCGGCAAAGACCGGGCTTTTCACGTCGAGCTGCATGTTGAGGAACGCGTAACCTGTCTGCTGCATCGTCGCCTGCACCAACAGCCCCTCGGCGAACGTGTACACCAGAGCCGCGGGCGCGAGCCTGCCTTTGATGTCGGAATCGCGTTTCAGGAATTCGGTATTCGTGAAGAGCACTTCGACCATGCCGGTGCAATTGACGAAGTTGACGATGTCAGCTTCGGTGACGGTGCGGCCGATCGTTCGGAACTTGCGGCCCACGGGGAGGTCCTCGAAATGAAATCCTATGCCTACTGTCTCCATCTCCATCCCAAGTCCTCGTGTATGTTTGAGCCCCGGTGGGGGAAAAGCGGGTTTACCTGGCGCTGCGACTTACCCAGCAGGGGAAGCAAAATAGAGTGCCGCTGCGTTTCAGGAGCTTCCACGGCCGCGCCGATGATAGGCACAGCTTATCATTAGTGCGAAAGCCGCGCACTGTGTGCTCGTCATGAACGCGGCTACGCGGGGATGTGGTCGACGTTCGAGGGATCGGGCTTGAGCTCGCCACGGTCGATGCGACGGACAAGCTCCGTTACTGCGGCATGCGTCGGCGCAGCAACGCCTGCTTCCGCGCCTTTGTCCGCGACCAGCCCATTCGTGAAATCGATTTCCGAGCGCCGTCCGCGCATCACGTCCCTGCCGACGGAAGAATGCGACGGTTCGAGCAACGTGGCCATCCACGCGGTGAGACCGTCCTGCACGCGCTTCAACGCGGCAGCGTTTTCCCGTGCACCGGCAGCGTACCAATCGTCCGCAAGGATGCCGAGTATCGTTCCGAGCTCGTAGCCGTGCGCGCGTCCCACGGCAACAGCCTCGGCGCCCAGCTTCACGCCCAAGCGGTGGATCTTCCCGCGGCCGAGATAGACATGCGTGTTGTCGAGCCCCGTCGCTCCGAGTAGTCCATGCGTGATCGTGTTGGCGGCGAGCTTTCCGCCGATGTATCCGCCGACCGCTCCTGCGCCGACGATGGCGAAGCGCAGTTCGGACATGTATCTCCTCCCGGTGTGAGCATCACGTGTCCGACCCCGGTGCGCTGCAGCCACAGGAGGCGCAGCGTTGACGCGATCTCGACGAGTGGGTATCGTTACTGGGAACGTCGTTCGAAATATTGAACGAAACCATAATAAATTTCGCGCCTCGACGTTGTCAAGGCAGCGCCAAAGGCCACTGCACACGATTGGTTCACGGTTCCGCAGCGGCGCCAGCCCTCAAACCAGGAGTCGACCACAGTGCAGTCGCCAGCCCGGAACAAACGCACCGACGAGTCTGGCGGCAGTCCGCGGAAGCGCATGCGCTTCGCCCTCGAAATCACCGCGGTGCTATCGCTGGCATCCAACCACACGGGCGACTGGGGACCGGAAGCGGTTTCAGACACGCTCGACACGTTCAATGCGCTAGGCATACCCACCGTAGGTGCGGGACGCAACATCGCCGAGGCGCGCCGTCCTGTGATCATCGACACAGGCGCGTTCATACTGATGATTCATCCTTCCGTGCCCGCCAGGAACGTGAAAGAACTGGTGGCCATTGCCCGCAACCGGCCGGGACATCTCAATTACGCGACGTCCGGCAGCGGCAGTTCCGCGCACCTTGCGGCTGAGCTCATGAACTCCCTCGCCAAAGTCAAAACCATCCATGTTCCCTACAAGGGGGTGTCGCAAGGCGTTGTGGGCGTCGCTTCAGGCGAGGCCTGGAAGCTGAGACCGGCACGCCGGAACAGTTCACGGAGATGATCCGACGCGAAGCCTTGCTTCTCTCCTTTCGAGGTATTATTCATTATGGTGACATGTGAGTGAGGAAGTGACGAAAAGAATTGGCGAAAAATGGTGACGAGAAGCGGTGATGGCTGCGGAGTAGTGCAGGCGTCCCGCCTGCGGCAGCTCGTCGCATTTTGCCGGCGAGGTTTTCAAGATGATGGCCGACGTGAAAATGCTGCACGTCCCATATCGGGGGGCACTGGAGGCGACCACCGCTGTGATAGCTGGTGAGGTCGACATCAATTTTCCCAGCGTCACCGGGGCGCTGCCCTTCATCGCGTCCGGCAGGCTCAAGGCGCTTGCGGTGAGCAGCGCGAAGCGTGCGTCGATGCTGCCGTCAGTGCCTACGCTCAACGAGGCCGGATTGGCCGGCTACGAGCGCACCGGCTGGAACGGCGTGCTTGCCCCGGCAGGGGTTCCGAAAGAAATCATCGCGCGGCTGAACGCAGCGATCGTCAAGGCAGTCAACACGCCCGGGATGAAGGAAGCGTTCATCAAGCAAGGCCTCGATGCCCAGACCGGCACACCGGAACAGTTTGCCGCCTTCATTCGCGGCCAGCTCATGCAGAACGCGAAGGTGGTCAAGTTCGCCGGGATCAAGACGGAATAGCGGGGAGGACGTCGAACATGAAAAGCCGGATGGAATGCATACCGCTGGAGGAAGCGCTGCGTCTCGGAAGCGAGATGGGCATCGCAGAAGCCCAGGCAGGAAAGAACGCGTTTCGTATGCTGGCGCGCCACCCGGATGTGGTCCGGCACGTGTATGGATTGCTGAACATGCTCGCTACGCGGAACATGCTCGACGCACGCTTGCGCGAATTGATCATCATGCGAATCGGGTGGACGACGGGCTCGGAATACGAATG
>MERG01000458.1 GCA_001771985.1 Betaproteobacteria bacterium RIFCSPLOWO2_12_FULL_62_13 | reverse complement strand
GAAGCCGGGTAGCAACACGCCCCAGGAATTCGGGTCGCAGATTCGCAGCGATATCGTGAAGTGGGCGAAGGTTGCGCGTTCAAACCCTTGCAAACCCTTGGGGTCAGACTCGAAACCCCGTTCAACATCACCCATTTGGGTGATGACAGCTCCAGGATCCGTTGGCTAAATTCGACTCCAAAAGAAGCCCCGAGGTCTCAGTTGGTAAGTGCTGTAATCACGGTGTTGGTTTGTGGAACTTTCGTTTGGGGGAGACAAGCAAAATGGCAAAGATATCGATGACGCTTTTGGCTATTGCCCTGCCGCTTCTGCAGATTTCAACCGCTTTCGGCCAGGAAGCCTATCAGTCCTTTGGCTTCAGAGCCGCGAGCATTAGCGGCCATGCTAACGGAGGCGCTCTAAGCCTTGCAGGGGGCGGCGCTTACAATCCGACCACCGGTTTTATCCAAGCGGGCGGCTCTTTTCGGTGCATCGTGACCGTCGCGAACGGACCTCTCAGCGGCTGCCAGGCCGGTCAAGGCGGTCGCTGGCATGCGTTTCTCCTTGAAACCGGACAAGCTCAGGGTTTTGGCGGCCAGTTTAGGTGCGTCGGTCAGGAAACCGGCGAAAAACAAAAATTCGCGATCACTGACGATAATACAGTCGCGATGCGTGCTGATTTCTACCTGCAAGGGGCGAATGACGAGCCCATCCCGATGAGGATGTTCGTTTCACAAGTCGACGAGGCGTCTGATTTTGCTGGCACCCAGAACGTCTGGGTACAGGGCGTGGGTTGCGGTGACGCGATTGCCAACTTCAATTAGCGTCCCGGGTCGCTGATCCGTTACGCAGTTACACGTAGGCCGGGGTACGTGCAGCGTTCCCCGGCGTCTGTTTGACGGCAGGTAGCCGCCGGCGCGGCAACCTGCCCTACGGCTTGAAATCGAAACGCGATTGGTGGGATGCGCTGCGCTTTTCCGCCCTACGAGCTCTCCGAAAGAAGCTAATCGGAGACCAATAGCTTCAGGATATTTTCGACGTTATCTTCCCGGTCGAGGCCCATGAGCGCTTCACCTGCTTTTTCAGCCCGTGAAGAACTCATGATCAACGTGGCGCAATCCACAAACTTCCGAAGAAGCTCGGCTTCGCTCAAAGGGAAGTTCGGAGAGCCCCTGGCTTCCCGCAGCGTGGCGGAAAATTGTCGCCCGTCCGAATAACGGACAATCACTTCAGAGCCGAAGCTCCCGAGATCGTTTCCCGGGGTAATACGGATTTTCTTCATCAGGGCCTGCGTTTCCGGCCGCGCCACACTTTCCGTCGAGAAGTGATTCAAACCCACCTTGCCGTGTAACAATGCCGTCGCCACGCAGTACTGAATGCTGAACTTGGCGTCCAGACCTTCCCGGACTTGCGGCCGATCGAGATATGCAATCCGGTGCGGATGCACGCGGCACTCGATTTCCGCAACCTCCTGCGGCTTGATCCCCTCCTTCCGTTTCAGGTGGATCACATTATCGAGCAATGAATGCAGGCCGCCGCAGCACGGATATTGTTTGAAGATCAGCCCTGACTCCAGGATCTCGAGTGGCTTGCCCCGATCGTGCAGCGCTTGCTTGCTGTAAGCCTCGCCGTTGAACATCTCCAGGAATCCGAAAGTTCCGTCCAAAGCCTGAGAGTCGGCGGTCAAGCCCCTCTGCGCCATCAGGGCCGCCCATATACCCTTGCGAGCCGCGCTCCCGGCATGAAGCGGTTTGGTCATGGAACCGAAATTCTTCTTGATCCCCGAGGCCTCCGAAGCTGCTATGCCGATCGCGTTCAAGGTCTGTTCGTAGCTCAGCCGAAGCAGATAGCTTGCGCTGGCACAGGCGCCGATCGCGCCAAATATTGCCGTGGGGTGCCAGCTCTTTTCGTAGGCCTGCGCGCCAAAGATCCGGCCCAGCCTCGCCATGACTTCCAGCCCTACGAGGTAGCCTTCAAGCAATTTCCGCCCCGACAACTTCATTTTTTCGACCACGGCAAAAAGTGCGGGCGCCAGCACGGAACTCGGGTGTCCCAGCATGGATCGGTTCATATCGTCATAGTCGAGGGCATGAGACATCGCCCCGTTTACCAGGGCCGCTTCAGGTGCGGAAACCCTGTTTGCCGTACCCCAAACCGTAGCTTCTCCTCCACCGGGCAGACTCCGTGCATAGTCGAGCATGATCTTACCCACCGGCTCCCGGGATCCGGCCAAGGCTACTCCCACGCAATCCAGCACGCCGATCTTGCTCCTGTAGATCGCCTCTTCGGGTATTGGAGTCCCTTCAAAACCACAAATCAGCTTGGCCGTTGTTTCGGTAACACCTGCCATTACGCCTCCCTAATCCAACTGGAGCCCGATTTCGCTGATCACTTTGGCCCATTTCGCAACCTCGGCCCTCACGATCTGCCTGAATTGCTCCGGGGAATTCCCGACCAACTCCTGTCCGTGTTGGGCAAAAAGTTCCTTCACGTCAGGCGATAACAGCGCTTTCACGATATCAGCGTTAAGCTTCTTGAGTATCGCCGGCGGCATGCCTGCAGGCGCGAACATGCCATACCAGGTATTCTCGTCATAGCCTGGGACGCCGCTTTGCGCGACAGTCGGGAACTCGGACAAGAATGCAGGCCGCTTCGCGCCGCTGAGGCCCAGTGCGCGCAGCTTGCCCACTTTGATATGCGGCAACCCCACCGTGACGGCGGTAAACGCAACTTGAACCTCGCCGGAGAGTAGAGCGATGTTTGCAGGCCCGCCGCCTTTGTACGGCACGTGCGTGATCGGCACCCCCGCCATCTTCTTGAAAACCTCCATTTGCAGGTGCGGCGGCGTACCGTTGCCGGGTGAACCGTAGCCGAGTTGCTCGGGTTTCGCCTTGGCCAAGGCGATCAGTTCCTTGACCGACTTCACGGGGACCGATGGATGGACCGTCAGTATATTCGGCCCAATGCCCAACATGGTGATCGGCGTGAAATCCTTGATCGTGTCGTAAGGTATCTTTCGGTAGAGGCTCTGGGCGATGCCGTGCGTGCCGTTCAGTCCGACCAGCATGGTATAGCCATCGGGTGGAGACTTCGCCGCGAGATGGGAACCTATGGTGCCGCCGGCTCCAGGCCGGTTGTCGACGATGACCTGCTGTCCCCAGCGCTCCGTGAGCTTCGCGGCAATCGACCGCGCAAAGGCTTCGCTGCCGCCGCCAGGCGGAAAGGGAACAATTATCCGCACCGGCTTGGTTGGAAAATTCGCCGCTTGATCTTGCGTGGACTGACTGAGCGCGGGCGAGCTTATCAGCAGCGGCAAAGCAACCAGGAATATCGTGTATCGCATGGTTCTACTCCTCTATGTCATATCGACCCGGGATGGCAGCTTCCAACCGATCCACTCGCAAATGCCACGCCCCATGATCCACTCCTTGTCTTCAGCGGTTAGCCATGGAATTTCTTCGGTAAACATGGTGACCGCCTGGCGGTAGGAACATGGGAGCCGAGTGAGATCCGTGCCCCAGAACATGCGCCTTGGGCCAAAGGCATCGTAGACGCGACGCAGGTGCGGGTGCAGGGAGCGATACGGGTATGCATCCGCCGTGTAATGCGGAAGACAGCTTGCCTTCACCGCAACGTTGGGGCGTCGTGCCAGCAGCAGCAACTTATCCAGCTCGCGAAACGCCTCCTCGTCCTTGCCCCTCGTAAGCCCGAGATGGTCGATCACCAACTTCAGTCCCGGGCAACGGTCCGCAACGCGATCGATCAGGTGCAGATCCGCATGCTGCGCGAACACCATGATCGGCACGCCGGCTTTTTCCGCTTCCGGCCACAGCCAGTCGACCCGGCCCTCGGTCAACTGTGGACGCTCGGCCGGCCGGAACAACAAGCGCAGCCCCAGCATGCCGGGTTGCTGAAGCCATGTCGGGATCAACCCGCGCGAGGCGGGCGCTACCGGATCCAACCGCCCCATTACAGCCAAGCGGTCCGGATGCGCCTGGGCAGCCGCCAGCACGAGATCATTGCGAATACCCTCCCACAACGGGGTCACGATCAGCGCACGGTGCACGCCTGCCGCGTCCATTTCGCGCAGCAGATCGTCCATGGTAAACGGCACGGGCTTGTGCGGCGAAGGGATGTCCGGCCCCGGCGGCAGCCACGGCCGCTGGGGCGTACTGGAGGTCCAGATATGCACCTGGGCGTCGACGATGTGCATGGTGCCGTTCCCTTGATAGACCTTCGCGTCTTTCAATAATCAAAGATTCGCCAACTCGTCATAAAACGAGATGACAGTGGCGGGATCCCACTCCTTTCGACCCTTGGAAACCTCGGAGGCCATGGCCTGGACGGTAAAACTGATAAGAGGGAGAGGACAATCCAACCTGGCTCCGAGAGCGAGTATGAGCCGCGCGTCTTTGTAGGAAGAAGCGAGCCTGCTCGCCGGCGGCAGGAATTGCTTCTTGACCATCCTGTAACCCTTCTGATCCATGGCCTTGGAATAAGCCGCAGATTTCTTGAGGACCTCCAGAGTTTGCAACCGATCCAATCCGGCTTTCTTCGCCAGCGTGAGACCCTCGGCAAGAGCCATGCGATTCAGCGTGAGCACCAGATTGGCAACCAGTTTGGTCACCGCGCCCGCGCCATTTTTCCCCATGAAAAACGCTTCCTTCGACATGGCGGAAAATATGGGCTCGCATTCCCTGAATACTTGTTCGTTCCCGCCCACCATCAGGATGACATCTTTTTCCACAAACATTTCGCTGGTTCCGCTGATGGTGGCGTCCAGCATTTCGATCCCCTTCTGCCTGAGCTGCGCGGCCAACTCGGCCGACATCTCGGGATCGGGCGTCGATGCGTCAATGACGATCAATCCTCTGCGCCCGGTGTCGAACAATTTCAATGAATCCTTCACGACCTCATTCACTATGTGTGAATTGGGGAGGGACAGCATGATGACATCGGCCTGGGGAGGGATCTCTTCAGGAGAAGCGGCTTTTCGCGCTCCGTCCTTCACGATCGCCTCTACCTTGGCCGGATCTGTGTCATGCACCGTTACCGAAAATCCCGCGGACAGCAGATGCCTCGCCAATGAACTTCCCATCAGGCCCACGCCGACCAATCCAATGCTTCTCCTCATTCTTCACTTCCCTGATCCAAGGGACAATTCCCGGCCCGCAACTCATCCCAGTCACTGTAGTTCCGGGTGCCATTCTGAGCGGGAAACTGCGGGGCCTGCGTCTCGATCCAGCGGAACGGCACGTCGCCGGTGTGGCAAAAGGCATGGCTGGCGCCGACTCCGGTCCAGGCAACGTCGCCGCGGCGCAGACGAAATCGCTCGCCTTCCATGTCCATAAACGTTTCCCCGCTGAGCGCGAAGTAAAATTCTTCGACGGGGTGGTCATGACAACTGCGGACCCCGCCTGGCAATAACTCCCCTCGCATCATGAAGAAATGCTGCGCCCCGAATTCCCGCTCCATGAACCGATAAACCGTGAGCCCCTTGATCCCCTTTCCCCGAGGGATCATTGGCTTGTCGGTCTTGAAGCGGCCCAGAAATTTCGTATCAGGATTTCCCAGGTCAGGCGGATTGACCTGCGCGGGCCAATCATGATCCTCCGTAAAGAACGTGTCTTGCCACCCACCGGGCGGCTTGGGTTGCGGCGCCTGCATCTCGAACCAGCGAGCCGCCTTGGCTGCCGTGTTCCGAAAAGCATGAGGCGTGCCATACGGGATCAGGGCATAGTCGTCCACCGACAGCCGGAAGACTTCCTGCCCCCGTTTCATTTCCAGTTCTCCCTCGAGAATATAGATCCCCTTCTCGTTGGCATGGACGCACGTCTCAATATTTCCCATCGGCTGAAGCCGGCCGATGCCCACACCCATGTGGACCGACCCGATCGAACGGTCCATCAGGCTCACGCGTTCAAATCCTCGTGAGTGCTGCGCATAGCCGCGCGGGACGGCAAACCTGGATTCATCGAACTTCCCGACATGAAACATCAGCCGTCTCCCGAATCTCGCTCCCGTAGATCGCCGCTATCGAGATCGACGGTTATTGGAGATTCGCCAGCTCGTTATAGAAAGAGATGATATCGGCGCTATCCCACTCCGCCCTGCCCTTGGAGACTTCAGAGGCCAGGGCCTGGGCGTGCAGGCTGATCAAAGGCAAGGGACAATCGAGCTTGGCGCCCAGAGCCAGCATGAGTCTTACGTCCTTGTAATAGAAAGCGAGCTTGCCAGCCGCCGGCAAGAATTGCCTGTTGACCATTCTATAACCCTTCTGATCCATGATCTTGGAAAAGGCCGCGGATTTTTTGAGCACCTCCAAAGCCCGCAACTGATCCAACCCCGCTTTCTTGGCCAGCGTCAGGCCCTCGGCGAGAGCCATGCGATTCAATCCGAGGACCAGATTGACCACCAGTTTGGTGACCGCGCCCGCGCCATTGTCCCCCATGTAAATCGATTCCTTGCCCATCGCGGCAAATATGGGCTCGCACTGGTGGAATATCTCTTTCCTGCCCCCCACCATGAAAATGATGTCTTTCACGGCGCACATTTCGCTGGTCCCACTGACGGTGGCGTCCAGCATTTCAATTCCCTTTTGTCTGAGTTGCGCAGCCAACTCTTCCGACATTTTGGGATCTGCTGTCGTCGCATCAATGACAATCAATCCACTCCTTCCGGTTTCGAGCAATCTCAAGGAATCTCTCGCCACCTCGTTCACTATCGATGAGCTGGGCAAGGAGAGCATGATGACATCCACCTGAGGAGCAATCTGGTCAGGGGAGGCGGCCTTCTCTGCGCCTTCCTTCACCATCGCCTCCACCCTCGCCGGGTCAATGTCATGCACGACCACAGAAAATCCCCCGGAAAGCAGGTGCTTGGCCATGCTGTGTCCCATCAGACCGACGCCGATGAATGCGATTCTTTGTTGACTCACTTCTCTCCCTCCCAATCTCAACTTGTTACCCCCGATTCCTGTTCGGCATTTCCCGGCGGCTATTGCGGTTTCAATCCGATCAACTGAATCAGCTCGACACTCCGATCGATCTCGCGGTCAATGAGCGCCCCAAACTGTTCCGGCGTGGTGGTCCGCGGCTCGAGGCCCTGCTTATTAAGCTGTTCTTTGATCTCGGGCACCACCTTGCCCAGCACCGTGTTAAGCCGCGCGACGATGTCTTTCGGCACGCCCGCCGGCGCACTCACGCCATACCAGGCGGAGTAGTCGTATCCGGGCAATCCCGACTCATCGAGCGTGGGAATTGACGGCAGCAATGACGCCCGCGTCGCGGTCGTAACCGCGACCGGCCGCAGCCTCCCGGCATCCAGCATGGTCAGCGCACTGGCGAGACTCCCAATAAATACGGGAACCAGACCAGACGCGGCCGCGACGACGGAATCTCCCGAGCCCTTGAACGGCACGTGGACAACGTTCACCTTGGCGCTCGATTTGAAAAGCTCACCAGCAAGATGGGGCGCGCTGCCGACACCTGGGGTCCCGACATCGAGTTTGCCCGGTTGTGACCGCGCGAGCGCGATCAGCTCCTTGACATTGCGCGCCGGCAGCGAGGGATGAACGGCGAGCACGAAGGGTCCGATTGAGACCAACGATACCGGCCCCAAATCACGCTTCAGGTCATACGGAAGGTTGGTGCGCAGCGCCGATTGAATAGCGGTGGAAATCGCAATCAGCAGCAGTGTGTAGCCGTCCGCGGGCGACCTGGCAACCCGGTCGGTTGCGATCGCGGTGCTCGCCCCGGGGCGGTTTTCGATTATCACAGGCTGGCCGAGGTTTTCAGATAATTTCTGGCCGACCATACGTGCGACAATATCGACCGCGCCGCCCGGGGCAAACCCTACGAGGATACGAACGGGCTTGACGGGATAACTTTGCGCTAACGAGTCTGAAACCGGCAAGCCGGCGCACGCAACGATTCCCGCGAACAACAAAAACACGCTTCGTCCTGGTTTTCGCATGACTATTCCTCCTCTCTTTTAAAAACTCTTCGGTTGGCATCCCCGAGAGACGCGGGGGTTCGAAACCTGGCGCAAGATCATGCGCCGCCGGTACGCCACACTCCGTGGCAGTCCGGAATTCGCGCAAGACCGGGATCGTGCAGTGTATCCGGCATCGCTGTCCGGCGCATCGCGCTGCTCCTGCCGATCACAGTACTCCTCGGACCGGATGATGCTTTGATCCAGGTCAAACTCTGTGCCTTGCAGCGGCCGTCCATATGGCATAAATTGGACGCGTCGAAGTAAACCCGCAACAAAAACGACGAATAGAGAGGAAAGCTATGACTTTTGTTAGTCCGGCGAGTCCGCCAACGGTTTCATCGCTGCGCTCGACAGCCCGGCGCGTCGCGGGAAGGTTCGCGCCTGCAACATCGCCTCGGGCGAGTTGATTTCGTTGCGCGATTTGCTCACAACATACAATCCCACTGCTAATAGAAGTACATGCCGAACTCAAAGGGATCGAAGTCACTAAATGTACGACTTCGCTGCCAGAACACGTCGTATTGTACGATTTTCGGTATCTGGCGCCAAGGTCGGTCGATCATGAGATACTGCAATGCGGCTGATCATGCGGGACCTTGTCAAGAACGCCAAGTCAACGAAATTTTGTTGAAAAGAGATTTTGGATGGGAACCACTACACAGTGTAATTCACAGACAACTGCCGCGGCATTGTCAGGTTTTAAAGTTGTTGACCTCACCCAGTTCGAGGCAGGGACCTCTTGCACTGAAACGCTGGCCTGGCTGGGCGCCGAAGTCGTCAAGGTTGAACCGCCGGCTCTCGGGGAGCGCGGGCGTTTCGCCTCTACAGAAAAGGCTGGCCTGGACTCGTACTACTTTATCCTGCTAAACGCCAACAAGCAGGGCATCACTTGCAATCTAAAGCACGAGAAAGGCAGGGAGCTGCTCCGGAGGATGATCCGCCAAGCGGATGTCTTTATCGAGAATATGTCCGCGGGAACGATTGAGCGTCTGGGTTTTGGCTACGAAGAGGTCAGGAAAATCAATCCGCGGATCGTGTATGCGCAGATCAAAGGTTTTCCGCCGGATGGCCCTTGGGCCGATTTTCTCGCCTTCGACATGATCGCGCAATCGGTCGGCGGTGCAGTATTTTCAACGGGTGCAGAGGGTGGTCCGCCTCTACGCCCCGGACCAACGCTCGCGGACACTGGTGCGGGATTGCATTGCGCGATTGGCATCCTCGCGGCGCTCTTACAACGTCAATTCACTGGCACGGGGCAGCGCGTTGAGGTAAGTATGCAGGAAGCGGTCATCAACTTCAGCCGGATTGCTTTTGCAAGCCAACTGATGTGGGGTAAACCGTTGGAGCGCAATGGGAACCAGAGCGTGCTCGGAACGAGTGCGCCTAGCGACCTATACCGTTGCAAAGGCGAAGGTCCGAACGATTACTGCTTTATCTACACGGCCCGGTCTGGAAATTTACATTGGCACCGGTTGCTACGTATCATCGGCAAGGATGACTTAATCGATGACCCGCGTTTCGCTAGCCCCGAACAACGCGTTAAACATATCAAAGACATTGATGCGCTGCTTGCTCCTTGGTGTGCTGAGCGCAAGAAACAAGAGGTTATGGAAACGCTGGGCAAGGCCGGCGTACCCGTAGGCGCCGTGCTGGATACAGCGGAACTCATGGCGGATCCCCACCTTAAAAAGCGTGGATTGTTCGTAACCATCGACCACCCCGTACGGGGAGCGGTGACGATTCCTGGATGGCCTGTGAAGATGTCCAATTCGTTTGTACCGGTGAAGTCTTCGCCTTTGCTCGGGCAACACAATGAGGAAGTTTATGGTCGGTGGTTAGGAGTTACTCCCGAAGAAGTCGGGAAGATGCGAGCGCAGGGCATTATCTGACACACCTTTGGAGGTCACGATGAAGGAGCTAATACTTCGCACAGTTGTCGGAGTTACCTTGGCTGGCACGACTCTAGTTGCTGGCGACGCGCTTGCACAAGAAAAAGGCGAAAATTACCCAACCAAGCCTATCCGATTGATTGTGCCTTTCCCACCTGGCGGGAGTAACGACATACTCGCGCGCGTGGTCGCAGCAAGAGTGAGCGAGAACCTCGGCCAATCGATTGTTATCGACAACCGCGGCGGCGCCGGCAGCATCATCGGAACCCAACTGGCCGCCAACGCGGCATCCGATGGCTACACGCTGCTGCTGGGGGGAACGGCGTCGCTCTCGATCAACCCCAGTCTATACAAGAAACTACCTTACGATCCGATCAAAGATTTCGCTCCAATCAGCCTGATTGGCACCGGCTTGGCCATTCTTGCCGTTCATCCGTCGCTGCCGGTACGAACCGTGAAAGACCTGATCGAACGCGCGAAGACCAAACCGGGGCAGATCCGTTTAGCCTCTCCCGGCATCGGCACACCGACACACCTCGCGGGCGAATTGTTTAAGAGCATGGCTGGCATCGATATGATGCAGATCCAATACAGGGGCGGCGGACCCGGAAATATCGCCCTGCTTGCGGGCGAGGCCAGCGCTTGTTTTTGCGGAATTGCATCCGTAATGAATTTCCTCAAGGACGGCAGGCTACGCGGTATCGCGGTCACCAGCGCCAAGCGCACTGCAATCATGCCCGAGCTGCCGACCGTCGGCGAATCGGGGCTGCCTGGCTACGAAGTCGTTAGCTGGTTTGCCATTGTCGCACCTGCAGGAACGCCGAGAGTCATTGTCACGTTCCTCAACGGGGAAATCCGCAAAGCACTTGCGGCAGCGGAAGTCAAGAACCGCTTCCTCGGGCTCGGCGTCGAGCCGGACGGTAGCGCGCCCGAAGAACTCGGTGCCTACAATCGCGCCCAGATTGCGAAATGGGCAAAAGTCACCAAGTCCGCGGGCATCAAACCCGAATAACCGCCCGGACCAGGCATTCATATCGTCATAAGAGGGGGTTCGAGAAGCACAACCTGCCGTATCGCGTTGAGCCGGTGAGCATTCTCGACATCCAGCGGCAGCGGGTGGAGGTCGACGCGCAGGGCTATCCGAAGCACGTCATGTTGAACGAGCAAAAACGGGAAGGCGGCGATGGCAGCAACTAAACTCAAACTCGTCGACGTCGTCGTGGTCGGCGCCGGAGTGGCCGGCACGATCGTGTGCAAGGAACTGGCTGAGACCGGACTCAAGGTTGTCGGCCTCGAGCGCGGGCGCATGATCGATCCGCAGCATGATTTCGCAATGCCGTACGTCCATGACGAACTCAAATACGAGCGTCATAGCGATCTGACCCAGAATTTATCGCGCGAGACGATCACGTTTCGCAACGCGATGAACGAGACCGCACTGCCGATGCGCGAGATGGGCTCGTTCAAACCCGGCGAATGTGTGGGCGGTGCCGGCGTCCACTGGGGCGGCACAAGCTTTCGTTTCCTGCCGTGGGACTTCGAGACTCGCAGCCGCACGATCGAGCGCTACGGCAAGAACCGGATTCCGGAGGACTGCACCAGCCAGGACTGGGGCATCACCTACGGGGAATTGGAGCCGTATTACGACCAGTTCGAGCACCTGTATGGCGTCGGCGGCAAAGCGGGCAATCTCAATGGCGAGATCCAGCCCGGGGGCAATCCGTTCGAAGGCCCGCGCTCGCGCGAATATCCGAACCCGCCGGCCGAGCCGACGTTTGTCGGTTCGCTGTTCGCGAAAGCCGCCGAGTCGTTGGGCTACAAGCCGTTCCCGGGGCCCACGGCGGCCATGACGCGCCCCTATATCAATCCTTACCGGCTCGTGCTGGGTCAATGCGCGCAAGGCGGTTTTTGCACGAGCCACGGCTGTGCGATGGGCGCGAAAGCAAGCCCACTGACAACCGTGCTGCCCGCGCTGCTCAAACACGAGAACTTCGAGCTTCGCCCGTTTTCGAACGTCATCAAGGTGAACCTCGATTCGGAGAGAAAGCGCGCGAAGAGTATCACGTACGTGGACGCCCGTGGACGCGAAGTGGAACAGCCCGCCGAACTGGTGATACTCACTTCCTACACGTTCAATAACGTACGGCTTATGCTGCTCTCCGGGATCGGCAAGCCTTACGATCCGGTCAGCAACCGGGGCGTCGTGGGCAGGAATTATTCGTATCAAACAGGCGGTAACGTAAAGTTGTTCTTCGAGGACAAGGTGTTTAACCGGTTTATGGGCCATGGCGGAATTGGCACTGTGATCGACGAATTCAACGGCGACAACTTCGACCACGCGGGTCTCGGCTTCATGGGCGGCGCCCATGTGGGCGTGGCCGTAAATAGCGGCCCGGGAAAACCGCTCTGCTCTCATCCGGTACCGCCGGGTACGCCGCGTTGGGGTTCGGGCTGGAAGAAAGCCGTTGCGCAGTATTATGACCGAACGTTAGAAATCAGAGTGAGCGGCGGCTGCCAGAGCTACCGCACGAATTATCTCGACCTCGATCCGACTTACCGTGACGCCCATGGCCTGCCGCTCATACGCATGACTTTCGACTGGCATGAGAACGAGAAGAAGATATCAGCCTACGTCACCAACAAAGCGGGCGAGATCGGTCAGGGTATGGGTGCCTCGAAAATGAGTGTGAGTGGCGTTACCGGCAAGTACAGCATCGTGCCGTATCAGAGAACGCACAATATTGGCGGCGCGGTGATGGGCGCCGATCCGGCGACCAGCGCGGCCAACAAGTACTTGCAATCGTGGGATGTGCCGAACGTGTTCGTGATTGGCGGCAGCGCGTTTCCGCAGAATGGCGCTCACGGTCCAACTCCGACGTTGGGGGCGCTCGCGTGTTGGGCGGCTGACTCGATCAAGGACCACTACCTGAGGCGGCCGGGGCCGCTGGTCTAAGGCCGTATCAGCACCCCAAAGATACTATAGCTTGCCCTGAATCTTGAGCACGACAGTTGCGGGCGATACCTTCGAGGCGTCATTCGCAATAACTCGATCAAGCCGTTATCAGGTTACACTTGCAGCCTAAATGTCTCGGCGAATACTTGTTTGCATAGTTGGGTCCATTTAGGTCCACATAACCAGAAGGAATCATGATGACAACGACGAGCAACGCCCTCCCCGTGAGTAGATTTTATAGCCGACTTAAGCCCTGCCGACCGAGAGCGCGCGACTCAGCTCCACAACGAGTGCGTTTTTTGGAATGTTTGTGATTCGACTGATCGAGCCTACGCAGACGAGACCTATATCAGTAAGATCAAGAACTCTGGAATCACGGCAATGAATCTCACAATAAGATTAAAGAGGAAGCGAAAAGAAGGATGAATGTCTGTAAATCATGCTTATTCTCTCTTTCCTTCAGTGCACGTCTAACACGGCTCTGGTGCAACAATTTCGTGGGTCCCGCCCTGTCCAACAATTCGGTCCCGTCCGCTTACGCCGCTGCACGCTAGTAGAAGTCGTGGCAACCATGCCACCCGTGCTCCGACATGACTATTCCACGTGAAGATATTGGCGTTGGCGCTGCCTGTACTCGTCGCAGAATACGAGCTGCTCCATTTGCTCGCGTGACGCAATTTTCTTTTCAAGCTCGGCCGGAGAACCTCCACCAAGAAAATGCTCGTACGTTTCACGTAGCGCGTTCACGGCAGCAGCGAGAGGTTGATGGCCCTGCGTCAACATACGAGCACCTCGCGCTGCCATGTCTTTACGGCTCAGCGCCGGTGGTCCGAGGCCGACGATCACAGGCAAACCTGCCGCGCGGTGAACCGCCTCGATATCATCGAGCGTCTTTGCGCCAACCAAAAAAATCGCATCAGCTCCCGCATGGGCATATGCGCGCGCACGCGCAACCGCACTGGGTCTGCCCTCGCAAGTGAGCGCCGCGGTTCGGCCGGCAATCATGAGATCATCGTCCTGACGTGCGCGTACAGCCGCCTTGATCTTGCCGGCCATTTCTTCAAGTGAGACAAGCTCGGTTGCGCCTTCTGGCTGACTAAAGCGCATGGGAAGCGCCAGGTCTTCGATGCTGATCAGCGATACTCCGGCAAACTCTAGCTCCTCAATGGTGCGCATCGTATTGAGGGCGTTGCCATGGCCGTTATCGGCATCAACCACAAGGCTCAGATCACTCACACGCATGATGCGCCGGACCTGCTCCGCGAATTCAGTGAGAGTGACAAGATTCAGATCGGGTGCTGCAAGAGTCGTCGCGCACGCGAGAGATCCTGAGAATATCCCAATCTCGAAACCGACGGTTTGGGCGAGCCGGGCCGAAAGTGGATCATACACGCTCGCAGGAGACACACAACTGGACCCGTTAAATACACGCCGCAGGCGCTTGCGCCTTTCGTTGTGATTCATGAGCATTTCGTCCTGCCTCCGCTACCGTTTGTCTGCGGCTGCGCTCTCGTGGGCGCCATCTCTCCTCCCACGTAATGCGTCATTCGGGCTGAATACCTGCAGCCCGCACCACTTTCGCCCATTTGGTGACTTCAGCCGCAAGATAGTTTCTAAAGGACTCCGGCGAACTCGTTGTCGGCTCCGCGCCCTGCTTCACAATCGCTTCTGACGCGTCTGGCGTGCGTATGATATTTACAATCTTCGAGTTAAGGCGATCCACGATCTGCCGCGGTGTCCCCGTCGGCACGAGAATTCCGTACCAGTTCGTGACTTCGAAACCCGTGACGCCCGACTCCGCAAACGTAGCGACATCTGGGAGCGATGATGAGCGTTTGAGCGATGTGACGGCGAGCGCCAGGATGCGCCCGGCTCTGATTTGACCGAGACCTGCGGGGATCGACGTAAAAGCGAGCTGGATGTTGCCGCCGATGACATCGCTCATAAGCTGCGACATCGCTTTGTATGGTACATGGATGATGTTGATCTCTGCCTGGCTCTTCAGTAACTCACCGGCGAGATGTGTAATGCTCGCCCTTCCGCTCGACCCAAACATGAGTTTGCCAGGGCTTGCCTTAGCCGCTTCAAGAAGGTCCCTAACGGACTTCACACGCAAGGAAGGATCCGCAACTAAGACGAGTGGGGCGGAGGCGATGAGCGTGACCGGAACAAACGATTTCACAGGGTCGTAACCCAACTTCCTATAGAGATTCGCACTTACGGCGTGCGCACTGGTGATCGTGAGAAGCGTATACCCATCGGGCCTTGCTCTTGCCGCAGTTTCTGCGGCGATGGTCGTGGTGGCGCCAGGACGGTTGTCGACGACCACCGGCTGACCCCACGCGTCGGCGAGCCTCTGTCCCACGATGCGTGCCAGAATATCTGCGGCACCGCCTGGACCGAAGCCAACCATCATGCGGATGGGTTTCGCTGGATATGCCGGCTCAGATGCCGCGGCGGGAGACCAAACGAGGATACCGAGGGACGTAGCAATGATCGATAGCAGCGTACGCTTCATGTGTATGCTCCTTAGGAGGTGGGACGTGGTACGGCCGCGAGCAGCTCGGCCAAAATTCCCACATTTTCCAGCGTCTCGATGCGTTCGATGTGCGCGACGATGCGTTCGGCCATCGCGCTGCCGATTGCACGCGAGGACATCGGCAGGAATTTGCGTGTAGCTTGCTCCCAGGACATCGGGTTCTTCGGGTCGCCCGTTGGATACGGTACCTCCTTGAGGAACGTACCGCGTTTGGTCCTGACCTCGACCGCGGCGGGTCTGTGACCGCGTTTATAGATGCGCGTCATCTCCTCAGTCGATTCGATGGTCGTGAGAGATATCAACCGCGCGATTGTGGGATCGTGCAGCCAGCGGCTTGTGAAATTCTCAGGGGTGCATTCGCCTGCCACCAGCCCCACGGCGACGCAGTAATGGAAGCTGTGGTCCGCTGTCTCCTTGGTCGTGGGCCTCAATTTCTTGGGGCCCCAGCTTGGTTTTGCCGTCGCCTCTTCGTGCGTGATGATTCTCACCGCATCGATTTCTTCGGGCTTGATCTTGTTTTCTAGGCCAACTTCGATGGCTGCCTGCGTCATCGCGACCGTCATCCCCTCGACCGGGAACGGCTTCAAGCCCACCTTGTTGATCAAGAATCCGCCCTTCTGCGGCACGAGCGGTTCCACATCGACGCCTTTTGCGACAGCGTTCTTGAAGCCATATTTACCTTCAAGTAACGTCGGGCAGCCGGTGAAACCGTCCTTCGCCAGCAAGGCGTACAGCACACTGTTCGCGGCGGCGGCAGGTGCTGACAGCGCTTTATCCATCGGGATATCGCCCACCCGGATCTCCGACAGCGTGTTGGCTCGTGCTCCCGAAAGCGAGATCGCGTGGGCAATGCGCCCCGCGTCCAGACCGAGCAGTTTGCTGACGCCCGCGGCGCTCGCATATGCGCAGGAGCAGGAATGATCCCAGCCTTCGTGCCACAAATTTCTTGCGACCGGAAGATCGGAGAAACGCATTTGCATCTCATAGGTGAGTACGAGCGCCGTGATCAAGTCCTTACCCGAGCACCGTTGCGACTCTGCCACTGCAAGGAGCGCACCTGTTGCATCGCTCGGGTGTGCGGTCCACGCGGGACCGAAATACACGTCGTTGAAATCGAGATAGCGGATCGCGACACCGTTCGCGAGTGCCGCAAGAACCACACTAGTTTTATCCCTATGGCCGATCAGGGTGGCTTGCGGTGCACCCCCGAGCCCCCGGGCTACTTGGCTTACGATACGAACGGGCTCGCTTTCGACCGCGCCAAGTGCGCATCCGAGAGCATCTAACAGCACGCGTCTGGCGTAATCCCTTGTTTTTTGATCGATGTCTTCGTAGCGCAGTCCCTCAGCGTACGAGGCGATACGCTCGACCACTGTAGCCATCCAATCTCCCTGTTTTCCTAGTCCGTTCCCGTGAGTAAATCCACTAGATGTTCGAGTAAAGAATCCTTCCCCGCCATCGGGGTCCATTCATCAACCTTGTTGCGTGGTGCACGCCAGGTCGTTTACCCCAAGCGTCTTTTACGAACTCCACCAGCGCTCATCAATCGTTGCCGGCGGCGAAGAGCTGTTCGATTGTTGGCCTCTCGGAGATCAGCCCTTGCTCTTGCGAGAACTGGATTACCTTTTCGAGCATCGCACGGTTTCGCGCCACACCATAGGGAAAGGGGTCCTCGCCAAACATCTCCCGCGTCCGGGCCAGGTATTCAGCGCCAAACACTAGGCCGGACGGAATGTTTTCCGGCAGCGACTTCTGGACAAGGGCCTTGGCTTCTTGAAAAGCACGGTAAAGATTTGCGCCTATCCAACTATGCTTGTGAAGCACATCACCACGGATGATGTACGTGTGGTTCGCGGGGATGTACCCATGTTGATCGAAAAAGCGTTTCCCTTCTACGATGACGTCGCGGAACATAGGTCGTACGTTACTCTCAGGCCCATCACCGGTTGACGATTGAGGAATTCTGCCCACCAAAGCGGCGTCCAGCTCATGCGCGCTTAGCATAGGAACCAGGGCTTTCCCTCCAGGGGTCTGCTGGATAGCGATACCCTTCGGGGGCTGGAATCCAAGCACCGCACCCGTGCTGTCCGCGCCGCCACGCTCTGCGTACCATTGAACCTGATATGGATCCATCCCAAAGTCGTGTTGGAGGATCCCTCGAGCCCAAACGGCGGCTGACTGAATGTATTCCGGAATACCAACGCGTTTATTGGCGAGATCGGCCGGGCTATTAATGCTGGAGTGAACGTGATAAGCGAAGTTCGTATGAAAGAACCCGCGCATCGGGAATACAGGAATCGCTACGATATCCGTGCCTTGCGCCCTAGCTGCGAGGTATGCACCGAAGGCCATTTCGCAGATATCAAATTCCCAAGTGCTCAGCTGTCGCCGCATGGCTTCCGGTGGTGGCGACCGCGTCACAACAAGGTCCATACCATCTGGCTGCACGACACCATCAAATAGTGGTCTCACCCAGTCGTGTGGCCCACCTATCAGCGTAGGACGAATCTTCGCCACGATTTTCTCCCTCCGGCCTCAGGTTACCGGTTACGCCACGTGGATTGCTGTGTAGTACTCTCCCGTCGGCGCGTGGTTCACATACTTAGTCGCGGGATGGACTGCGAAGAACTCCTGAATCTCAGGTACGGTTCGGCCGATCCTTTCCGCATCCTTGTTTTCATAGGCCTGCATCACAAGGTACCGCGTAGCGTTTCCTAAGAACCGGAAGAGCTGGCTCACAAAGATTCCACCATGGCGTTGCCGGAGATCGAAAAGCGTCTTGCGGCTCGCTTCAAAAGCCGCTGCCATCCCTGGCTTGAGGTCCCACTCCACGAGCTGGCGCCATCCACCTGGCGTGGTCGGCGCTTCTCCCACAGTAAGGATAACTTCGTAGGCTTCTTCCGGCCGATTGATTGCATAAACGCCGTTTCCGGAGCGCACGCTTTCTCGAAAAGCCGGACTTCGATAGAAGACTGCAAAAGCATCCCGATTCTCCCACTTGACGATAGCCACGTACTTGCCAGGGTAACCTAACGAATTTAGAAGCACTGCGTCGCGGAAGCCTGGTGCCATCGCCAGCATTCTTCGCATCTCCAGCCAGAGCGCTTCGAACTCATGTGCTCGTCCGGATTGGACCAAGAACTCCGTTCGGGTTGCACACATCATGCTTTTGTGTTCTTTGTTTTCCCTGATTTCCAAGCGATTTCCTTAACAGTGAGTTTCTTGCGAGAAGAAATAACGCCTACCTGGTGGAAGTTCATTTGCAAAAGTACTTCAGCCCGATGGATGGTCTGTCCATGAGATCTCCGTCGTCGCAGGGCTTCAGCGGGTTATTTGCTGATAAGCCATCCCCACTTATATCAACCCTGTACTTTGCACGGCAGCCTTGATAGCCTCCTTCTCCGCTTCCGTCAGTTGCTGATACGGTGGCCTTACTCGTCCATCACCACCTGCCATCCCCAGAAGCTGTGCCCAGTATTTATGCGTCGCATACCTCTTGCCCGGAGGTACCACTTTAATGAATGCCCTTCTCATCGGCTCAACCCTCTTGCAAGCCTCTAATGCCTTAGCGAATTCTCCCTTCTCCGCCAGATCAGTATATTCATTGATGAGCTTCGATTTCTTACTCTGAAACAGAAACGGCGCAGCCGATGATATATAGGCTTCCTGACCGTGTAGAGTCAGATTTGAAAGCCAATGCTCCTCCTCTGCATCACTAACAATGATCTTGTCACCACACAAGCTTCTGACTAATCTCGTATGCTCTGGAGGTGCGATGTTCTTTACACCAACGAAATTAGGTATCTCGTTAGCAAGCCGGCATATAAGCTGAGGGCTCATCAAGTAACCATGTTCGAGCTGGTTTAAAGGAAAGATCGCAATGTTCACCTGATCCGCAATCCATTTGTAGTACTGAAAGACCCCTTCCTCTGTCATTGTGTTCTGGTAGAACCTGGGATTCATTGGACCACTCAGCTCAGCTCCGAGCTCTTCAGCATATTTCACCAACTCCAGTGTAACCAGCGGTGTTTCGCAATGCGGAGCTGATAAGGTCATCATCTTGCCTTTGGATTCTTCAACAGCAATTTGTAGATGGCGCTTGCGCTCAGCAATCGTCTGATGAAAGGTTTCTCCTACCATGCCGGCATGGAAATTACCCTTAATCTGCAAATGATCTCTGACATAACGAATGTTATGTCGACAGCCCTCCCAATCCACCTGAAAGTCTGGGGCGAAGGGTGTATATGTCGCAATCCAAACACCCCTTATCTTCTCCTTAGCCCACTCCTTAGCCTCATTTTTCCGATACTCCATTTAAAATTCTCCTTTGCCCTCTGTTATCCATGCAAGTTGTTACGCACTCACACGTAGCTCAATTCTTGAATCGGTGCGAACTATGAAGAAATCGCTCCGACTACGGGCCATCTCAAGAATACGTTTGCTTCTACCCGGAAACTCCATATCCGATTGGACGTCTTCCCTCGTCAAGAAAGCGCCCGCTACGTAACCGGGCGTCATGTTGTACTTGGCTGACGCGGCAAAGATTACTTCGCTCCCGAGACCCCTGCTTCTTTGACCACTCGCCTCCACTTATCTACGTCGCGCTTGATGGTACGCCGAAGCTCCTCCGGTGGACCGCCGACGGGTTCTACTCCGTGTCCTTCCATCAACCTTCCGATCTGGTTCATCTGCAACGCTCTTGCGATTTCCTTGTTCAACCTGGCAACAATATCCTTGGGCATGCCCTTCGGTCCCCAGATGCCGTACCAGAAATTTACCTCGTAACCAGGCAAGGTCTCACCGACAGTGGGCACCTCCGGGAGCGCACGAGCGCGTTCGGCGGTAGTTACGCCAAGACCGCGCAGCCGCCCGGCCCGCACGTGCGGGATGGTCGCGGCTATGCTGCTAAAGTTGAGCTGTACCTCCCCGCCGATGAGCGCGGCCAATGCCGGAGCAGCGCCTTTGTACGGAACGTGGACTAAGTTCACCGTGGCTTCCAGCTTAAAAAGCTCGACCGCAAGGTGTCCAAGACCGCCATGGCCGGCAGAGCCGTAGTTGAGCTTGCCGGGTCTCGTCTTAGCGTAAGCGATAAATTCTTTGACGCTTTTGGCAGGCACCGAGGAGTTCACTGCCATGAATAGGCCCGACTTCCCGACCTGAATGATCGGCTGGATGTCGTTTACCGGATCGTACGACAGCTTATAGAACGATGGGTTGGCACCGTAGCTGGCGTTAACCATGATCAGCGTGTAGCCGTCAGGACTGGAGTGGGCAGCTATCCCGGCCCCGATGGTCCCGCCGGCACCGGTCCGATTATCCACCACGATCGTTTGCCCCAGCGAACTCGAAACCTGCTGCGTGATAGCGCGTGCGAGGCCATCTACACCCCCACCCGCAGCCATGGGAACGATCAACCGGAGCGGTTTAGTCGGATACTCGGGCTGTGCATTCGCGCCGCCCGTTGCGGCAATTAGCACCGTTAGCGTAACAACAGCGCAGTAAACGAGTTTGCGCATGATTTCCTCCCTCAACAAATAGTGAGCGTTTGTCGCGCAAAATTACTTGCTCGATTCCCACTCTCTGTGACAGACGACTAGCCCTAAGAGCCAAGCACCAGCGGCCGCGTGTGGACGCGACACCCGGTTCGAAGCGACCTTGTAATCATTCAGTGTAAACGCGGCTGTGCGACAAACCTCTCACACTGAAGAGAGTCTAGACCGCTCTTTCGAGGAATTATTGATCTAGGTCAAGGAATAAGGTCGGGAACAGGGAACTTGTAAGCGTGAAGTGCATCGTTAAATGTCTCTGATAGCTCACGCGAATCTTTCATGGAATTCACTGAAGGGTTTCGTGTCAGTTGACAATATTACAGTTTGCTCTGTTGGTTGAGTGACCTGAGTTTATAAATTGGAAGTGAAATGGCGTAGACGCCTCACAGTCCAGCGCGTGATACCTCTGCTCTCGATCAGCGTATCCTCTCCGAAGCGGATGATGCTTTGATCCAGATCAAAGTCCGTGCGCAGCAGCCGATTGCGTGATCGAGCGCGGCAACATCTGTGACTTGCCGCGGTTGATGAGCGTTATCTCGCGGCACCGCCCAGCGGCAATTCTCCATCTTGCCGGACAGGTTGGCCCAGCGGTCGAGCAGTTCCCTTGGGGGTCGCTTGATGCAAACTTGATCGGCGCGGCCACGGTTTTCGAAGCGGCGCGTCTTTCGAGCATTCAGCGCGTTGTATTTCCAAGTTCCAGACAAGTTTATGGCCCGATCGCCGAGAAACATTGCCACCCGGATTATGAGCCGGTCCCGG
>MERG01000457.1:21388-23915 GCA_001771985.1 Betaproteobacteria bacterium RIFCSPLOWO2_12_FULL_62_13 | reverse complement strand
CGCCCGCCGATCTGGCGAGATACATCGCGCGCAAGGGCTCGATTGCGGTGAACGGCGTGGGCCTCACCGTCAACGAGGTGAGCGGCGCGGAGTTCGAGGTGAATCTGATCCCGCACACGGTGCAGGCGACGAATCTGCAGGATCTGCGGACAGGCGACCGGGTCAATTTGGAAATTGATCTAATCGCGCGTTACGTCGAGCGGCTTCTAACGGCGTCCAAGTAAGTCCAGCGCTTCGCTCCTTGTCCCTGTTTTCCCTACAGAAATCCGTCCTTCGCCGTCCGTCACTTGACGCCGCTCGCCTTCGGTTCCGATTATGTTTTCCGGAACGTCGGCGACCCGAAGAAACCCATGAACGCAGCAACGCTCAACAAGGTGTTCGACAGCATTGGATACGGGGGCGGGCGCTACACGCCCCACGGCGCACGGTCAACCGCGAGCACGGCACCCAATAGCCAAGGCTGGGCGCCGGACACCATCGAGCGCCAGTTGGCGCATACCGAACGGGACGTAGTGCGGGCCGCCTACAATCACTCGGACCACAGGGAGGAGCGGCGCAAGATGATGCAGGCATGGGCCGACTATCTCGATGGGATCGCCAGCGGCGCCGACGTGACGCCGATCAAGAAACGCGCGGCATAGATTCAGCCGCTCTAGAGGGTATCAAGGTCGCCGCGATCAAGCTTGAGAAGGGCCGCGGGAATCTACAGGCAGTGCGTTGACTTTGATATCCGTTTTGATATCATGAACATCAAGCCCGTATTGTGGTTAGGCGATAGTCGGGACCGGCTGAGGGGGTTTCCTGACGATGCGCGCGGAGTGGCGGGCTTCGAGCTGTGGGACGTTCAGCAGGGCAAGGAGCCTTCGGATTGGAAGCCGATGCCTTCAGTCGGTCTCGGGGTGAACGAGATTCGAGTGCGCGCTGGTGGGGCATTCCGAGTGATCTATGTGGCGAAGTTCACTGAAGCGGTGTATGTCCTCCACGCCTTTCAAAAGAAGGCGCGCAAGACTCCCAAGCCGGACGTTGATATCGCCCGGCAGCGGTTCAGGGATTTGATGCGGGAAAGGAAGCAACGATGACGGAGAAATTGAAGATCACGCGGGGCAGCGGCAACGTGTTTCTCGATGTCGGGTTTCCGCCGAGCGAGGCCGAGAACTTGTTGTTGCGTGCCCAGCTTATGTCTCGCGTGCGCGATACCGCACGGGGAATGACTCAGAGAGAAGCAGCAAAGCGGTTCGGAGTCACGCAGCCGCGGCTTAACGACCTCCTCCGGGGAAGGATTGACAAGTTCAGCCTCGACGCGCTGGTGAACATGCTCGCTCACGCCGGTATGCGTGTCGAACTGAAGATCAAGAAAGCAGCGTGAGCGGCAGGCTTCGCGTGATCTACTTCTGGTGGCGCGCGGGCAGCCAGTTCTGGCTCTATACGCTCTACGACAAGGACGAGATGGATGATCTCAGCGCCGAGGAACGCACGGCGCTGAAAGACATGCTGAAGCGCGAACTCACTGCCAGGAGAAAAGCATGAAACGTAACATCTTTGCTGAACTGACCGAGGGCTTCGAGGCGCTCGCCGCCGAGCGAGAAGGGAAGATCACCCTGCGCACCCACGTGGTAGATAGGAAGGCCGCGCCCACGGTGACGGCCAAGGAGCTGGTGCGCGTGCGGAAAAAGCTGAACCTCTCCCGCGCGGTGTTTGCCCGCTGCCTGCGTACCAACGTCAGGACAATCGAGAACTGGGAGCAGGGTCGGGCGAAGCCCAACGCCCAGGCCGCGCTGCTCATTCGGCTGGTTGCCCGGTATCCGGACACCGTAAAACGGCTGGCGGCCGTTTGAAGAACAGACCGCTCAATCCGTATCTTTGGCGCACGGCGCGCTGTTGCCGCGTCCCGATTTGCAGGCCAGTCAGCGCCACCGAAAGCTAGCGTGATACCAAATTGTAGACCCAGCCGAAAAGCCATCCCCCAATCGCGCCATCCAGGAATCCGTAAACAGTTCCGACAATGATCTCGCGGACAGACGCGACGGGATGGTAGCCTGGGTAAATCGAGGCAGCGAGCTGAAGGAACGCCTGTCCGTAGTTCGGCCAGATCGCGTTCGCGGATGCAACCAGAAGAATCGCTCCGCCCCAGAATAATCCAACAGTCAAAGCCAAAGCAGTCAAATTGAATCGCATGGTGTCTCCTCCCGTAAGGCCGTTGTTCTGAGAACGCAGACTGCTGCCTGCACTGGCGTATCCTCTCGATCAACGTCAGTTCATGCCCCGCCACGTCATCGATACAGATCTTCAGCCCCGGGGCCACCTTCTCGCCTTGGAGCTTCACAGGGCCTCCTTTCGTCCGCGTCGTCCCGTCTTGAGGAACATTCTTGAACTCACACGATACGCTTGCCGGCATGAGATGGGCAAGGTGGCGGGGAAGCCCCGTGTTGCGCAAAATGCGTTTGAGCTCGGGGGCGAAATCAGCCATCAGGCCGCTTGACGGCGCGCGATGGCGTGACGCTGGTAAAGCAGCTCGAAGGGAACCTCC
>MERG01000457.1:0-21255 GCA_001771985.1 Betaproteobacteria bacterium RIFCSPLOWO2_12_FULL_62_13 | reverse complement strand
TCCTAGATGACGCGCATTCTTCCTTTTATTATCCCGGTCCGTCATCTACCGCGCAACCGGACGCAGCGCAAGTGGGAAGCGCGTGCACATCGCGGGCGCGAGCATGCGTCACGGGCTGCGACATCGCGAGCGCGGGCGTGCGTTAAGGAGCGCCGCTCGGCGAAGCACGGGCAAGGTAACAGTGCCACTCACGAGCGGGCGCAGGCGCGCTATAGGCTTCCATTCCGCGAGGCAAGATAGGTCTGGCTGCTGTATCATATAAAGCTTCCAGCCGAGCGCGCATTTTCTATGGCTGGTATCTCGTTCAAGTGGCGGTATCTTTGACGGTATTCCACCGAGCGTTGTAGTTATAAACTCAGACAATCAGGCAGTTATGAGAGCGTTCAACCTTATCGCGCGTTATGTCGAGCGCCTGCGCCGGTGCGATGCCGGTGTCTGAGGAAATTTCTGGAATACGCATGGCCATCAGTCCCATCACCGAAATCATCGCCGACCTCAAGGCCGGAAGAATGGTGGTTCTCGTCGACGAAGAAGATCGCGAGAATGAAGGCGACCTGCTGATGGCCGCGGAGTTCGTCACGCCGGAAGCGATCAATTTCATGGCGCGCTATGGCCGTGGACTCGTTTGCCTTACGTTAACCGAGGAGCGCTGCCGGCAGTTGAATCTTCCGCCGATGGTTGCCAACAACCGCTCTCCCCTTGGTACCAATTTCACCGTTTCAATTGAAGCGGCCGAGGGGGTGACGACCGGAATTTCCGCCGCCGACCGCGCGCGCACCGTGCAGGCGGCGATGCGGGCCGACGCCAGTCCGCGGGACATCGTGCAGCCCGGCCATATTTTCCCGCTGATCGCGCAGGACGGCGGCGTGCTGGTGCGCGCCGGTCACACCGAAGCGGGCTGCGATTTGGCGCGGCTCGCGGGACTCACGCCGGCGGCGGTAATCTGCGAGATTCTCAAGGAAAACGGCGAGATGGCGCGGTTGCCCGATCTCGAAGAGTTCGCCGTCCAACACAGGCTGAAGATCGGGACCATTGCCGATCTTATTCATTACCGCAGCAGCACCGAGTCGCTGGTGACACGGGTCGCCGAGCGCGACATCGACACCGTGCACGGGCGGTTGCGTCTTTTCGCCTACAGCGACGCGATCGGCAACGAGACGCATCTGGCACTGGTCAAAGGCCGGCCCGGCCCCGAAAAGGAAGCGCTGGTGCGCGTGCACGAACCGGTTTCGGTCATCGATCTGCTGGACACCGCCAGCACCAGTCATTCCTGGAATTTTCACGATGCGCTCGCCGCCATTGCGGGCGCGGATTGCGGCGTCATTCTGCTGCTGCACCGGTTGGAAACGGCGGAGAAACTGCTCGAGCGAGCGAAGCCCCAGCACCAGCATGCGGCGCAGTCCAGGATCGCGCTCAGGAACTACGGCATCGGAGCGCAGATTCTGCGCGATCTCAAGGTCAAGAGAATGCGCCTGCTGGCGCTGCCGCGACGCATGCCGAGCATGACTGGGTTCGACCTCGAGGTGACGGGGTATTTGCAGCCGCCGGCAAGAAGCGGTAATAGGTAATTCACCACTCACCATTCACGGCATTTGTTATGGCGCATTACGACAATATTGAAGAGCTGGAACCCGATTTAAACGGCGCGGGATTGAGAATCGGCATCGTGATGAGCCGTTTCAACCAGGACGCGAGCGAAGGGTTGCTGTCAGCCTGCACTGCGGCGCTCGTGAAGCACGGCGTGCGCGAGGCGGACATCCGGATTCTGACCGTGCCGGGTGCGCTCGAGGTGCCCCTCGCGCTGCAGAAAATGGCGCAAG
The DNA here is from genome assembly GCA_001771985.1 of Betaproteobacteria bacterium RIFCSPLOWO2_12_FULL_62_13. Classification (GTDB taxonomy): domain Bacteria; phylum Pseudomonadota; class Gammaproteobacteria; order Burkholderiales; family SG8-41; genus DSOT01. The sequence goes on along the minus strand of MERG01000457.1, from coordinate 19,435 downwards.
CCGAAAAATACGATGCGCTGGTTGCGCTCGGCGCGGTGATCCGCGGCGAGACTTATCATTTCGAGATCGTCGCCCACGAGGCCGCGAGCGGGATCACCAGCGTGCAGCTCGATACCGGCGTGCCGATCGCCAACGGCGTCCTCACTACCGACAACGACGACCAGGCGCTGGGGCGCATGGCGCAAAAGGGCGCCGAGTGCGCGCAGGCTGCGATCGAGATGGCAAACCTGATGAGGAAACTCGATGAAGAGGCTCGATGAACAAGAGTAGCCGCAGACGTTCGCGCGAGTTCGCGCTGCAGGGTCTGTACCAGTGGCAGCTCGCAAAAGCCGATCCGAAAATGATCGCGGAACAGCTCGCTGAAGCCAAAGGGTTCGACAAGCTCGATGCCGAATATTTCAACGCGTTGCTCAACGGCGCGATCGGCGCAGCGGCCGAACTCGAGCGCAAGATTGCGCCATGCCTGGATCGCGCCTTCGGCGAACTTTCTCCGGTGGAGCGCGGCATTCTGCTGCTTGCCGGCTATGAGCTGCTGCACCGGCCCGAGGTGCCGTACCGGGTAGTGATCAACGAGGCAGTCGAGCTTGCCAAGACCTACGGAGGTACGGACGGCCACAAGTTCGTGAACGGCGTGCTCGACCAGCTCGCCGCCCGTGTGCGTGCGCCGGAAGTGAAGTCGGTTTGAGGAACAGACTACTGTAGAGGAGATTGCAGTGGACGAGCGGCTCAGGAAACGGATGCTCGCGTTCTATTTCGCGGGGGTGTTCAACCTCGTGCTCGGCGTTTACGTGCTGATAGAAGGTCCCGCGCTCCTGGGGCGTGATACCGCGCTGCTGTTGACGTTGTTTTTCCTGGGATTTGCCGCGGTCGATTTTTATTTTCCCCGCGCAATGAAGAAGAAATGGCTGGAGGACCACGCGCGCCGCGCTTCCGGCGACAAGCCCCCGCAAGTGAAGGGCGAAGGGTGAGGACGTAAGGGCGTCCAAGGTCCGTGAGAGCGTGAGAGCGTAAGAGCGTAAGAGCGTAAGAGCGTAAGAGCGAGACCGGGGTCACTCTACTTCCGACCTCCCGATCTCCCGACTTCCCGATCTCCCGATCTTCCGAGTGATTATTCACGAACCTGGCAATCTATTCCAAGTGGCCGAGCTTTCCGAGTTCGAGCTGATCAGGCGCTTCTTCACGCATCCCACCCGGCATACCCAGCTCGGCGTCGGTGATGATGCGGCGGTGGTGCGGGTACGGCGCGGCATGGAACTCGCGGTATCCACCGACATGTTGCTCTCCGGCCGCCATTTCTTCCGCGATGCTGATCCTCGCGGGCTGGGGCACAAGGCGCTTGCAGTCAACCTTTCCGACATGGCGGCAATGGGCGCAACGCCGCGCTGGGCGACGCTGTCGCTGGCGCTGCCCAAAGCGGAAGCGCCCTGGCTGCGCGCGTTTGCGGATGGTTTCATGCAGCTTGCGCGGAAGCACGGCGTCGATCTCATCGGCGGCGACACCACCCGCGGGCCGCTCGCGATCTGCGTGCAGATCATGGGCGAAATCTCCGTCGGGCAGGCGCTCCGCCGCGCCGGCGCGCGGGTCGGCGACGACATCTGGGTGTCGGGCCATCTGGGGGATGCCGCGCTGGCGTTGGCGGCCCTGACAAAGCGCATCATGTTGAAGCCGCCGGAGCTTGAAACGGCAATGCGGCGGCTGCACGCACCGGCACCGCGGGTCGCTCTGGGAGAAGCGCTGCGAAAGATCGCCAACAGCGCAATCGATGTTTCCGACGGATTGCTCGCCGATCTCGGCCACATCTGCGAACGATCGCGCGTTGCCGCCGTGCTCGAGTTCGAGCGCCTGCCGGCATCGGCGGTGATGAGGCGCTATCTGGAGCGGCGGGTCGCGCGCGCCGCGCTGCTCGCCGGCGGCGATGACTACGAGTTGTGCTTTTCCGCATCGCCCGCGCGGCATCGGGCAATCCTCGCCATTGCGCGCCGCATCGGCTTGACGCTGACCCGCATCGGCACGGTACGGCGTGCGGTGCGCGGGGCGCCGCTCGTGACGGTGCTCGCGCTTGACGGCACACCGATGAATGTGAAATACGGTGGATTCGAGCATTTCAGGTGATCTCGTCCGGCGCCCATCCTGGCGCTTCATGGTGCGGCACCCCGCGCATCTGCTGGCGCTTGGATTCGGGATCGGCCTCATACCCGCCGCGCCCGGGACATTCGCCACGCTGTTCGCGTTTCCTCTCTTCTGGGCGTCGGCGCCACGGCTGGAAGCGACCCAATTCCTGCTGCTGATCGCGGTCATGTTTCTGGCGGGTGTCTGGGCCTGCGATAAGACCGGCCGCGCGCTCGGCGTGCCGGATCACGGCGGCATGGTGTGGGATGAAATCGTGGCCTTCCTGCTGGTGCTGTTTTTCACGCCCACCTCGGTATATTGGCAGGCATTCGCATTCCTGCTCTTTCGCGTGTTTGATATTCTTAAACCCCCCCCGATACGCTACTACGAGCGGACTTTCAAGGATGGCTTCGGCGTGATGATCGACGACATCGTCGCGGCGTTCTACACCTTGCTCGTGGTCGCGGCGTGGAAGACATTTTAGGGTTTCGAGCGTTATGGCGGACAGCAAACTGTACGAGTTGGCGGAAGAAGTCGGGCAGGCGCTCAAAGCGCGCGGGCTGATGCTCGCGACCGCAGAGTCCTGCACCGGCGGCTGGGTAAGCGAGGCGGTCACCATGGTGCCGGGGAGCTCGGAGTGGTTCGAGCGCGGATTCGTCACCTACACCTATATTTCCAAGCGCGAAATGCTGGGTGTGAGCGACGCGACCCTCGGCCAGTACGGCGCGGTGTCGGAACCCACGGTGCGCGAGATGGCGAGGGGTGCGCTGGTGCGCAGCCATGCCCAGGTTGCGGTCGCGGTGAGCGGCAGCGCCGGGCCCTCGGGCGGCACGCCCGAAAAGCCCGTGGGCACCGTCTGCTTTGCATGGAGTTTCAAGGACGGCGTAGCGCAGAGCGAGACCCGACATTTTGCGGGCGACCGCGAAGCAGTGCGCAAGCAGTCGGTGGAACACGCGCTGCAAGGCATCCTCTCACTGCTCGAGTGCAGTCCATAGGTAAGCATATGCGGTCATCCGTTGACGCGCGCCCGCGTTAAGCGACTTGTGGCAGGAGTTATGACATAATCACAAGCTTGTTTACGGGGGAAAAGATGGACGAGAACAGGACTAAAGCCCTGGCCGCTGCGCTGTCCCAGATCGAGAAGCAGTTCGGCAAGGGCTCGATCATGCGGCTGGGCGAATCCGAGATCGCGAAAGACATCCAAGTGGTTTCGACCGGGTCGCTGGGGCTTGATCTCGCGCTGGGCATCGGCGGAGTCCCGCGCGGGCGCGTGGTCGAGATTTACGGTCCGGAATCATCGGGCAAGACCACGCTGACCCTCTCGGTGATCGCGCAGATGCAGAAACTGGGCGGCACCGCGGCTTTCATCGACGCCGAGCATGCGCTCGATCCGCAGTACGCAGGCAAACTCGGCGTGAAGGTCGACGAGCTGCTGATCTCGCAGCCCGACAACGGCGAGCAGGCGCTGGAAATCGCCGACATGCTGGTGCGCTCCGGTTCGGTCGACGTGGTGACGATCGATTCGGTTGCCGCGCTGGTGCCGAAAGCCGAGATCGAGGGCGAGATGGGCGAGCCGCAGATGGGCCTTCAGGCGCGCCTCATGTCGCAGGCGTTGCGGAAGCTCACCGCCAACATCAAGCGCTCCAACACGCTGGTGATCTTCATCAACCAGATCCGCATGAAGATCGGCGTGCTGTTCGGCAATCCGGAAACCACCACCGGCGGCAACGCGCTCAAGTTCTATGCTTCGGTGCGGATCGACATCCGGCGCATCGGCTCGATCAAGAAGGGGGAGGAAGTGATCGGTTCGGAAACCCGCGCCAAGGTGGTCAAGAACAAGGTCGCGCCGCCGTTCCGGTCTGCCGATTTCGACATCCTCTACGGCGAGGGCATTTCGCGCGAGGGCGAAATCGTCGAGCTTGGCGTTGCGCACAAGATCGTCGACAAGTCCGGCGCGTGGTACACCTACGGCAAGGACCGCATCGGACAAGGCAAGGACAACGCGCGCGATTACCTGAAGGAGCATCCCGAGATCGCGCGGGAAATCGAGGCCAAGATCCGCGCTGCGGTGGGTGTGGGTGCCGGTGTCGTCGCAGCGCCGAAAGCCGAAGCGCGAAAAGCCGCCAATTAGTCTGCGCGCGCGGGCGTTGCGGCTTCTCGCGTCGCGCGAGCATTCGCGGGCGGAACTGCGGCGCAAGCTGGCGCTCGATACCGAGGATCCCGACCAACTCGAGAGCCTGCTCGATGAGCTGGCGCGGCGCGGCTGGCTGTCGGAGCGGCGCGTCGCCGAGCAGCTCATCCATGCGCGGCGTGGCAGGTTCGGCAGCCGGCGTATCCGCCAGGAACTGTTGGAGAAAGGGGTGGCCGAAGAGGTGATCGCCGCGGCGCTTCCCCGGCTCAAGGAAAGCGACCTCGATGCGGCGCGCATGGTGTGGCGCAGGAAATTCGGGGCGGCGCCGGGCACCGCGGCCGAACGCGCGCGGCAAGTGCGGTTCATGCAGGGGCGCGGCTTTGATCTCGATACGATCTTCAAGGTGATCAAGGGCGACGGGCAATGAGATCGAGGAATGAGGACGGAGTAATGGGAGAAGATCAACGTGAGAGCGTGAGAGCGTCAGAGCGGGAGAGCGAGATGAAACTCTCTCACGACCTCCCGATCTCACGACTTCCCGGCTTACGGGCCAATGCCCGGTCACCGGTCACCGGTCGCGCTTCACCAGTCACCGGTCACCGGTCACGAGTCACCAGTCACGCCTTTGTCGTCGCGCTGGCACTCGGCGCGGCGATCTCGCTCGCCGGTTGCGACTATCTGCCTTTCGGCTACACGCCGATCAAGGAGATCCTGGGCGCGCCCGCCCATTTCGAGGGTAAGCAAGTGAAGCTCGAAGGCAAGGTCAGGGATCCCATGAAGTTGCCGATTCTTGGAAAGGCCTTCGTTCTTCACGACGAGGGTGGCGAGATTACAGTCATGACCGAGGGCACCTTGCCGGCAGCCAATTCCGAAGTCGCCTTGAAAGGCACGGTCAAGAGCGCGGCCATCATCGGCGGGCAGTCTTTGGGTTTGAGGGTTGAGGAAATTCACCGGCTGCGGTAGCTTCGTGGGGCTGGCATACGCGGGATTGAGGTTCGATGAAAAGCAGTGACATTCGCCGGAAGTTCCTGGACTACTTCGCGGGCAAGGGGCACACCGTCGTCGCGTCCAGCCCCCTGGTGCCGGGCAACGATCCGACGCTGCTCTTCACGAATTCCGGCATGGTGCAGTTCAAGGACGTTTTCCTCGGCCAGGACAGGCGGTCCTACGTGCGCGCCGCCACGGCGCAGCGTTGTGTGCGTGCCGGCGGCAAGCACAACGATCTTGAAAACGTCGGCTACACCGCGCGCCACCACACCTTCTTCGAAATGCTGGGGAACTTCAGCTTCGGCGACTACTTCAAGCGCGATGCCATCAGGTTTGCGTGGGAGCTCCTCACCCAGGTCTACACGGTACCGCGCGAGCGGATGTGGACCACGGTCTACCACGAGGACGACGAAGCCTACGACATCTGGACGAAGGAAATCGGAGTATCCAGGGATCGCTGTATTCGCATCGGTGACAAGCCGGGCGCGCCCAAGTACCAAAGCGACAACTTCTGGCAGATGGCCGAGACCGGACCGTGCGGTCCGTGCAGCGAGATCTTTTACGACCACGGGCCGGGCATTGCGGGCGGTCCGCCCGGCTGCGCCGATGCCGACGGTGACCGCTACGTCGAGATCTGGAATCTCGTGTTCATGCAGTTCAACCGCGACGAGAAAGGCGTGCTCAATCCGCTGCCCAAGCCTTCGGTGGATACCGGCATGGGTCTCGAGCGCATCGCCGCGGTGCTGCAAGCCGTGCACTCGAACTACGAGATCGATCTTTTCCGCGACCTGATCCGCGCCGCTGCGCGCGAAACCCACAGCAAGGACCTCGGCAGCAATTCACTCAAGGTGATCGCCGACCATATCCGGGCCTGCAGCTTCCTGATCGTCGACGGTGTCGTCCCCGGCAACGAGGGACGCGGTTACGTGCTGAGACGCGTCATCCGGCGCGCGATCCGTCACGGCTACAAGCTCGGCCAGACCGAACCGTTCTTCCACCGCCTGGTGGATGATCTTGCGCGGGCGATGGGGGAGGCCTACCCCGAACTGCCGAAGGCACAGGAACGAGTGACGCAGGTGCTCAAGCAGGAGGAAGAGCGCTTCGCGGAAACATTGTCGAACGGCATGAAAGTGCTGGAGGGCGCGCTCACCCGGGAAGACAGGATGCTCGACGGCGGGACCGTATTCCAGCTCTACGATACCTTCGGCTTTCCGGTGGATCTCACCGCCGACATTGCCCGCGAGCGCGGCGTGCGCGTTGATTACGCCGGTTTCGAAGCCGCGATGGAACGGCAGCGCGAGCGCGGGCGCGCCGCATCGAAATTTGCGATGACCGCGGGCATCGATTACTCGGGACGCGCCACGGAATTCCACGGCTATGACACGCTGCAGCTTGAGGGCACCGTGGTGGCGCTCTACCGCGACGGCGCGCAGACGCAGGAAATCGCTGCCGGCGAAACCGCAATGGTGGTGCTCGACCGCACGCCGTTCTACGCGGAGTCGGGCGGACAGGTCGGCGATCGCGGGGAGCTGGCAGGCGTGAGTGGCACCTTTGCGGTCGAGGACACGCAGAAAATCCAGGCCGAAGTGTTCGGACACAAGGGCATGCTGAGGACCGGCCGGCTCAAGGTGGGTGACAAGGTGATGGCCGCCGTCGACACGGTGGCGCGGGCACGCGCCGCGTGGAACCACTCGGCCACGCATCTCATGCACGCGGCGCTGCGCAAGGTGCTGGGGCCGCACGTGCAACAGAAGGGGTCCCTGGTCGATCCGCAGCGCACGCGCTTTGACTTCTCTCACAACGAGCCGATGACCGAAGAGCAGATCCGCCAGGTCGAGCGACTCGTCAACCACGAAATCCGCAGGAACGTCGAGGTGAGCGCGCGCGTCATGAAATTCGACGAGGCGATCAGGGCCGGAGCGCTCGCTTTCTTTGGTGACAAGTACGGCGACGAGGTGCGCGTCATCGGCATGGGCGGTTTTTCGACGGAACTGTGCGGCGGTACCCACGTCAGGCGCACCGGCGACATCGGGTTTTTCAAGATCGTTTCCGAGACCGGCATCGCCGCCGGTATTCGCCGGGTCGAAGCGGTGACTGCGGATGGCGCGCTTGCCTACGTGCAGGAGCGGGAGGCGAAGCTTGCCGAGGCTGCGGCGGCGCTCAAGACCTCGCCTCAGGACATCGGACAGAAGATCGGCCAGATCGTGGACAATGTGCGCGACTTGGAGAAGGAGCTCGCGCGGCTCAAGTCGAAGCTCGCCGCATCCCGGGGCGACGACCTGGCCGGGCAGGCACTCGAGGTGCGGGGCGTCAAGGTGGTGGCGGCGGCGATCGACGGCGCTGACGCGAAGGCGCTGCGCGAGGCGGTCGACAAGTTGAAGGACAGGCTCAAATCGGCGGCGGTCGTGCTCGCCACGACCGACGGCGGCAAAGTTTCGCTGATCGCCGGCGTCACCTCCGACCTGACTGTGACGATCAAGGCGGGCGAGCTTGTCAACTACGTCGCGCAGCAGGTGGGCGGCAAGGGCGGCGGGCGGCCGGATATGGCGCAGGCTGGCGGCACGAGTCCTGAGAGACTCCCGCAAGCATTGGCTTCCGTGCGCGCGTGGGTGGAGCAAAGACTTTAGAAACCACTCTACAGATAAATGTCGTCCTCGCGGAGGCGGGGACCCGCATGGCGCTTCCACGCGCGTTGATCCGCCCGATGGATTCCCGTCTGCACGGGAATGACATCGCGCTATAGGGACTGTTCGCCAAGTAAGCAAAACCCGCCAGGAGACGCCGATGGCAAATGAGTCGCGTACGCACCCACTGTTGAAGGCCGCGGATATCCAGGCAATCCCGGAGGAGGAGCGCGTGCACGCGCTCGATTCGGCGGCGGTGCGTCACACGCGTTCGCTGGGTGATGCGGTCGGACTTCAAACCATCGGCGTGCACCTGGTGCGGCTGAGGCCTGACCACACCAGCACCGTCTATCATTTCCACCACCAGGACGAGGAGTGGATCTACATTCTCTCGGGCCGCGGAATCGCCGAAATCGGCGATGAGAAATTCGAGGTCGGGCCGGGCGACTTTATGGGATTTGTCGCCGGGTCGTTTCCGCACAGTCTGACCAACCCGAATTCCGCTGACCTGGTGTACCTGGTCGGCGGCAACCGCCTGCCGTTTGACATATGCGATTACCCGCGCATTGGCAAGCGCCGCCGCCGCGTGAACGGTGTCAACGAGTACGTCGACTTGGATGTTCTGTAGAAGACCGGCGCGCCCGGTGAATGATTGGGGCGGCTCGCGGCCCGCGACCGACTTGACGAGGGAACGGCGATCGCGATGCAGCTAGCTTCTCGCAGAATTCTGCTCTTCGGGGATGCCCTGCCCCGGCGGCCACCACCCGGTGGGCCGCTCCCCCTTCGGGTCCAGCCACAAGAGATAGCGCGCAATCCATTCCGGGTCGATCAGTGTCGGGCATTTTCCCCAGCGCTCGAGCGGCTCGATACCGTAGGCGATCAAGTTCAGGTGATCCGATTGGCGGAAGTCCTGGGTGGGGTCGTCGCCGAAGTTGCCCCTGATTCGCTGAATGTCGTCGGTCTTCCCGGTCAGGAACAGCCAGCCCGCCCTCACGTCAAAGGTCCGGGCATACCTCCGGAGCACCGGGGGCGTATCGTGCCGGGGATCGACGGTGATCGAATACATGAATATATCCCGTCCCACGCGCTCGCCCAGGATTCTCTGCACCCGGACAAGGTTCGCGGTCGCGAGCGGGCAGTCGTCGGTGCAGCGGGTGTAGACGAAGTTGATGAGGACTGCCTTGTCCCTGAGCAGATCGTCGTAGAACCGGACAGCCTTGTCCTCCTGCGTCTTCAGGACGACATTGGGGAACCGGCTGCGCCGCCGTTCCTCCGGGGTGATGGGTTGGGAGTGTCGCTCCCCCGCGGTCCCTGAGGTTGCGCGAGAAGCCCTCACGCCCGCGCCCGTGCGGGTCCGGCCCACAGCGCCTTCGCTATTCGTTTCGTGACACCGCGCGGTGACGCTCGCGCCCGCCAAGGTCAGTCCCAGCGCGCCTCGAAATACGTCCCTTCGTTCCATCGTCGTTCTCCTCATCAGGGGACCACCTGCCACCGCAGCATCATGGCATGGTCCTCGTGCACCGTGTTATGGCAGTGCAACGGGTAGTCACCGAGCCAGTCCCGGAACTGGAGAAAGATCTTGACATCGGAGTTGTCCGTCCCGATGGCCGCCTGGCCGATCCGCACTACATCCTTGCGCGCCTGCTCCTCGACGGGGACCCGCTCGCCGTCCCGCGACAGTATCTGGAATTCCTCCAGGTGGTTGTGAATCGGGTGCTGCCAGCCTCCGCCCGACTCCAGGGTCCAGACCTCGGCGGTGTTTTGTTTGGGAAAGGCCGAGATGACTGCGGGATGAAAGAGGCGGTCGTTGATTTCCCACTGCCCGCCGGAGCGCTCGAATTCCCACTCCCTCCTTCGGACGATAGGGCGGCGGGCGGGGAGATCCAGTAGCGTGGCGGGGATTTGACTGTCATCCTGCGCGGGTCCCACCACCCGGAACTCGACCACGTTCGTGGGCGCAACGATTTTCCCGGTAGGGCCGCGGCCGTCCTTCTGCTCCAGCCGATTCTGGAGGTAGATCCGGTCCCCCGCGTTGGCGGAAGAGAAGTCCACGATCACGTCCACCCGTTCCGCCGCGCTCACCCGAATGCTCCGCCGGGTCAGGGGGCGCGGGAGGAGGTTCCCGTCGTTGCTGATCTGGATGAAGGGTTGGCCGTTGCTCAGGAAGAACTGGTAGACGCGCGAGGGCCCGCCATCCAGGAAGCGGAAGCGGTACTTGCGCCGCTTGACCTCCAGATAGGGCTGAATCTTTCCGTTCACGGTATATTTGTCCCCCAGAATCCCGTCGAGGTTGAAGAGGTCAAAAAAGAGCCGCCCTGCGGGATCGAACACCTTGTCGCCGAACACCATCGGGATGTCGAACTCTCCGCTGGGCAACCTCAGCCCGGTCGTCTCATCTCCGGTATCGAGGAGGATATCGTTGCTGAAGAGGGTGTAGAAGGCGAGCAGGCCCTTGTAGACATTCTGCGCAGTAAAGTCGAACCGGTGGTCGTGGAGCCAGAGAAAACTCATGGTCTCACGGACGTCGCCGATGACCGTCCGGCCATTCAAGCTGCTCGTCGGATGGGTGCTGGAGAAGCCCGCCCGGGCATTGGCGTAGTGGAAGTCCTTGAATTGTCCAAAGTCGTAGAACTGTACCGGCCCCCCATCCGATTCCGAGGCTGTATGCCCGTTGTGGAGATGGGTCGTGGTCTGGTTGATCCCGAACCCGTCGTTGGCGGTCGGCAGGGCATTGTGGATGCGCAGAACGATCGGCTCCCCATACCGGGCCTGGGTCCGCAGGGGGCTCAAGTTCCGGAGGACCGGCGTTCCGCCCCGAATGGCGGCATTAAGGGTGGCGGCCTCCAACGTGGCGGCGTCCACGTATGTCCAGATGGTGCTGGACGGCAGCCCATCGCTGGCCGGATAGAAGTCGTGTTCGACCGGCAACTCGACGATCTCATATCGGGTTCCCGTGAAGCCTGGCTCGATGTCACTGGCTCCGCCGAACTCCGTCCAGCGCTGATGGTCCGGCCGGCGTGTTTCCGTGAACCCTGTGAGGGCGGAGGCCACCGGGTTCGGATCCCGCGTTGGGGCCGGATTCAGCGCGGTCGGCTGCATGGTCTGCGGGATGGGCAGCGGGTCCACAAAAGGGGCATTAGGTGGACTCCTCAATCTGAGACCGCCATCGTCGTCCGCATGGGCCCAGTAGGGGCCGAAGTTCCGCATGCCTTGCATGGCCATCAGGCCCGCCCCGCCCATCACCAGGCCCATCTTGAGGAGTTGTCGCCTGTCCAGGCGTGTCTTGACAATGTCCCTGATCTCCTGCATGTATCGGCCAATGAGCTCGTCCTTTCTCCGCCGATCTGTCTTAAGGATCCGGATCGCCATGGCGTTGACCTCCTCCGAATGGGTGGGCGCTACCCGAAGTAAGCGGTAAGCGGTCAAAAACGACTGAGGACTATGTGACTTTGCGACTAAAGGCTAAATATGATCGGACGAGCGGGAACTAAGAGCAATTGGGTATTTACCTTAATTGGAATCAATACATCGCACAATTCCATTAGCTCGCGAGTTCAAAACGGAAGCCGCGCGCCGGGCTTGACCGCCAGGATCGCCCGGCGGAAATCCGCCTGGATGCGGTGCAACGCGGCTTCATTGTCGGCTTCGAAGCGCAACACGATGACCGGCGTGGTGTTGGACGGGCGCGCAAGGCCGAAGCCATCCGCGTACTCGACGCGCAATCCATCAATGGTGATTACTTCTTTGGCGGCGTCGAAACGCGCAGTCTGTCTTAGCTTCTCCATCAGCGTGCAGTTTTCGCCCTCGGCGAGCTTGAGGTGCAACTCGGGCGTGCTGATGGCATCGGGCAGGGCTTCGAGCACAGCGCTCGCGTCGCGCTCGTGCGAAAGGATTTCCAGCAGCCGCGCGCCGGCGTAGAGCGCGTCGTCGAAGCCGTACCAGCGCTCCTTGAAGAAGACGGGGCCGCTCATTTCGCCCGCCAGCGGCGCGCCGGTTTCCTGCAGCTTCTTCTTGATAAAGGAATGGCCCGTTTTCCACATCAGCGGCCGGCCTCCGTGCTGGCGTATCCAGCCAAACAGGTTGCGCGTCGATTTGACGTCGAAGATGATCTCGGCGCCGGGGTTGCGCTTGAGCACGTCGGCAGCGAACAGCATCAACTGGCGGTCGGGGTAAATGATCTTTCCGTCGCGGGTCACGACACCGAGCCGGTCGCCGTCGCCGTCAAATGCAAACCCGACCTCACCCGCTCCGGATTTGAGCGCATCGGTCAGATCGGCGAGATTGGCAGGTTGAGACGGGTCGGGGTGATGGTTGGGGAAATTGCCGTCTACTTCGCAGAAAAGTTCCGTCACTGCGCAGCCGAGGCGCCGGTACAGGGCGGGTGCAGTGGCGCCGGCCACGCCGTTGCCGCAGTCGACGACGACCGCCATCGGCCGTGCAAGCTTGACGTCCCCGACGATGCGCTCGATGTAGTCGCGGGTGATATCCCGCTGCTCATAGCCGCCTGCCCCTTGCGCGAGATCGTTGTTCTCGATCCGCAGGCGTATTTTCTGGATCGCCTCGCCGGCAAGCGTCTCGCCCCCGAGCATGATCTTCAAGCCGTTGTAGTCAGGCGGGTTGTGGCTGCCGGTGACCGCCACGCCCGAGCCGGTTTCCAGGTGGTAGGCGGCGAAGTACACCATCGGAGTCGTGACGCGCCCGACGTCGATCACATCGACGCCACTCGTCTGAATGCCGCGGGCGAGCGCTTCGGACAACTCGGGACCGGAGAGCCGGCCGTCATAACCGATCGCGATTTTGCTCTGATCGCGCGCCCGCGCTTCCGAGCCGATCGCATGGCCGATAAGGCGGACGATCTGCGGCGTCAGCGTGCGGCCGACAATGCCGCGGATGTCGTACGCCTTAAAAATTTCCGGGGGTATGGATTTCAGCATGGGTGGTAGGGGCGCCGAGGTCTCGATATTTTCCATCGTAGTCAATATACCCGGAAATTTCTAATGAAGAGAAAGTGGAACGTACTTCGTGAAATCGGGATACAGCGGACCCCTATTCCCTGTTTCCCATTTCCTATTTCCCTTTGACGTACGCGGCGGCGCTCGCGCCGGCGATCTTGCCGAACACCGCACCCGAGGTGAGGCCCGTGCCGCCCGGGTAGTTGTGATAGAAGATGCCGCCCACCAATTCACCGGCCGCGAAAAGACCGGGAATCGCCTTGCCGGCGGTGTCTTCCACTTCGGCGTTGTTGCTGATTTTCACGCCGCCGAAGCTGAAGGTGACGCCGCAGGTCACGGCGTAAGCTTCAAAGGGCGGGGTGTCGATCGTATTCGCCCAATTGGACTTGTTGATCTTGAGTCCTACGGTGCAACGCCCGTCCTTGATCGCCATGTTGAACGGAATATCGGTGCGCACCGCCTTGTTGTACTCCTTGATTTCGCGCAGGCACGATTCCGTGTCCACGCCTTCCAGCTTCTTCACGAGTTCCTCGAGCGTGTCAGCCCTTGCCTTCGTTACCCGCTTGATGCGGTACTCGTCGCGCAACACCGGGATGATCTTGGCGTCGAAGACCTGCCAGGCGAACATGCCCGGCTGCTCCAGGACTACCCTGCCGTACTTCGCATAGGTGTAGTTGCGGAAATCAGCCCCCTCATCGACGAACCGTTCGCCGCGGGCGTTCACCATGATGCCCCACGGGTAGCTGTGTTTCTGGAAGCTGTCGCCGACCGTGAGGTCGCCGAAGGGTGGCGCATTCAGATCCCAGCCCACAGCGTGGCAGCCGGACCAGTGGCCGTAGGAAAGCGCCCCGACATCGAGCGCCATCCTGATGCCGAGCCCGGTGTTGTAGCGGGTGCCGCGCACCTTCGCCAGATCCCAGCCGGGACCGAGGTAGCGCGTGCGCATCTCGGCGTTCGATTCGAAGCCGCCGCAGGCGAGCACCACCGCCTTCGAGCGGATCTCGACGTTCCTGCCCTTGTGCTTCGCGCGCACGCCGGCCACTCGACCATCGTCATCGGTGAGCAGGGCAATCGCGGGCGTCTCGTAGAAAATCCTGATGCCTTCGCGCTCGCATGCCTTGTGTTCGTTTTCCACCAGGCCGGGACCACCCCCCCAGGTCTCGGCGGCGAGCCCGCCCCAGAACTTGTATCGTTTATCGTCGATTTTGTATGACTGGCGGCCGTAGCTCGCCTGGAACCTGACGCCCTTTTTGCGCATCCACGCGAGCGTCTCGAAGCTGCGTGAAATGAGGATCTCGCACAGATCGGGATCGCTGCGGTACTGCGTGATGCGTCCCATGTCGTCGTAATAATTGTCCGCCGTATAGGCCCCGAAGTCGTGCGTCTTCTTCTCCTCCTCGGTGAGATCGGGAATGAGTTGCGCGAGGTCATCGACGCCGTTATACACGACGCGCATCAAGCCGGCGGTGTAGCGGCTGTTGCCGCCGCAGTCCTCGATCGGAGCGGCTTCGAGCATGATGACGGAAGCGCCGTTTTCGCGGGCGGCGAGCGCGGCGCAGGCGGCGGCGTTGCCGGCGCCGACGACGATTACATCGGGATTGCCAAAATCGGTAGTGCTCATGAGTTCCCTCTACAAATCAACGGGAAAAAATTAACCGCGGAGACGCTGAGGCGCTGCAGAGCGTGAGGCGTCAGGCGTGAGGAGAAGCCGCCACCCATCGCCGCAGGATCTGCGCCGGTGACCGCGCGATTATACACCACTGTCTCGGCCCGGAGTGCCGCGCCCGAGGATCAATGCAGGGTCTTGGCCTGACGCCGCGATTCCGCCTCGGCGGTGACCGGCGCGGGCGAAGCATGGTGCGCGACAATGCGCCAGCCGCGCTCAGTCCTGAGGTAGATATTGGTCGCGATCACCGGGTTGCGGGCGCGGGTTTCACCGGCCACGGTGATGTGTTCGTAGACGCTGTGCGCCGACAGCATCATGCCATGCAAATACTGGTGGCCGCGCAGTTGAAAGCGCAAAGTCTGGCCGCTGGCGAAGATCTGCCGCCAGGACTCGCGCACCTGCGCGACGCCGCTCACGCGCGGGCTGCCCGGATGCACGCAATAGATCTCGTCGTCGTCGGACCAGACCGCCATCATCGCCTCGAGATCGCCTTTTGTGAATGCCTCGTAGAACGCCGCTTCGGCGTCCTGGGGTGTGGGAAACAGCATTTTTGTCAATGGCACGGCCTCCGCGCGGAGACATTGGCAAGCCGGAGCGCTATATTCAGGTCATGCGCGAATTTTATCAAACTCGATCGCCGCGAATACCCGTTCCGGGGTAAGTTGCATCATGCAGTTGAAATGCCCCAAGGGACACTCGCGCCTGAAGCACGGGCTGCACGGCAGTTCGAGCTTGAGGATACGCGCGTTGGGAGAATGCGGCGGCGTGAACGCCGGGCTGCTCGAACCGTAGAGCGCGACGAGCGGTTTGCCAAGCGCGGCTGCAACGTGCATGAGCCCGGAATCGTTGCTCACCACCAGTTGGGCGGACGCGAGCAGGTCGATCGCCTCGTCAAGCGCGGTCCTCCCGCACAGATTGCGGCAGACGCCGCCACTCAACTTTTCGATCTCCGCACCAAGCGTCGCGTCTTTCGCCGAGCCCACCAGCCACACGGCGAGGCCGCGGCCGGCGAACCGCTGCCCGAGTTCCGCGAAGTGATGCGCCGGCCAGCGTTTGGCCGGACCGAATTCGGCGCCCGGGCACAGCGCGGCAACCGGTCGCTCCGATTCGAGCTCGAGTCTACGCACGGTCGCGGCACGCGCAGCCTCGTCGACGTTCAGGCGCAGACCGGGTAACTCGCGCGCCATCGGCTCGCCAGCCGCGCCCGCCAACGCGGCATAGCGCTGCGCCATCAGCGGCAGCGCTATGCCGTCGAGGGTGCGCACATCGTTGAGCAGCCCCCAGCGCATTTCGCCGCGGAACCCGGTGCGCAAGGGGATGCCGGCGAAGAACGGCACCAGCGCGGACTTGAAGGTGTTGGGCAGTATGATCGCCTGCTGGTAGCCCTCGGCGCGCAGCTCTTGTCCGAGCCGGCGCCGCGCGCCGAGCTTGAGTTCGCCGTGACCGAAAGGATTGGGAATCGCCCGCCGCGCTTCCGGCGTGCGCTGGAGCACCGGCAGCGTCCACTCCGGGGCCAGCACGTCGAGCGCGAGATCCCGATGCCGCGCGTGCAGCAGCTTGAACAGCGGCTGGGCGAGAATGGTGTCGCCGATCCAGGACGGCCCGACGACGAGGATCTTGAACACGATGACGAATGATGAATGATGAATGATGACCAGAAGGAAAGAAGCCCCGGCGCCAAACGCGCCGTCTCATTCCGCATTCATCATTCCGCGTTCATCATTTTGGTTGTTACCGTGGCCGCTCCGACATGATCAATGCCCCGACCCGACTCGACCACCCTTAAGTACATATTTGGTGCCGCAATAAGGACACAGCGCTTCGCCGGTTTTCTCGATCGGCAGGAACACGCGCGGGTGCGCGTTCCACAACATCATCGATGGCGTCGGGCAGTGCAGCGGCAGATCCGCGGCCGTGATCTCGATTCGCCGCTGCTTGTTTTCAGTTTGCCGGATTGACATGGATGTTGTTGAGCTATGCCGCGACCGGCGTCAGCCAGTCACGGTACTTGTCCGACTTGCCGTTCACGCAGTCGAAGAATGCCTTTTGCAGCCTGGTCGTGACGGGGCCGCGCTTTCCTTCGCCAATGGTGCGCCCATCGACCTCGCGGATCGGCGTCACTTCCGCCGCGGTGCCGGTAAAGAAAGCCTCGTCGGCGATATAGAGATCGTCGCGAGTGATGCGCTTGGCCGACACCGTATAACCCATTTCCCGCGCCAACGTGATGACCGACTCCCGGGTGATGCCGATCAGCGCACTGGTGAGCTCGGGCTCGCAAATCTCGCCGTTCTTCACAATGAAAAGGTTCTCCCCCGAACCTTCAGCGACGAAGCCGTCGACGTCGAGCAGCAGCCCCTCATCGTAGCCATGTTCGGTCGCTTCCAGATTGGCGAGAATCGAATTGGCATAGGTGCCCGAGTACTTCGCGCGGCACATCGAAACGTTGACATGGTGCCGCGCAAACGACGAAGTTTTGACCCGGATGCCTTTCTCGATCGCCTCGGCCCCCAGGTACGCCCCCCACGGCCAGGCAGCGATCGCCACGTGCACGGTGGCGCCTTTCGGCGACACCCCCATCTTCTCGGAGCCGTAGAAGGCGATCGGGCGGATGTAGCAGGACTCGAGCTTGTTCGCCCGGACCACTTCCTTTTGCGCTTCCATCAGGGCTTCGCGGCTGTATGGAATCTTCATCAGGTAGATATGCGCCGAGTTGAACAGCCGCTCGGTGTGCGCCTTCAGCCGGAAGATGGCGGTGCCTCGCACCGTATTATAAGCGCGCACCCCTTCGAAAACCGCGAGCCCGTAATGCAGTGAGTGGGTGAGGACGTGCGTAGTGGCGTTGCGCCAGGCCACGAGCCGGCCATCGTACCAGATCTGCCCGTCGCGGTCAGCCATCGACATGTGCATACTCCATCGACCAAAACGTAGATTCTAGCGTATTTGCCGCAAGCTGCTGTAGCTGCCACCCGCGGCACCAGCGTCTTGACTTTTATCAGGGGTGAACTATGGTGGATGCAGGCCGGAACGAGAGTTTCAGGCAAAGTTTGACGGACCAGGCTGGTTCGTGTCCAGGAGGAGAACATTCATGTCATCGCAACCGGAAAGCGTCAAGCAGCATTCGCTGGCCCATGTCGAACCCGGTGTCTACCGCGTGCAGCGGCCGCAACGCGTGGACGACGTGATCGAGATAATCAACCGGCACAACATTCAGGTCGTCGACCTGAGATTCACCGATCTGCCCGGGCTCTGGCAGCATTTCTCGATCACGCTGCCGGAGGTCAGCCGCGATTTGTTCGACGAAGGTATCGGGTTTGACGGATCGTCGATTCGCGGCTTTCAGGAGATACACGAATCCGACATGCTGTTGAAGCCCGATCCGACCACCGCTTTCGTCGACCCGCTGTACGGCATTCCGACACTGTGCATGATCTGCGATGTGGTGGACCCGATCCTCAAGCAGCCGTATTCGCGCGACCCGCGGTTCGTGGCGCCAAAAGCCGAGATCTACCTCAAACAGACGGGGATCGCGGCCACGTGTTACTTCGGGCCGGAACTGGAATTTTTCATTTTCGACTCGGTCCGCTTCGAGCAGAACCAGCACTGCGGCTATTACTACGTGGATTCCGCGGAGGGCGAGTGGAACTCGGGCAGGGACGAAGGCCTGTACGGCGGAGGCAATCTGGGATACAAGCCGCGCTACAAGGAAGGGTATTTTCCGGTCCCGCCCCACGAT
This sequence comes from Betaproteobacteria bacterium RIFCSPLOWO2_12_FULL_62_13, assembly GCA_001771985.1. Lineage (GTDB taxonomy): Bacteria > Pseudomonadota > Gammaproteobacteria > Burkholderiales > SG8-41 > DSOT01. The sequence goes on along the minus strand of MERG01000457.1, from coordinate 1,233 downwards.
ACCCTGCAGGACATCCGCTCCGAAATCGTGCTGGCGCTGCAGCGGGTGGGAGTCCAGGTGGAAGTACACCACCACGAGGTGTCGACCGCCGGGCAGAACGAGATCGACATGAAATTTTCTCCGCTCACCCGGATGGCCGACAACGTGATGTTGTACAAGTATTTCTGCAAGAACGTCGCACGCAGGCACGGCAAGGTCGCCACGTTCATGCCAAAGCCGCTGTTCGCCGACAACGCAAGCGGCATGCATTGCCACCAAAGCCTGTGGAAGGACGAGAAAAACCTTTTCTTCGATGCCGGAGGCTATGCGCTGACCTCCGAGCTTTGTCGCTGGTATATCGGCGGCCTGCTCAAACACGCGCACGCCCTGATGGCATTCTTCGCGCCGACGACCAACTCGTACAAGCGCCTGGTGCCGGGCTACGAAGCGCCGGTGAATCTCGCGATGTCGCAACGCAACCGCTCGGCGGCCGCGCGAATTCCGATGTATTCGGATTCGCCGAATGCCAAGCGCGTGGAATTCCGCTGCCCCGATCCGTCGGCCAATGCGTATCTCGCTTTCGCGGCGATGCTTATGGCCGGCCTGGACGGTGTGCAGAACAAGATCGACCCGGGAGACCCGCTCGACAAGAACATCTATGATCTGCCCCCGGAGGAGGCGAAGGGAATCAGCCAGGTGCCGGGCTCGCTCGAGGAATCGTTGCGCGCGCTGGAAAAGGACCAGGACTTCCTGAAGAAAGGCGGTGTATTCACCGATGACGTGATCCACGTCTGGCTCGAGTACAAATGGAAAAAGGAAGTCGATCCGATCAGGCTGCGTCCCCATCCGTGGGAGTTCTACCTGTATTTCGACGTCTGAAGCGCCGAGAGCCTGGTTTGAGGCATAGACTTCGCCGGGCTCGCAATCTTCCCGAATTGATGCATGTCGCGCGCCCGATCGCACTGGATGTGCGGCGGACAGGGCGCGCCGATCCGCGGCCGCGATCTGAGCCACGCTTCGATTCCCCGACTCGACCGGGAAAATATTCCGCAGCGCGCATTTACATGGGACAATTTCCCACGTATGCTATCCAGCAGGGAGGGTGCCTATTTGCGTATCGGTGGCTCCTCGCTCCAGAGGAGACCGAACAAGGTTGTGCCTTTGCATTTGGCGGAGATCCGCGGTGAGATGCGGCGCGACATCGAGCTCGCGTTTGCCGACCGGTCGGGGCGCTGCGTGCTTTCGGGCACTGCG
>MERG01000456.1:10821-10929 GCA_001771985.1 Betaproteobacteria bacterium RIFCSPLOWO2_12_FULL_62_13 | reverse complement strand
TGAATCGCAACAGTGGAGCGATCCTCAAGATGATGTGCAGTAGAGCATTGGTGCTGCTGGCCATTACGGCAGGCGTAGTAACCGGCGGCTATGCCGCCGCTGCGGAGA
>MERG01000456.1:0-10592 GCA_001771985.1 Betaproteobacteria bacterium RIFCSPLOWO2_12_FULL_62_13 | reverse complement strand
GAGTCTTTACCGCAAGCTTCCGTACAACGTGTTGCGCGACTTCCAGCCGGTCGCGCGGCTGGCGGACGCGCCGAGCATCCTCGCGGTGCATCCGTCGTTGCCCGCGCGTTCGGTGAAGGATCTCATCGCTATGGCCCGTGCGCGCCCGGGCGAGATCATGTATGCGTCCGCCGGTGCCGGGACATCGACCCATCTCGCCGCGGCGCTCTTCGAGCACCTTGCGCGCGTCAAGCTCGTGCATATTCCTTATAAGGGCGGCGGTCCGGCAATCGTCGACGTGCTCGCCGGGCAGGTGCCGGTCACGTTCGGGACAGCGGCGTCTGTCTCACCGCATACCAAGAGCGGAAGACTGCGCGGCCTGGCGGTCACCGGGGGCAAGCGCTCCGCAGTGCTGCCGGACCTGCCGACCATCGCGGAAAGTGGGCTCCCGGGCTACGAGATGCTCAACTGGCTTGGGTTGTTTACCCCCGCAGGCACGCCGCGCGCCGTGGTGGAAAAACTGAGCGTGGAGGCGACGCGCATCATGCGTACGCCGGAGGTCCGCGAGCGGCTCAACGCCCAGGGCGCCGAGCCGTCGCCGCTCGGCACGGAAGAGTTCACTGTGTTCGTGAAGAGCGAAGTGGAGAAATGGGCGAAGGTGGTCGCAGCGACGGGCATGACGGCTGACTGAAGGTATTGTCCGCTGCCGATAAAGAGTTTGCAGTTTGCAGTGGACAGTTTGCAGTTACTGCCCACTCACAGCTGCCAACTGCCAACTTATTCCGTCAGTCGTCACTCATCACGCTTCATCAGCCCGCGCCAGCTATCGTGGCGCACGCGGGCAACTATCTCGAAGTCCTTCCCGAGCGGCCTGATTACCGCAGCCTCGCCTTCCGCGAGATAAGGCGTCCCGGCGACCGCGTAGAACGGGTTGCCGTGACTGGAGATCACGAGATTTGAGCCTGACGGAGGCGGCGTCGAAAGGATGCGGCGCAGTTCCGAATAGCGATCCGGTTGCTGCGGGTTTACCGGCCCGCCGCGAACCGCGTGGGTTTTCTCAGCGCGGCCGAAAGCGAGCATGGCGGTTTCCGCCGTGCGACAGCGCGGGCTCGCCAGCACGTTTTCGATTGGAATACCCAGTTCGCGGATCGCGGCGCCGATCTGCCGCGCTTCGTCTCGCCCCCGGTTGGTCAGCGGCCGCTGGTTCGCACAGTCATCGTCGCTGCGCGAACGGGAATCGTCGCGCGAGAAGTCGGTCGAAGTGTGGCGGAAGTAGATCACATAACCGCCTTTGCGCAGTTCGGCGAGCAGTGTGGCGGACGGAATCTCCTTGGCCGGCAGGGACGAACGCCCAAGGGCAGGAGCGGGGACAGCCTGAAACTGTGGTTGTTGCTGTGCGAGCGCCTGCGAAGGCGCAAACGGGGCGCAGATGAGTAAGGCGATCAGCCAGTGCGGTTTTTTCATCGGTCGACTCGGCGCGGTTTCCCGACATGATATTCTTGGCCAGAATTATGAAAACATCGCGTCGATATGAAACCTCGAATTAAAGTCGTCACATTGGGCGTCAGCGATTTGGAAAAATCTCTGGCTTTTTACCGCGGCGGGATGGGTTTGCCAACGCAAGGGATCATCGGCACGTAGTTTGAAGATGGTGCTGTCGTCTTGTTTAACATGAACGACGATTTGATATTGGCGCTATACCCAAAGGCCGCACTGGCCAAGGATGCGAAGGTATCTGTGGATCCGCCAAGCGCTGCCGAATTCTCCATCGGCCACATCGTCAAATCCAAGCAGGACGTCGATGCAGTGATCAACCAGGCCAAGAAAGCAGGGGCCACGATCACTGACCCTGCGCGCGACCGCTTTTGGGGAGGATACTCCGGATACTTCCAGGATCCAGATGGACACCTCTGGGAAATCGCCTGGAACCCTCAATGGGAAGTCAAGGAATAGTGCCATCAATGTGCACCCGTTGCCCTGCGATCGAACGGGGAGACAGGTAACAGAAAAGACACTTCATCGGGGAACGCTCGCGCGTACCCCGACCTACGTCTAATCGCGCGAGGAAATAGCGACTCGCAACACTAGGCGACGTGCTCTTGTTCGCGGCCATCGTATATCCTTGCGCAAGAGTACGAACAAGAACTGCCGGCGGTCCTATAGGTCATCAACCCAAGCGATTCCTTTCATGCCATCCCGCAGCCTCAAGGATTGGGCACTGCTGCTCGCGCTGGTCGCGATGTGGGGCTCGGCATTCATGTTCAACAAACTCGGGGTCGCCACCGTGCCGCCCGCAACACTGGTGGCCGGCCGACTGCTGATCGGCGCGTTGATCCTGCTCGCGGTGGTGCATGCGCTGGGTGTGCGGTTGCCGCCGCTCGGTCGCAACTGGCTCGCCTACATCGTGCTCGCCCTCGTCGGCAACTGCATTCCGTTTTACGTGATTGTCTGGGGGCAGAAAACCGTGGACAGCGCGCTCGCCGGCATCCTGATGGCGGCGATGCCCCTGGTCACGCTCGTGCTTGCTCACTTGTTCGTGCATGGGGAGCGCATGACGCGCAACCGCGCCGCGGGCTTTGCGCTGGGTTTCTTCGGCATCGTGGCTCTGATGGGGCCGGCGGCGCTTGCCGGCATCGGCGGCTCCGCCCTGGAAGTCGTATCGCAACTTGCCGTGCTGTCAGGCGCGTTGTGCTATGCGGCCAACAGTGTGCTGACACGCCTCATGATCAAGGGCAACGTGCTGATCGCTTCGGCTGCCATGCTGCTGGTGGCAACTGTGGTGATGCTGCCGGTCGCGCTGATCATCGACCGGCCATGGACGCTCGCGCCGAGCTTTTCTTCCACTGCGGCGATCGTCTGGCTCGGCATCGGGCCCACCGCGATCGCGACCCTCTGTTACTTCAAGCTCATCGGCTCGGCCGGCCCCACTTTCATGTCCCTCGTCAATTACCTGAGCCCCCCTGTTGCGGTATTTCTGGGGGTGACCCTGATGGGCGAGCACCCCGGCGTGGAAGCATATACCGGCCTTGTGCTTATTCTTGCCGGAATCGCGCTGTCGCAGCTCAGGCGCCGGCTGCCGGCTGCCCCTTGAAATCGGCCGTTCGTCCCCCAAATTGAGAATATCGTGAGATATTCCACGGATTTGCTTGAACAAAGCCGGTATGTTGGTGTCAGCGTTTTTGTGGGTGGTGCGTTGTTTTTTCGGTACCGGCTGATGAGGCGCGAGCCATGATGAACGTGATCTACAACAGCGACAGCTACTACGTGGTCGAGTATCCGGCCCAGCACGCTTACGAGCTGGTGGATAAGCGCGCTGCGCGCGGCACGTTTTTCCAGGGCGATGTCGCCGACAAGTTCGTGCAATCGATGCAAAACGCGGTCGCCGAAGAAGCCTCGGCTGAGCACATCGACGAGTTTCTGGAGAACTTCGACATTCTGCTCAACGTGCCGGTGGTTTACCACTGACCGTTCCTGAATCATTATCGGCCGGTCCGTTATGCAGCCAATTCGACGACGGTGCAATCGCGGCGGAATTTGCCGAAGAAGCGCGTGAGAATCCGGTAGGTGTCGAGGTCAAAAACCGGCTGCGTACGGGACTCCGCGAGCTCGCCCAGTTCGTGCTCGGAGCGCACCGTGCCGAGGTAACACCAGCGGTCGAGCACGATGAGTTCGGTTTTCTCGCCGCCCGCCGCGGTTTCCCGCACGCCGATGCGGCCCTTGAACGGCCACGGCTGCATGCGCAAGCTGACGAGCGCCTGCGCGAGCCGCAGCGCGTGCCTCTCCGGCGTTTCCTTTCCGACGCACGCGCCACGGCAACGCTTGATCTGGTGGGCGAAGCACGGCCCTTTTTTCTTTTCAAGACCAAGCAGGATCGAGCACAGCTCATGGGCGGCGGCGATCTCGCGCAGCGCCTCGATCGCGCTCGTGCGCGAGCGAAACAGGCCATACAGGTCGCCGAACTGCGAGATATCCAGTTCGCGTGCGGAAACCAGTTGCGGCACGGCGTCTCGCAGATCGCAGCGCCAGTGCCACGAACAAAGCTCCGCGCCGCGGCGCAGCCGCCGGTTGTAGACCGGCGCGAGCTGCTTCACGAGCCGCGACTCTTCGATCAGCGCGCCCAACTCGCCGGCGGTCTCGACCCATTCGACGCGCGCGACCTCGCGCGCGATCTTCATGTCCTTGTTGACGCGATGGTCGCCGGAAAAATGCGACATCACCCGCGCGCGCAGGTTGATGCTCTTCCCGACGTAGAGCACGACACCGTTCTGGCCGTGGAAAAGGTAGACGCCCGGCGTCTCCGGAATGTCGTCGAACACATTGCCGGGAAGTCCCGCGGGAACGGTCGGCGTTCTTACCAGGTCGGCGGCCGCGGCCGCAACCGCCGGGTGGTCGAGTTCGCGCTGCCAGCGCTGCACGAGCTGCCACAGCACGCGCGCATCGCCGAGCGCGCGGTGGCGCGCATCGCAGTCGATGCCGTGGCGCGCCATCAGCGCATCAAGATTGTGCCGCGCATGTTGCGGGAAGAGCTTTCGCGACAGCCGCACCGTGCAGAGCACCCGCGAGCTGTAGCGGATGCCCGCGCGCTCAAATTCGTTGCGCAGGAATCCGTAATCGAAGCGCGCGTTGTGCGCGACGAGAAGCCTCCCCTCGATGCGGCGCAGCAGTTCGCGGCTGATTTCACCGAAGCTCGGCGCGAGCGCCACCATATCATTGGTGATGCCGGTGAGGGCCTGGATCGCCGGCGGGATGCTGACTCCGGGATTGATGAGCGTAGACCATTCGCCGACAGGACGGCCACGCTCGACCTCGATCAGCCCGACCTCGGTAATACGGTCGTGGGTTGCGGTGGCGCCGGTGGTTTCGAGATCGAGGAAAACGAGCGGCTGGTCGAGCATGGGGATGGGTTATGGGTGATGGGTTATGGGTTATGGGAAAACCCTGTCTTCTTCACGCATCACTCATCACGCATCACCCATTACCCTCGGTAGCCGATGGCGCGCGAGATCTTCTCCGCGGTCTGGCGCACCTGCGCTGCCCATGCCTTGTTGAGGCGGTCGGAAGGCGCCGACACCGAAAGCCCTGCGACGAGCTTTCCCTCGTCGTTGAAGATGCCGGCCCCGATGCACGAGACGCCTTTTTCGGCCTCTTCGTTATCGAGCGCGTAACCCTGGCGCCGGATTTTCTCGATCTCGCGCGCGAGACTCTGCGGATCGGTCAGCGTGTTCTCCGTATACTTGGGCAGGCCGGTGCGCTGCGAGTATTGCATCACTTTTTCCGGGCCGTCGTCGGCGAGAAAGATCTTGCCTACCGCAGTGATGTGGAGCGGCGCGCGGGCGCCGATGATGTGCACCACGCGCATCATCGAGCTGCTGCCGGTGGTGCGTTCGATATACAGCACCTCGTCATCGCGGCGCAGAGAGAGATTGACGGTTTCACCCAACTCCTGATGCAGCATCTGCATGTACGGCAGCGCTTCCTGGCGCACGCTGACGCGTGACTTGACCAGGTTGCCGAGTTCGAGCAAGTGAATACCCAGGCGATAGGTGCCGGGTTCCACGCGATCAACGAGCCGGTTGTCGACCATTACGCCGAGAATGCGATGCGCGGTCGAAGGATGCAGCTTGGTTTGCATGGCAAGCTGCTTCAGATTGACCGGGGTGTTATGTCCGGCCAGCGTATCGAGCAGGTTCATCATGCGCTCGATGACCTGGATCGATGATTTCGCTTCTTTTTGCGGCACGGTGGCGAGGATTCTTTAGGTTGGGCGCCGATTTTATATGATGAAATCTCCTCGGACAACCCACGCTGGAGCGGGTCACCGCAGACGCTGGGACGGAGACCAGCGCTAGCGCTTTGTTTTGGTTAAACTATAGGTGGAAGGACACCCGATGGTAATCCGCACCGAAGCGGTCCGCACGGACGCACCCCTGGGGCAAGGCGCCAAGAACTACATGACGCCACGAGGATACGCGTGGCTCAAAGCCGAGCTTACGCAGTTGCTCGACATCGAGCGCCCGGAACTGGTCAAAGTGATCGCCTGGGCGGCGTCGAACGGCGACCGTTCGGAGAACGGCGACTATATCTACGGCAAGCGCCGGCTGCGCGAGATCGACCGCCGCATTCACGCTCTCACGAAGCGCCTCGATCGCGCCGAGGTCGTCGATCCTGCCGCGCGGGAAAAGACCGAGCAGGTTTTCTTCGGGGCGGCCGTCACTTACCTGGATGGGGTGGGAAAGGAACATACGGTTACCATCGTCGGCGTGGATGAAGCCGATCCGAAGCGTGGCGAGGTGAGCTGGCTGTCGCCGATCGCGAAAGCGCTGCTCCGGCGCCGTGTCGGCGATGTGGCGCCGCTCGCGACCCCGGCTGGAGAAGAAGAGATAGAGATTCTCGGAATTCGTTACGAAGCCTTGCCGTAACAGTGAACGGTGAAGGGTGATAAAACCCGGCCGGATGGCCTGTTTTTTGATTTCTTGTCTTTTACCATTCACCATTCACTATTTACCATTTACTGCCTTTAAGTGACTCCTTCGTTTTTCACTGCAGCGTTATCGACCTGGCGGGCCGTTAATGCGCCGATGCCGGGCACTGCGGGCGAGGTCGAGCCGTTCGATGCGATCGTCAAGCTGAGCATCAAGGCGATGCCCGGCGCCCGCACAGCCGAGACCCTGGGCGCGGAGCGTGAAGGCAGCGGGGTCGTCATCGACGCAAGCGGGCTGATCCTCACCATTGGCTATCTGATTCTCGAAGCGGGATCGATCCTGGTCGTCGCCGGCGACGGGCGCGTGTTCCCGGCGAGCGTGATCGGCTACGATCACGCGACGGGCTTCGGCCTGGTGCGCACGGCGCCCGGAATCGCGAGCCGGCCGCTCGCGCTGGGCGACGCATCCACGGTCAGGGAATTGACTACCGTGATGGTGGCGGCCCATCCCGCGGCCGGCGGCGTGTCGCACGCCTGCGTGGTTTCGCGCCGTCGCTTCACCGGTTGGTGGGAGTACATGATCGAGAACGCCATCTTTACCGCGCCGCCGCGCCATGAGCACAGCGGGGCGGCACTGGTCGACGCCGCGGGCAGGCTTGCCGGCGTTGCGTCGTTGTGGGTGAGTGACGCCCTTGATCTCGGCGTGGCTTTTCCCGGCAACATGTTCGTGCCGGTCAATCTTCTGACCCCCCAGCTCGACGATCTCATCGCAAGAGGGCGTGGTCGTGGCCCTGCGCGTCCGTGGCTCGGACTGTACTCCGAAGCGGTTGAGGGCCACGTCGTCGTTACCCGCGTGCTGCCGGGTGCGCCCGCACACAAGGCCGGCGTGCGCCGCGGCGACGTGATTCTGGGTGTCGGCGGGCAGTCGATCGGCGGACAGAGCGAGTTCTACCGCGCGCTGTGGGCGAGCGGCGAGGCCGGCGCCACCATCATGCTGCACGTGTTGCGCGATCGCATCGTGCGGCGCGTGGTCGTCCACTCCGCCGATCGCATGGACTATCTGCGTCCCTGGGTGTCGAGCAGCAGTAAACGCGATTCGTGACCGGTGACGAGTGATTCGTAAGAACTCAGCACTCAGACGCTCGAATTCAGGTGCGCGGTGAGCTCCGCGCGCCGCTGGTGCGGCGGGTTCTCGTCCCGGTTCGCGTGGCGCGGGTGCGCGCCGGCGGCACATGGCGCAAGCCATCGAGGTAGAGGTCGATCATGTGCTGCGCCTCGAGCGCGAGCGGCACATAGTCCGGGTCGATCACCCAGTTGTTGATGAGCCCGTCCACCAGGGCGTAGATCCCGATCGCCGCACGCTTCGGGTCGAGACTCTTCGGCAATTGGCCTTTGGCGGTCGCCTCGCGGAAACCCTGCTCAACGTGTGCGAGACAACCCGCGCGCATCTCTCCCAGCCGTTTCCATACGTCCCTCATTTCGTCGACATACTCGCACTTGTGATACACGATGTGAAATACGCGCCGGCACTGGGGATCGGTCGTCATGCGCTCCAGGACCCTGATCAACCTGCCGCGAACGTGCGCCAAGGGATCGGCGACTGATGGGTCCCAGGCGCCACATACCTGATCCTCCATGGGCAGGGTGACCCGCGACACCATCGCGGCGAACAGATCGGCCTTGTCGCGGAAGTGCCAATAGATGGCCCCGCGCGTGACGCCCGCCGCCTTGGCGATGTCGTCAAGCGAGGTGCGTGAGACCCCGCGCTTGCCGAAGATCCGCTCGGCGGTATCCAGAATGCCGTTGCGCGTTTCCAACGCGTCTTCCTTGGTGCGTCGAACCATTAGCAGCCTGCCGGACCTATTGAGTTTTGCGTAAATGGATAACAATCCATTTGCGCCTCGAATCTCCCTTCTCCCCTCGGGAGAAGGGCCGGGGATGAGGGCTGAGCATTGTCATCCATTTCTGCAATGCTCAGTAAGAATCCCAACAGGCTGCCAACAGCAAGACCGGCTGGGAATTTGAAATGCGGGTCACCCAAAATAGTCTTGACATACATTCGTGATTGTATGTAAAGTCTTTCTCCGCTGCAATACCCCTATGCCGTGCAGCGACCCGTTACACGCCGCTGCCGGCGTGCTGGACACCCCGGACGAATCCAAACACGAGTCATGAACATGATCCATCGATCCAAACTCGATTCGAGCCTCAGAATCGTGCAGCCCCTGGCACTGGTCTTGCTTGCGGCAGGCTGCCAACCCTCCGCGCCGCAGGGTGCCCCAGGTTTTTCTCCGCCTGTCGTGACGGTGGTGGCCGTCGAGCCGAAGGACATCGCGGTGACTTACGAGTACACCGCCCAGACCGCGGGTTATCGCGAAGTGGAAGTGCGGGCGCGCGTGACGGGGATACTGCAGCGACGCAACTACAAGGAAGGTTCGACCGTCAGGCAAGGCGCGTCGCTTTTCAGCATCGATCCGGAGCCGTTCAAGGTGGCATTGGCCCGCGCGGAAGCGGATCTGGCGGTGGTGGAGGCGCGGCTCGCACAAGCGCAGCGCGACGTGGCGCGTTTGCGTCCGGTCATCGAAGCGCGCGCGGTGAGCCAGAAGGAGTTCGACGATGCGGCCTCCGCCGGGCAGGTGGCCGAGGCCGAGGTGAAAAGCGCACGCGCGCGAGTGAACGAGGCGAAGCTCAATCTCGAGTACACACGCGTTGCGTCCCCCATCACCGGTGTGGCGAGCCGCGCTGCGGTTTCGGAAGGCACGCTGGTTTCGGGCCCGAACGTACTGCTCACCACGGTGACCCAGACGGATCCGATGTACGTCGTTTTCGGCATTCCGGATCGCGAGCACCTGGCGTTGCGCCGCGACGTCGAAGCGGGACGGTTGAAACTCCCGCAGGATGGCCGCTTCAAGGCGAGCATCAAGCTCGCCGACGGGAGCCCCTATGGACGCGCCGGTACGCTCAACTTTACCGATGTGCGGGTCAACGCGCAGACCGGCACGAGCGAAGCGCGCGCTGAATTCGCCAACCCCAAGGGGATGCTGCGCGCCGGTGAATTCGTGCGCGTCATCCTGCATGGGGCCGTGCGCCCCGATGCGATCGTGGTGCCGCAACGCGCCGTGCTGGAGGGGCCCAAGGGCAAGTTCGTGTTCGTGGTGAATGCCGAGAGCAGAGCGGAGCCGCGGCCGGTTGAAGTCGGCGACTGGAATGCCGGGGGTTGGATCATCAATAGCGGCTTGAAGCCTGGCGAGCGCGTCATCGTCGATGGCGTGTTGAAGCTCGGTCCCGGCGCGCCGGTCAAGGTGGCGGAAGGAACGTCCGAGGCCGGCGCGCCGGAACAAGCCGCGAGCGCACCGCCCGCCAAGCCCGAAGCGAAATCGCAGAAGTGAGGCACGCGTGATTTCGCGCTTCTTCATCGATCGGCCGATCTTCGCGGCCGTGCTGTCGATCTTCATCGTGATCGCCGGGCTTGCCGCAATGCGCGGGCTGCCGATCGCGCAGTATCCCGAGATCGCGCCTCCGGTCGTCACGGTGCGCGCGGTCTACCCCGGCGCCTCCGCCGAAGTTCTCGAGCAAACGGTTGCCGCGCCCCTGGAGAACCAGATCAACGGCGTCGAGAACATGCTCTACATGAGCTCGACCTCCGCCGCGAACGGCGCCGTGGAGATCCAGGTGACCTTCGAAATCGGCTCGGATGTCGACACCGCGGCGTTGAACGTCAATAACCGCGTCAAGCAGGCGGAACCGCGGCTGCCGCTGGAAGTGCGGCGGCAGGGCGTGACCGTGGAAAAGGGTTCATCCTCGTTTCTGCAGGTGATCGCGTTCCTTTCACCCGATGGGCGCCACGACGATCTCTTCATCTCGAACTACGTGACGCTCAACGTGCTCGACCAGTTGAAGCGCGTACCGGGCACCACCAACGTCCAGATCTTCGGCGCCAAGGATTACGCGATGCGTATCTGGTTGCGGCCGGACCGGCTCGCGCAGTTGAAGCTCACGACCGCCGACGTCGCGCGCGCGATCAACGAACAGAACGCGCAGTTCGCCGCCGGCAAGATCGGCCAGTCCCCGACGGGCGGCGCGCAGGAACTCGTGTATACCATCACCACCAAGGGACGGCTCTCCGAGCCCGAGGAATTCGAGAACATCGTGCTGCGCGCCAACGGCGACGGTTCACTGCTGCGCCTGAAGG
>MERG01000455.1 GCA_001771985.1 Betaproteobacteria bacterium RIFCSPLOWO2_12_FULL_62_13 | reverse complement strand
GGCGCCGTGGTCGCCGCGCTTGCCCGAATCTGCAGCGCCCAGTTCAATAGCGCCACGAATCTTCCCGCGCGGCTCGCCGAACTGCAGAAAACCTAACGGTGGTCTCGTGGCGGGGTGGTGGCCAAGGCTGGATTTGCCACCATGGTTGGCGAGAAGGAACCGACACCGGGCGTAGCGGAGGCTTGCGCCGCTCTGCTGATCCCCGAGAAACCCTAGCGAACGGTCAGGGAACGGTGACATCGTCACCTTCGGAGTGCCGAACAATACGACGTGATCCCGCGCATCATCAAAACGGAAGCGCAGCGTCGTCAGGCGCTTGAAGAAATCAGGCGCCTGACCGCGGCGCCTCCCCCGGGGGCTCCGCCCCGCGGACAAGCTTGAGCTTCTGGTCAAGCTCGTCAGGGACCATGAAGAAGCGCGTATCGAAGGACAGGAAATTCAACGGCACCTCCGGGAGTATCTCTGGCCCTGGCAGCCGCATTCAATCGGGGGATTTCGTGCCGAGAGCGCCTGAGAAATGGCCGGGATCTGACGAGGTCACTGCCTGCATCCAGCCAGTCGCTTACCTCGAACGTTGAGTGTCGGTTATCGGGAAATCCGACCGTCCGCTAAGGGTCGGGAGTGTGAGTTCGGGTTATCCAGGAGCGGACGCTCGCGCGCGGTCCTGATTCTGCGGCCTAGCAAAGCACGAGCGGCCGGTTAGGCCGAGGACCGGACGTTCATGACGACGTGGTTGACTGGCTACAGCGGGTCGATACCGGCCTGTCGCGTTTTCAGAAAGCAGCCGTTCAGTACGACCAGCATCTGCGGGTCGAAAGCCGACGTTGAGCGCTTCGATTTCAGGCCCCACTACGTTGATCCCATCGTCATGTAAGTGGCCAAATTCGGGCACAAAAAGGGAGCAACTATCTTGACTGCATCTGCGCTCTGGAGAAGAATAGCTTAATTTGATTGTTTCAGTTTGGGGGTGCCAAAAAATAAAGCTAACGTGCCTATTTCACCCGTTCCTTGCCCATCCGATGCCTCCAAGCGTATTGTGACTCCACTCAATAGTATCCGGAATACCTTGATTAGCCCACTCCGCCCCATTCATTCTTCGGTAGGGCGCGGGGCTACTTAGCGGGGATGACGATGATTAAGAAAATGGCAGGACACTCGTTACCGGGATGCGCAGTCGCGGCGATTTTGCTGTTTCCCTACGCGCCGTTGGCTCACTCTCAGACTCAGAGTTATCCCGCTAAGCCGATCCGCTTCATAGTCTCGACCGCACCAGGGGGCGCATTGGACATCACGGCGCGCGCGATCGGCCCGAAGCTGAGCAGCGCCATGGGGCAGCAGGTAGTAGTGGACAATCGTTCCGGCGCGGCGGGCAACTTGGCGGCTGACAAGACCGCAAGATCGCTGCCGGACGGCTATACCCTGCTGATGGGGTTTGTCGGCAATCTCGCGGTCAATGTCCACCTCTACAAGGGTCTGGGCTACGATCCGCTGAAGGACCTGGCGCCGGTCATCATGGCCGCCTCCGGCAGCAACGTGCTGGTGGTTCATCCATCGGTTGCGGCGAAAACCGTGCGGGAACTCATTGCCTTGGGAAAAGCGCAGCCCGGCAAGCTGAATTCCGGTGGGTCTGGGGGCATGAGCTATCTGGCGGGCATACTGTTCAACAGCATGGCGGGCACCCGGATCGTGCATGTTCCCTATAAAGGCGGCGCCCCCGCGCTCACCGACCTGATCGCCGGCCAGATAGAACTCATGTTTGCGCAGGTGGTCACTGCGGTGCCGCAGATCAAAGCGGGAAGAATTCGCGCGCTGGCGGTCACCACAAAGAAGCGCACGACGATAATGCCGGAGTTACCCACGGTGGCGGAGGCGGGGCTTCCCGGCTACGAGGCGACCCTGTGGCAAGGGGTTGCGGTGCCGGCCGGAACACCGCTCGCGGTTATCAATCGTTTGAACTTCGAAATTGCCCGAATCCTGAATATGCCTGATGTCAAGGAAACCCTGTTCAGGCAGGGGCTCGAAGTTGCGCCCAGTACGCCAGAGGCATTCGGCGCGTTGATGAAATCGGACCACGACAAATGGGGAAAGATCATCCGGGAAGCCGGCGTCAGCGCCGACTGAAATCCGCCCCTGCCTAACTGCTCCCGGCCCACTCCCGTACCTCCATTGTCACCCGCGCCCTGCATTGGCGGCGAAATCCGCGCTTCGAGGTCACCCGCTTCGATGACTTGATGATTATTCACGCCCGCAGCAGGCGTCTCAGCTTGCGCGCGTCTTTCAGTTTTTCGAGGTTCCAAGCCGTATCGCACAGCGCGCGCGCGCGGCGCCTGCCGAGCACGGGCGCGCATAGATCGTAACACTTGGCGTCGATGTCAGCGCGCGTCATCGGATTGTCTTGGGTTCCGCGCACGGATTTGGCATGGTGTCGAAGCTGCCGGCCGTCCTTCAACCTGATCTCGACAATCGCCTGATACGCCGCAGGCAGAGCGCGTTCAAGCTCGTCGTCGCCGCGCAGCTCGATACGGCGACGCAGCGCGAGCACCTTGCGATCGCGCATGCGCTTGATGTCGTGCGACGATTGGAAGGTGACGGTTCCATCAAGCAGCATTATGGCGCACAAGTGCTGGATGCAGATGTCGGGCATCGATCGATTATCGATGGTATTCGCGCCGTAATGAGATACCTTCACCAGCAGATGTTCCACTTGATCCGGCTTGAGGTTGTGGGCGCGGATGAGTTCGAACAGCGAATCGAGCGTCGACTGGATCGGGTATCCGACCGACCAGGGCTTGATATTGGTGTTCATGATCTCGTAGGTAGAGCCGAGATCGCGTACGAGTTCATTGGGATTCGGCGCGCGGCCGTAGGCAACGAAGAAGTTGCGCTCACCTGCAAATACGTCCTCGACAGCGGTAAAGCCGTGGGCGACCATCGTTGCCGCAGTAACACCGTTGCGTGCCGGCATCCCGCCAAAGTCGAACGCTTTCTCGATGTGATCCTTGTCCCGCATCCAGCAAGACAAGCCGGAAGCCTGCTGTGCCGTGTAAGAAAGCAAATGCCGTATCCGGTCGTAATTGAGCCCGCAAAGGGCCCCGGCTGCGGCGGCTGCGCCGAACATCGGCCCGAAGCTCTGGGTCGAGTGACCGTCCGCTCGGAACTCACGCGCGTTGAGGGACATCGTGAGCCGCGGGCCGACGTCGTAGCCGAGTGCTACCGCACGCAGCAGTTCGGTTCCGCTGCGCTGCTTGGACTCCGCCATCGCGAGCGCTGCAGCCACGATGCCGCAACCAGGATGGACGCACGAACGCGGATGGGAATCGTCCGTTTCGTCCGCGTGGGCTAGCATCCCGTTGGCCAGCGCGGCGTTGATCGCGCTCGTTACCAGACTTGACCCGACGACCGTTGCTTCCCTGCTTCCGGCAAGTGATTTCACATACGAGATGGCCATCCTGCCGGGCAGCAACCTCGACCCCGAAACCATGGCGGCCAGAGTGTCGAGCAGGTGATGCTTGGTTTTCTCCACAACTGCCACGGGCAGCGGTGTTCTCAGGGCACGGGAAATGTAAGTCGCGAGTCCGTGCATTACGGGCGAAATCTCCAGCGCGTTGTTCCCTCGTTTCATGGCAGCCATGCTTCTTCCCGTTATTGTGTGCGTTGAAGGACGAATGATTAGCGTCGAACAAGAATGCAACAAACCCAGCGCCAGGCACGCTCACCAGGGCCGCAAGGTGTGTTGACACGAGTAACCCCTTCCAACCAGCGGAAGCCACTGGGCTTCCCCCGATATCCCGGGCACTTCCGATAGGGGCAGTATGATGATATGGGAGGTGTCAGATGACAAGAAGAAGGAGGCACAGTGCGGAGTTGCCTGGGAAGACGAAGAGGAGGAGCACGAGGACGCGTAATCCGGCTACAGTTCCCACAAACAGTTTGCTAGACTTTCTCATGCCTGCCTCGCTTACTCGGTTGACGCCTACGTGCTCAACATGCGGCTCGGCGTGGCTCGCCACGCAATCCACGTCACCAGGGAGGCGGACCGTCTACTACCCGCAGAAAGCCATTAGTCCATGATCTTCGAGTTCATCACCAGCACCAGCGTGCAAGAAGCCGACGCGGACATATCCACGCTCGTCATCGCGGGTTGGACTGGTCGCGACGCGGCTGCTGTTCAGCATCACATCGAGGAACTCGCGCAGCTTGGTGTGCCTGAGCCCAGCCGTGTGCCGTTGTATTACCGGGCGAGCGCTCATCTGCTGACGCAGGCAAAAACGATCGAGGTCGTTGGTGCGGAGACCTCCGGCGAGGTTGAGGCGGTCTTGTTTGGAGTCGAAGATCGCTTGTGGGTCGGAATCGGCTCCGATCACACCGATCGGAAGGTCGAGTCTTTCTCAGTGGCGGTCGCCAAGCAGCTCTGTGCCAAACCACTCGGACGGCAATTGTGGCGCTTCGTTGATGTTGCCTCACACTGGGACGAGATGATGCTACGCTCGTGGGCCGTGATCGATGGTCAGCGTGTGCTGTACCAGGAGGGCGCTCTTGCGCTGATTCGCCCGCCACTCGATCTAATTTGTGGTTATACTGACAATAATCCTCAGCTTCCAACCGGAACCGCCATGTTTTGCGGGACTGTGCCCGCGATCGGCGGCGTGCGTCCCGCCAGTCGTTTTGAAGTTGAGCTCGAGGACGCGGTGCTCAAGCGCAAGATCAGGCACGACTATGACGTAATAGCACTTCCGCTTGTAAGCTGATAGCTATCAGCCGCGCAGCGCGTCGCCCACCGCAATGGAACGAGCAGATGGCGATCCACAAGGAGCACAAGGAGTTCTACACAGTCGACCTTGGCAAAGGCTGGGAGATACCGCCCGGCTATCCGCCCGGCATCGAGCAACAGATCCTTGCAGGCATCCTCGACGAGAAGGCAAAACGCGGCCACCGGACACGCCACCTGCGCTTCGCGCCCGGCGTTAATACAACGGAGCCGTTCGTGCATGACTACTGGGAAGAGGTCTACCTTGTGTCCGGCGATCTCGTCGTCGGCTGTGACAAGAACGGCGATGGCGGAACTAAGTTTGGTCCCAACACATATGCCTGCCGGCCGCCGGGCACGCCGCACGGACCGTTCAAGTCCAACGGCGGCTGTTTGCTGCTCGAAATCCACTATTACGACGAAGGCGAGAAACGTTTACCATGACGCTACGCGTCGCCATCCCCGATCTGATATCGCCGTCATATTTCCCCGCGATCGCTGCAGTCGAGTTGGGTTTCTTCAAGCAGGAAGGCCTGGACGCTACGATCGAACTGCTGTTCCCTGTCACAAGAACCTACGAGGAACTGCGCGACGGCCGACTCGACTTCGTGGCCGGGGCTGCACACGCGCCGCTTTACGCTTTCAAGAATTGGAATGGGTGCAAACTTCTGGCTGCGCTCGGGCAGCATATGTACTGGTTCCTGGTCCTGCGAAAGGATCTCGGCGCAAAGCGCGGCGACCTGGGCGCGCTCAGAGGGCTTCGCATCGGGGCGGCGCCCGGTCCCGCGGATGGCCTGAAATGCATGCTCATCGAGGCCGGCATCGATCCCGAGCGCGAGGTGCGAATCGGTCCTGTCCCCGGGGCGGCGGGCGCCGGAGTCTCCTTCGGAGTGGCGGCGGCCAAAGCACTCGAAGAGGGAAAGCTCGACGGCTTTTGGGCGAACGGCATGGGTGCTGAGGTGGCGGTGCGTAACGGAATCGGCACGCTCGTGCTCGACGCGCGGCGCGGCGACTGGCCGCCGGCCGCGCGCGACTACACTTTCCCGGCCTTCGTGACTACGCAGAAGAAAATCGATGACGAACCCGATCTCGTCGCGGCGGCGGTGCGCGCGCTCGTCGGAGCGCAGCAGGCGCTCAAGCAGAACCCGGCACGCGCCACGGAGGTTGGCGAGAAGCTATTTCCAGAGACCGAAGCCGGCCTCATTGCCGAACTCATTCAGCGCGATACGCCGTTCTATGATCCGTCTATATCGAGGCAGACGGTCGATGCCCTGAACAACTTCGCTCGCAAGTTAGGCATCCTTTCCGAAACGGTGTCGTACGATCAAGTGGTCGCGACCAAGTTCCGGCATCTCTGGAAAGAGAAACCCGCTGGTGTCGCCTGAATCGCTGACTATAGGCTATGTGCGCGGCACAGAGCTAACCGCCAAAACTGCGAGCAAAAACCGCCGCGCTGCGTCCCGCGGTACGACCGAACACGGCACCGCACGTCAACCCGGTCCCGCTTGGGTAGTTATGATAAAACAGTCCGCCGACCATTTCTCCGGCAACGAACAAACCCGGGATAGGGACGTCCCCGTAATCTTCGGCTTCCGCCCTGGTATTGATCTTGATTCCCCCGAACGTGAAGGTGATTCCGGCAGTGACCGCATAGGCCTCGAATGGGGCGCGCTCGATTCTTCTCGCCCAGTTGGACTTGGGAATCCTGAGTCCAATCGTGCCGCAACCGTCTTTGAGGCTCGGATTGAAGGAGTCGCCACGCCCGGATACCGCGTTGTTGAACTCCTCTACCGTTCGCAGGAACCGCTCGCCATCAACTCCATCGAGCTTTGCCGCAAGCTCCTCAAGGCCGGGCGCCTGCACTCTAGTTACCTGCCGAATACGATAGCTTTCGCGCAGCAGCGGGACAGCGCGCTGGTCGAATACCTGCCATGCAAACAATCCCGGTTGCGCCAGAATTTCGCGTCCGTATTTCGCGTAGGTAAGCGTCTGGAAATCCGCACCTTCATCGACGAACCGCTCGCCCCGAGCATTGACCATGATCCCGAGGGGGTAGCTGTGTTTCTGGTACCCGCCACGCACCACCAGGTCGCCGAACTCCGGCGCATTGAGGTCCCAGCAGCTCGAGTGGGCACACGACCAGTGCCCGAAAGAACGTGCGCCCACCTCGAGCGCCATGCGCAGGCCCTGCCCGGTGTTGTATCTCGTACCACGCACCTTCGCCAGTTCCCAGTTCCGTCCCAGATAGCGTGCCCGCATCTCTGCGTTGGCTTCAAAGCCTCCACACGCCAACACCACCGCCTTGGCCTGCACCTCGAGCATCTGTGCCCGGTGAAGGATGCGGACACCGGTAACGCGATCGTTGTTGCGCAGGAGCGAGACGACGGGAGTATCGTAGAAAATGGGGATGCCGTCCCGCTCGGCGCGCGCATGAAGGGCCTCGATCAACCCGGCGCCACCGCCCCATACCTCGCACGGCAATCCGCCCCAGAATTTAAACTTCCCATCGACGCGAAATGCCTGCCGCCCAAAGCTGGCCTGAAAGCGCACGCCCTTGCTGCGCATCCAGATAAGCGTGTCAAGGCTGTTCCGGATCGCATACTCGACGAGTTCCGGGTTACACCGATACTCAGTGACCCGCCCCATGTCGTCGAGGAAGTCCGCAGCGCTGTAGGTGCCAAAGTCCGTGTTCCGGATTTCCTCGTCGGTAAGATCGCCGATCACCTTCAGAAGATCGCCGATACCTTCAAAGGCAACCCTCATCTGCCCGCCAGCGTAAGCGGTATTTCCGCCTCGCGCTTCACGTGGGGCGGCATCAAGCATCACCACGTTCAAGCCTTTCTCCCGCGCCGACAGCGCGGCGCAAGATGCGGCATTTCCGCTGCCCACCACGATAACATCCACCTTCTCAAATGAATTCATGAGGTCTTGTCAAGTCAACTCCGGCGCGTTGAGCCGGCGCCACGGCTGCCCGGCAACCCTTGACGCGGACCGGGCAATCGTGATCTTCTCTTTCATGGATGGCGTCTCCTTTCGCCCCGGTCCCTACCAGGGTCACGGTCGGGATAAACTTTCAACCGCAAGGTTACGCCGCCTTTCCCATTCGCACACTTCTTGATGGTAGCTCATGACCGAAATGAAGAACACCACCGTAACGCTCATGGCCGGTGGAGGCAATCACGCGATGGACTGGGGCCCCGAGGGGCTCCTCGACACCGTCGAGCTGTTCCGCGTCGAGGGAGACGAGGTCGTGGTGGATACTTCCGTATGCCCGTGACCTGCGCGTCAAGCTTGTACGAGGTGCTGTGCCAGCCCGCATGTACCTGACTCCGGGCCGCTCGACGAAGCTCGAGCGGAAATTTTTCTGCAAGAATCACGGATGGAGGAACGTATGACTCGAGTTTTCGTTCGGATCGTCCTACTCATGGTGGGACTTGGCTTTACCACGGCGGGACACACACAAGACTATCCTAATCGCCCCATCCGCTTGATCGTTCCATTCGCCCCTGGCGGAACCAGCGACCTGGTGGGACGGATGGTCGGCGCGAAGATCGGTGAAGGGCTCGGTCAAACTGTAGTCGTTGACAACCGTGGTGGCGCCGGCAGCACTCTGGGCACCCATCTCGCTGCAAAGGCACCTGCTGACGGGCATACCCTCATCGTCAACCACGTGGGGCTTGCGATCAATGAAACGCTTTACTCCAGCCTGCCCTATAGCGGTCTAAAGGATCTCGCGCCGATAGCAAGAATCGGCAGTACCCCGAATGCGGTTGTCGTCAAGAACGCTTTGCCGGTGAAGACCATCAAAGAATTCATCGCGCTCGCAAAGAAGGAGCCAGGCAGGCTTGACTATGGCTCGGGCGGTGTCGGCAGTACCGGGCATCTGTCCGTCGCTCTCTTGGAGTATGTCGCCGGCGTAAAATTCAACCACGTTCCATTCAAGGGAGGTGGTCCGTCAATGATCGCCACCGTCGCAGGGCAGGTTCACTTTGCCATCCCGGCGTTTCCTACTGCAGTCCCCCACGTGAAGGCGGGCCGGATTCGCATGCTGGCAGTGACGGGCGCCAAGCGTTCGCCGACCATGCCCGACGTACCCACAGTGGCCGAAGCAGCCGTGCCGGAATACGAGTTCGACTCATGGTTCGGAATATTTACACCGGCCGGCACCCCGAAAGCAATCGTCTCCCGCCTGAACCAAGTGATAGTCAAGGCCATCGAGATGCCCGATCTGCGCCAGCAACTGGCGCGGGCCGGGCTTAATCCGGAGTCTTCCACTCCGGATGAGCTTGGCAGGATATTGCGCGACGATACCGCCAAATGGGCCAAGGTCATCAAGGCTGCCGGGATACCCATCAACTAAGGCATAGACACGCCCCCGGGGCACATCGCCAAGGCGCGGGGCAGTCGCTTGGAACGCGAGGTCGCCGCGTTGCAAAAGAGATAAGGGGCTGGTTGTGGTTTCTGGGTTACGACCTCGATACCGAGATTCCCGATCGCAGCGTGCTCTTCGCCGGCGAGGAAGCGCTGGGGGTGACGCTGTTTCGGGAGTTCTTCGAGCGCATCGTCTTGCAGGACTCGATCAGATCTTCCTTCGCGCCGTGGGCAGGAGGTCGCCGATGCGGGATCGAACCTTTCCCGCATCAGGTTTCATAAAACGATTTTTTCAGGTCGGCCGCTCCACGCTCGACCAGATAACCGAGTTCCGCCCTGGACTCCATGGTGGACCTGTCCACGTTGAACTGAATCGCCCTCTCGGGAGCGTTGGTGGCTTTTATGGTGAGAAGCTGCAACGTCTCTTTGACCTCCCATTCGTGAGCACCCCGCATCCCCGGCGGCCCGTAAACCACGTCCCCGGGACCGACCTCGTAGCTGTTTCCTTCGATGTCCCTCACGATTCCCCGGCCGGCGACGATATAGTGAAAGGTTTCGATCAGATGCCAGTGAAGATGCTCGTGCGTGCCGGGCGCGAATGTTGCCAGACCTACGCTTATTCTCTCGCTCGGATGTTCATCGCTTCCCGCCAATTTCCTTATGGTGAGCCCCTGCACAACCCCCGGTGACAGCGGCACATCGGATTCATTGAATACCTGCAAAGCTGATTTCAGTTCCACGATCCGCTCCTTTGCTTGCCGTTATCGCCCTTCATGAAGCAGAAAGGCGATTCCAGACCTCGGCGGCGTCTTTGGCCATGTTGTAGTCCGCGCTCAATTCACCGGTTCCCACCGGACTCTTCACCGCAAAGAAGACCGCCGGGCCTCCCACCGCGCAGACGCCGTGCCTGGTGTTTCGAGGAATGTGCACCAGGACCCCGCGCTCGATGATGCGTTCCTCGTCGCCGAGGACCATCTTCAGTTTTCCCTCGAGCATGAGCATGTATTGCTCCTCGTTGGGGTGGAAGTGCGGCGGGGGACCCTCCCCCTCCTGGTACGTCACGATGCCCACTTTCATGAGCTCGCCCGCGACGCTTTTCCCCACCCCGGGGCCCACCTTCGAACGTTTCGCCTCCATCTCGGAAATGTTGTAAAAGGGCATGATTTCCCTCCTTATCGAAGTGCCCGTTCGCGGGCGTTGTCAAGAACAAACAAGGCGCTCAAACGCTGGCTGCCCCGAGCGCCGCACCTATACCGACCGCGATCGCGAGCAGCAGCACAGGGGACAAGCCGAAGCGCTCAGCCGCAAACACCAATGCGGCTCCCCCGAGCAACCCAGGGTGGAGTTCGAACACTGGGCGCGCGATCGCTGTCGCGGTTACTGCCAGTAACCCGATAGCAGCGGCACCGGCAAAGCGCCCGAACGCCCGAAACCTCGCATAGCGGTTCAATCGCGCCACCACGCCCGCAGAACCCGCTGAGAGCAGCACGGGAATGGCGAAAACTGCAATAGTAGCAGCCAATGCGCCCGCAATACCCGCGACGTGGAAACCGACAAAGGCAGCCAAGATGAGGACCGGCCCCGGCGTGGCGTAGGCAAAGCCAACGCCAACGGCAAATTGCTGCGGCGAGCAACCCGACCACGCCGACCTGGATACCGGTCAACGCGCCCTGCACCCACGGCGTATCAGGCAGAGTTAGCGAGCCGGCCGCCACCACGATCATCAGCAGGGTCGCCGGCGCAATGAATGCGGTTGCCGCAACGAGTGCTCCGGGCCAACCCCGTATTCGCCAGCCAAGATAGGCCACGACCTGTATCCCCGTCGACCCGGGCAGCGCCTTGGTGAAGGCCAATGCCTCGCTGATGTCGGCCTGCCGCAACCACCGGCGCTTATCGATCAGCCTGCCGCAACCACCGGCGCTTATCGATCAG
>MERG01000454.1 GCA_001771985.1 Betaproteobacteria bacterium RIFCSPLOWO2_12_FULL_62_13 | reverse complement strand
TGCCCGAGAGACTTACGGCGAAATGGCGGTCGTATGCGTAAGCCAATCGTATTCTTGTCGATTCGACCATGAGGCGGAAGCGCTCACCATCCGCCGGCCGGACCCCATCTTCCGCAGCTATAGCACTGCCCACGAGCGCCTCCAT
The DNA here is from genome assembly GCA_001771985.1 of Betaproteobacteria bacterium RIFCSPLOWO2_12_FULL_62_13. Taxonomy (GTDB): domain Bacteria; phylum Pseudomonadota; class Gammaproteobacteria; order Burkholderiales; family SG8-41; genus DSOT01. The sequence goes on along the minus strand of MERG01000454.1, from coordinate 10,908 downwards.
CTCGGCTCGGGAAAGAACCGTTTCATCAGGCGTACCGTCGGCAAGACGTACCCTGCACTCGAATCCAGCACCAAGAGGACGCACCGTCTCGATGACAACTGGCTCCGAGAAATGGCCGGGCAGGTTTACCCGCTGGCCGATGGGATATTCGGCTTGTTTCACTTTGCTCGCCGCGGACATATATGCCCGACATACCGTAGCCGACTAGGTAAACCGCATACCTGGGAGGCTACAATGACACCAAACGCGCCGCGATCCTGATCAAAGGCATCGGCGGTAAGAGGTTCAACCCGACCATGCCAAATGGCGCTCCGCTCGCAATGGCTGGCGATCTCATAAAGGTTCCAGCCGGACATGAACAGGTTTCCTCCCGTTGGTCGTCTTGGAGCGTGAGTTCGAGTATTTACAGACGACCCTAACCGTTGTCTTTTTGCTGGCGCTTCCATCTGAGTTTGGATCACTATCCGAGGAATGAAGTCAAGCCACATGAGAATAGCTCGAATCATCGTTTTTTCTTCGTAGCCCTCTTAGGTTGCGGCGGCGTGTTCAGCATTTTTCGCAAAATGTCATCACGCCGCTTGTCCGCATCGCGAGATTCAGATTGTGGAGTAACAATCACTTTATCCGCCTCTCTTGCGGCTTGTCTCATCTCTTTCAAGTCTTGACGGTCAAGTGTCTCAATAATTCTCGGAGCGGGTATGGTAATGCCCATGCCCATCCCGAGAGTTACCGTGTCTTTAGCAATGTTGATGTATTTGGCAATATCATCAGTCCATGCGCCATGCCAAAGCCCCAAAAGCCAAACGCTTCCATATATTCCAGAAATAAGCCTTTCAGCCTTTTGATCGTCGGTTTCATTTTTTGTCGTCGTGTAGGAGGTGTAACCGAGTAATGATCTTCGGACAAATACCGGAGACCCGCTGGCCTGCGGCATCGATGGAAATACCATTTTGCGGAGGGAATATGTTCGACTTTCCCCGCGCCGTCAGCAGTCTTATTCAGCCTAATCCCGAAAGGTAGATCATCCCTCGAAAACCTCAGGGCGACATGGGCGGCGGTAACGATGTAAGTTGCGCCGTCATGGACGACCAAGAAACCAGTTCCTACAGGGTCCAACTCATCCTCTGTGCCAGCAATAGGCCAGCCCAAATAGACAATGCAGCGCAAGAAGCTATCGTTCAATCGCACAAGCGTTCCGCTCCCAGGAAGCCGCTCCACAGCATGCGGAGGTTATAACGTCGGAGGCAATCCTGCACTGGTGGTCTGGTATATTTCAGACGCAATACCGCCCCCGCTGCAGCATTATGTGTTGATTTTACTCGCGATTGGTGGGAAGCGACGAGCGAAAGGGAATCGGAACTCACCTCAAGAATCCGTTCGTCTCGGGATCAAGTCCCAGGCAGGCTCTGAGCCCCTCGACTGGGCTCGGGACGAACGGGGCCGGAAAAAAGTTGCATGTCGCGGAACGCTGCGCATACCCGACCTTCGTTTCAATGACTGCTCACTGCCAACTGAGTACTCGCAACTGACGACTGGCAACTGCCAACTGGCGACTGGCAACTGTTGACTGGATACAAAGTGTTACACCACGATGGTGGAACCGGACAAATCGCGCCGCTGTCCGAAAATCTGAACCCTGCGAAGCCAGGGCGAAACCCGATATTTTCTTCGACACCCCAGGAGTGAACCATGAACAAATCGATTCTGAGCACCCTTATATCCGTTACTCTTGCCGCGGCAGCGCCGCTTGCCGTGGGCCAATCAGCGAATCCGTCCGCCGATGGTCCGCAGGTTCGCCATCACGCGCAGCGGCATCATGAGAGCCAGCGTGCGGTCCGCCTGCCCAGCGAGCGGATAGAGGCGCGGCTCGCCTACCTTAAGACGGCGTTGAAGATCACCGATGCCCAGCAGCAGCAGTGGGACGCCTTCGCGGACACGCTCCGCAAGCACGCGCGCGAAATGGATGAGCGCGTGCAGGCCCGGCGCTCACAGATGGAACAGCGGCCGCAAGAGGTCCAACCGACCGCGATCGAAAGGCTCGAACGCAGGCAGGCGCGTCTTGCCGCGGCTTCCGTCAGGTTGAGCGAGACGCTGGCGGCCGCAAGACCGCTCTATGCCGCGCTCACGCCCGAGCAGCAGAAAGTGGCCGATGAACTGCTGTCTCCCTGGCGCCACGGAACGTTCCGTCACAGGGGAATGCACGGAAGAGCGTGATTCCGTTGAGCGCGGATCTCACCACTGAGCATTGCAGAAACGGGTGACAATGCTCAGCCCTCATCCCCGACCCTTTCAGCCCTCGCCCCCGACCCCTCTCCCGAAGGGAGAGGGGGGGCTCAACAAGCGACGCGCACCACGATCTTGCCGACCTGGGCATTGGATTCCATGTAATCCTTGGCCTGCGGAAGTTCGTCAAAGGAGAACACGCGGTCGATGACGGGCGTGATGCGGCCCTCGGCGAACGCCGGCAGCAGGTCGCGCACGAAGCCGCGCATCGCCTCCGCGCGCTCCTTGGGAATCAACCGCGCGTTGGACACTCCGAAAATCTCGAAGCGGTTGGCGTGCACCGCTTCGAGATCCAGCTCCGCCTTGAGCGTTCCGTCAACATAACCTACCACCGCGAGCCGGCCGCGCCGCGCCAGCGCGCGCACGCACTCGGCGAACACTGAGCCCCCGACACAATTGACGATGAGGTCGGCGCCTCTGCCGCCGCTCGCCTCCTTGACGCGGGCCGCGAAATCCGCGGCACGGGTCGCGATAGCGAAATCGAGGCCGATCGCCTTGAGTTTTTCGAGCTTGGCGACGGAACCCGATGTGCCGATGACGCTCGCGCCGATCACCTTGGCGGCCTGGATGCTCGCGACCCCCACGCCCGAGGATGCGCCGGTGACGAGCAGCCATTCGCCGCGCTTGAGCTTTCCGTACGGAAACAGCATCTCGTAAGCGGCAAGGAAGGTCGCAGGAATGGCCGCGCCCTGCTCCCACGAGAGGCGCTGCGGCATGGACATCGCCTGATGCGCATCCAACGTCGCGTACTCGGCAAAACCGCCGCGCGCGCGTCCCATGACGCGGTCGCCCGGCTTGAACGCAGTGACGCTCTCGCCCACCGCGTGTACCACGCCCGCCGCCTCGGTGCCGCCGAGTTTTTCGGGTCCGCCGTGCACGACGCCGCCCGGGATCAACTCGCCGCGGTTGAGCGCAGTCGCGTGCACCTTCAGCACGATCTCGCCAGCCTTGGGCTGAGGCACGGGCACCTCGCGAAACTCAAGCCTGATCGTTCCGTGCTCCGTGACGATCCACCATGACTTCATGATTGCACTCCACTCGAACAAGACAACGCCAAATTCCGGTGATCCTTGTCCGGTGATCGTATCAGAATGGCGCGCTCCTGGCCCAAGCTGGCTGCGCGAAGAACTGGCCCTCTGATTAGAGTGACAAAGCCGGCGCGATCGGCATTGACTCCACGCCGGTTTGTTTGGACAAATATCGAATCATGGCAGATGTGCTGGTAAGCCATGGTTTTTGAGGAAGCGGACTCGTGATCATTCCTTTTGTCGACGATGAAAGGCGCGATCGGCAAGAACGCCTCGTACTTCAACAGCCATCGCATGCTGCGGCACTACGCAATGGAGGCGTACCTGCGCTGAGGCGCTGCCGTACCCAGGATTCAGGAAACTCGACCGCGGCTCTCGCCGAAGCCGATTGACACATAACCGCCGCGCCGGGCGCTCGCGCGGAAGATCACTTCGTCGCCGTCCACGAGAAAAGCCCGCGTCTCGCCCGATGCGAGCGTGATCGGCTGCTTGCCGTCCTGCGATAGTTCGATCAGGCTGCCGTATCCGGACGGGGTTGGCCCCGAAATCGTGCCGCTGCCGAAGAGGTCGCCCGGCTGAAGATTGCAGCCTCCGCAGGTGTGGTGCGCGACCATCTGCGCCACGGTCCAGTAAAGATGATTGGTGTTGCTAACCGCGAGCCGTTGCGGCGGCATTCCTTTCGTTCGCATGCCCTCGGTCGACAGCAGCACTTCGAGTTCCACATCGAATGCGCCCATCTGCTGGTCGCAGTCGTCCCACAGATAAGGCAACGGCCGCGGGTCGCCCGCTGGACGCGGCGGTTGCGGCTGGCGAAAGGGGGCGAGCGCCTCGACCGTGATGACCCATGGGGATACGGTAGTGCCGAAATTCTTCGCGAGGAAAGGCCCCAGCGGCTGCGATTCCCAGACCTGCAGGTCGCGCGCTGACCAGTCGTTGAGGAGGCAAAATCCCACGATATGGTCCGCCGCTTGCGCGATGGAGATCGGCTCGCCGAGCGCATTGCCGGGGCCGATCCACACCCCCAGTTCGAGCTCGAAGTCGAGCTTGCGGCAGGGGCCGAAACTCGGCACGGCTTCGCCCGGAAGCTCGCGCTGCCCGCTGGGCCGGCGTATGGAAGTTCCCGAGGTAACGACCGACGAGGCGCGGCTGTGATAGGCAACCGGAACATACTTGTAATTGAGAAACAGCGGCTCGTCTCGGCCACGCCGACGGCCGCCGTTCACCGCATGATGGATGCCGGCGTAAAAATCCGTGTAGTTTCCGACCGCGGCCGGCAGGTGCAGCATGCACTCGGCAGCCTTGTGGAGGAGCGTTGCGGAAAGCTTCTCGACTCGCGCGCGATCGGCCCCGTCCGCAGCAAGCAGCGCCGAGAGGCGCTTGCGCAACGCGTTGCGCGGTGCTATGCCCAATGCCATCAACGAATTCAGCGCCGCGCCGGCAGCCGCAGCCGCCGCCTCTTGCGCCTGGCCGGAAAAAAGCCCCGACGCGAGCGCCGCTTTCAAGTCGAGGATTTCGTCGCCGATTGCAACGCCGCCGCGCGGCGCCTCACCCTGCGGGCTGAAGATGCCGAACGGCAGGTTCTGGATCGGAAAGTCGGCGTGGCCCTGTGCCGAGGCGACCCAGCTCTTGCGCTTGGGATCGTGAGTCTCGTCGAACAAGTTGTTCATCGCATTGCTCCCACTCGGATAGAGCCCAGCAGCCTGTCGGACTTAATACGCGACAGGCTGCTAACAGCAAAACCGCCTGCGGATTTCCAATGAAACCCGGGTTAACAACCGTTCTTGACCTCATAACAGCATCCGAGCACGCCTGAAATGAGATTTTCACTCGCTTTTCTCTCGTCTTCCTGCAAGCGGTTTTGCATTAGGAATTTGTCCGACCCAAGTCCGACAAATTCCTAGGATACCGCGTTTCGCCCGCACTGGCGCATGGTTGACGATAGCGCGCCGTCATGGCTACCATCAAAAAGCCGACACCACATAGCGTTCGCCAATATCACATGAAACCCACCATCGGAGTCGTCGGCCTCGGCATCATGGGCGGCGCAATGGCCGAAACCCTGCTCGCCAACGGTTATGAAGTTTTCGGCTACGACCTATTGCCGGCAGCACGCCGCCGGTTGAAAAAGGCCGGCGGACGGCCGCTCGCCTCAAGCACCGCCGTTGCCCGGAGCGCCGAGGTCGTGATCACGTCGCTTGCGACGGTCGCGGCGCTGGAAGACGCGGTGGAAAAGATCGCCGCGGTAAAGCGCCCGAAAAGCCGCATCGTGATCGAAACGAGCACGCTCCCGCTCGCCGACAAGGAACGCGCCATGCAGAAGCTGAAGCGCGCGGGAATCGCGACGCTCGACTGCCCGATCAGCGGAACGGCGGTGCGCCTGAAGGAAGGCGCGTGGACGATCTTCGCGAGCGGCAACCAAGCTGCGTTCAAGCGCGTGCGGCCGATCCTCAACGTCTTTACGGGCAAGGTCCCGTACGTCGGCGCATATGGCAACGGCACGAGGATGAAGTTCGCGGCCAATCATCTGGTGGCGATTCTTAACGTGGCGACCGCCGAGTCAATCACGCTCGGACGCAAGATGGGACTCGATCCGCGCCAGCTCCTTGACCTGTTCGGGCCGAGCCCGATCATCGGCACGGGGGTCTACCGGCTGCGCGGGGCCATGATGGCCGCGCGCAAATATATGCCGCCGACGATGAAGATCGAAGTGTGGCAGAAAGACATGCAGGTGATCGGCGACATGGCCAAAGCGGTGGACTGCCCGACACCGATCTTCACCGCGTGCGTGCCGATCTACAACGCCGCAATGGCGCTGGGTCTCGCGCAGGCCGACACGGCATCGGTGTGCGAAGTGCTGGGCATGATGGCGGGGATCGGCCGCGCACGCGCGAAACGTTGAACCATCAGAGCTTCCACCCCACCCACTCGCACACCCCGCAGCCCATGATCCACACCTTGTCCGCGGCGGTGAGCCAGGGAATCTCTTCGGTGAACATCGTGACGCCTTTCCGGTAGGTGCAGGGCAGCCGCGAGAGATCGGTGCCCCAGAACATGCGTTGCGGGCCGAACGCGTCATATACGCGCCGGATATACGGGTGCAGCCGGCGGTACGGGTAGGTGTCGTTGGTAAAACACGGCAACGCGGTCGCCTTCACCGCGATGTTGGGGCGTTTCGCCAGCGCGAGCAGCTTGTCGATGTCGCGGAACGCTTCCTCGTCCTTGGTGTTGCGGGTGAGCGCAAGATGGTCCATGACAAGCTTCAGCGCGGGATGCCGCTCGGCAATGCGGTCGATGAGATGCGCGAACGAGTGGGTCACCAGCACCATGATGGGGATGCCGTGCTTCTCGGCTTCGGCCCACACCCAGTCCATGCGGCCCTCGGTGAGCGGCGGCAGCAATATCGGCGTATGGAAAGTGAAGCGCAGTCCCAGCATGCCGGATTGCTGGCGCCACGTCTTGAGAAGCTCGCGCGCGCCGGGCGCTTCCGGATCGAACCGGCCCATGACGGCGAAGCGGTCAGGGTGTGCCTGGGCGGCCTCGAGCGCGAGATCGTTGCGGTCGCCCTCCCATGACGGCGGCACGATGATCGCGCGGTCGACACCTGCGGTGTTCATCTCGCGCAGCAGTTCGTCCTTTCCGATCGGCACATCGCGGTGAGCCTCGAGCCGCGCCGGCCACGGACGTTCGGGCGTGTTGGCGCCCCAGATGTGAACCTGCGCATCAACGGTCAACATGATATTCGCTCCGTTCGGAGGCGGTTGTTTTACTGTGGCGGGTTGCCACTCGATCTGAGCGGCGACTCATCGATCGCCTGGTGACTCACGCGCTCACGCCGTAGCGGCTGATCGCGTCGCGGTCAAAATTGAGGCCGAGTCCGGGCTTGTCCGGCACTACGAGCGCGCCGTTCACGATCGCAGGACCTTCTTCGAACAGCTTGGCGGCCCACGGCATGTACTCGACCGTGAGACCGTTGGGGATCGCGGCGACAAGATGCACGTGGATTTCCGGAAGCAGGTGACTGACCACCGGGAGGTTGAAGGCCTCCGCCATCCCCGCGATCTTGAGCCACTGCGTGATCCCGCCGGCCCGCAGCACGTCGATCATGACGATGTCGACCGAGCGCGCCTCCAGCATGTGACGGAAAGGCACCGTGCCGTACACGTACTCGCCGCCGGCGATCGGCGTGGCGAGCGCCGCGGCAACGCTCGCGAGCCCGGGGTAATCGTCATGGGCGACGACGTCTTCCAGCCAGAACAGGTGATACCGCTCGACCCGGCTTCCGATCGAGATCGCCTGGCTCACGTTCCAGCGCTGGTTGATGTCGCACATCAAGTCGATATCCGGGCCGATCGCCTCGCGGATCACGCGTATGCGCTCGACTTCGCGTTCCGGTGTGGTCGGAGCCGGGAGCGCGAGCTGGGTCTTCATCTGCCTGAAACCCGTCTCGACGAGCAGCGGTGCGGCTTTTGCCACATGGTCGAGCGGAAAGGTGCGCATCAGCGCGCCGCTCGCGTAGGTCGGCACGCGCTCGCGGTGTCCGCCGGCAAGCTTCGCGAGCGGCAGGTTCGATGCCTTGCCCTTGATGTCCCACAATGCAATATCGATCACCGCAAGCGCCAGCGTGAATATGCCCCCTGGCCCGCAGGAAACAGCCGCCGCGCGCAGCTTGTCCATGACCGCCTCGATGCGCAGCGGATCTTCACGTATCGCAAGCGCCCCGAGCGCATCGACCGCCGTCTTCAGCGCGCCGGTCAGCGCGCCGCCAAAGAACGTGACGCCCATCCCTTCGATGCCTTCGTCGGTCCCGATGCGCAGCGTCACAAAATCGCGCGTTGCTCCGGGAACAGCGGGCCCGCCCGCAAGCGGCTCGTCGGCGGGCAGCCGCACAATCTGCGAATGGATATGGGATATCTTCAACTCAACGGGAATATTTTCGGATCAACTTGGGCTGGGAAGGCTGCAGAATATAGCCTTTCCCCTGCGCATCAGCCACGCATTCGTCGTATTGCTTGTGCGCCGCGCGCGATTCCGCGAGCACCGCCCGATCGATCGAAAGGCGCTGCCATCGCCATTGCCGGTCCTGATCCTTGTAAAAGCGCCAAATGGAACTCATCGGCCCCCTCCTTTCAGAGGCTCAACTATACGCCCAAACGGATCCGGCGCGCGGGCGGTACGAGAAGCCATTACCCTCCCGGCCGGGATCCGCGTCCGGCGATTTCGACCCCGGAAAGCCGGGGCCGGGGGTCAGGCCGGCTTCAAATTGTCGGCGGAGGTCTTGCCGTCCTTGCCGCGGACCAGGTCGTACTGGACCTTCTGCCCCTCCGCAAGGGTGCCCAAGCCCGCGCGCTCGACGGCAGAAATATGCACAAACACGTCTTTCGAGCCGTCATCCGGTTGAATGAAGCCGAAGCCTTTGGATTTGTTGAACCACTTCACTGTTCCGTTTGCCACAAAAATCTCCTCTTGAATGACGAAATCGAATACCGGCCTGACCGATCCTTGGCGCGGCTTGAGGCGGCAACGGAAGTTTAATCCATCGCGCCTCAATCCGCGACTACCTGTGGCGCGAAACCACGGATAACAGGTCGGATCTTGTCTCGACCTGCCGATCTCCCGACCTCATGATCTCACGACTTAGTTTTTCCGCCTTACGCCCCTCACTGGACCTTGATGCCGGCTTCCTTGATGCACCACGCCAACATCGAGGGCGAGTCGCCGATCCCGCCGTGGTAGCATAACGGCGATGCGAAGAGTGCTTGACATAAGGCGTGGGTGCGCGGCGTTTTTAGCGCTTGCGGCCGCGTTCGCTGTCGTGGCCGCTACGCCAGCGCAGGACCATTCTCGGCATTCCTTCGACCGCGCGGAGAAATGTGCGCTCGTCCTCGATGACCCGGCACGCGACGCGTGGCAGAAACCGGACGAGGTGATCCGCGCTCTGGCGCTTGCGCCGGACGCCGCCATTGCCGATATCGGCGCAGGAACCGGATATTTTGCAGTTCGCCTGGCGCGTGCCGTTCCGCAGGGGAGCGTGATCGGCGTCGACGTCGAGCAGGACATGGTCCGCTACCTCGCCGAACGCGCCAAGCGCGAAGGGCTCGCCAACCTCACCACGCAGCTCGGCGCCGCGAACGATCCACGCCTGCCGGCACCGGTCGACCTGGTGATGCTCGTCGACACTTATCACCATATCCCGACGCGCGAGCGCTACTTCGTGCGTCTGCGCGACGCGTTCAAACCCGGCGGCCGGCTTGCGATCATCGACTTTCATGTGGATGCGCCGATGGGTCCGCCGCTGCGCTTTCGCATCCCGCCCGAGCGGGTAAAGCAGGAACTGATGCGCGCGGGCTTTGAACTTGTGCAGGAACATACGTTCCTGCCACACCAGTATTTCCTCGTGTTTCGCCCTGCCGCACGCAGCTAGTGCCGTTCCAACTTGTTGGTCCAAATTCGTGCGGCTCGCTTGGCGCGTACAGTTAAGCCGCAAGAGAAGCAGTTGAATTGGCTTAAATAGTTGGAACGGCACTAGGCGGCCATCGGGTGCGACATCCGGGGCGAAAAGGCCACGTGGAATCGAGGCGCACAGCTTTGGGATTTACATGGGTTCACTGCTTTGCGAGAATATCGCCAGGTGCCCGGGGCTTCGTTTGTGGGAGCGTCGCTTGAAGCAGACGAGGAGACGGTTTTTTACCGTTTCTAGAAAACGGACCTTCCGCTGATCGGGAGGGGCTCCGTCCGCAGTTCATTCGACCACATCTGCCCAATCCGGGCAAAGACCGCCACGGGAGGAACGTGGACTCGGTCACAAGCTGGAAAGAAGCCCCGGCACCTCAGTCCGTGAAATCCAAAACCGGCGACTGATCGTGTTACTCGGCCGGCAGAATCTTCAAGGAGACCGCGGTCGACCAGATCTCCGGTCTTGCCTTCAAGACGGCAGCGGCCTCATAGCTTCCCGGCTTGATGATCCCCCCTTCCGAGTCACGCAAGACACCGTCGCTTGTTTTCCAATAAACGCGGTAATCCGTGCAGCAGCCGGGTGCCAAGCTGAGCGGTGTAAGCACAGCGGCGAACATCTTGCCGCGTGACCAGCGCCATACCTCGCGTCTTTGTTGCGTCACGACAATATCGTGAATCTGCGCACTCGGCAGAGTCAGCTCCAGCAGTTGCGCCCCTTTGTTGCACAGCCTTACTTCAAAGGTTAATGATCGGTCCTGGCGCAACTGCGTGTCCAGAACGCGAAGCGAAACGGACAGCCTCTGTGCTGTCTCAGTCGGGATTGCAGCCGCCGCCGTGAGAATCGCGATCAGCAGCATTTCGGGAATCATCGCCGGAACAAGTAAGCGTTGCGTTTGCTTGGCTAACTACTATAATGCATAGGTGATACGAGCGCTCTTGCGGAATCAAGATGCTCGGCAAGATGCGGCGCTTTTATCGGGTACACGTATCGGCTGAAAGGGGGGCTCCCATGAAAACATTGTCAATGAGATCGAGTATCACAACAAAAAGCACTATTTTCCTGCTCTCGCTTGTCGCGTTCCTCACTCAGGCCAGTTTCGTTTATCCGCAGACTGCTGCCACATTTCCGGTTATCGTCGTTTTT
>MERG01000453.1 GCA_001771985.1 Betaproteobacteria bacterium RIFCSPLOWO2_12_FULL_62_13 | reverse complement strand
GGATTCGAGGCGCGAATGGATTGTCATCCATTTACGCAAAACTTAATAGAGGAACCGCCTTCCATTGGTGTCCATTGCGTACTGCATGGTAGATAATTCTGGTTTTCTTCGCATCTGGGCGGTTCATTGAGCACGATACTTACACTTCACGATCCGCAGATCGCGCGCCGCTATTACGAGTCTGGCGTGTGGCGCGAAGACACGCTTTATTCGCTGCTCCGGAAGCACGCGCGCGAACGGCCGCAGAGGTATGCGCTGCGCGACAGCCGCCGCCGGCTGACCTGGTCGGCGCTCGCGAGCTGGGTGGAGGTGCTTGCGCTCGATCTGCATCATGCGGGGCTCAAGCGCGGGCAGCGCGTGTCGGTGTGGCTGCCGAATCGCGCGGAGGCCGTCGTTGTCCTGCTCGCCTGCTCGCGCAATGGTTACGTGTGCAACCCCTCGCTGCACCAGAACTACACCGTGGCCGAGGTCGTGCAATTGATGCAACGCATTCAGGCAGCCGTGCTGTTTACCCAGCACGGCTACGGCGCAGACGCGGATCGAAACGATATCGTCACGGCCGCGCGCTCGATTCCGAGCATGAAACGGATCTATCGGCTCGCTGTGCCCGGGGATGAAGAGGAGGCTCTTCAAGGATGCGCTGCCTTTCCCCCCAGCGGGGACGCACCCGTTGCGGGCGCGCTTCCCGATCCCGACGCCAATCCCGACAAGATTGTCTACCTCGCGTTCACTTCCGGCACCACCGGCCAGCCCAAGGGCGTGCTGCATTCGGACAATACGCTGCTCGCCAACGGCCGCGCGATGGTGAAAGACTGGCATCACGACGAGCGCACCGTGCTTTTCAGCCACAGTCCGCTCTCGCACCACATCGCCACGGTCGCGATCGAACAGAGTCTCGTCGCGGGATGCGAGCTGGTGGTCAACGATCTGCCGCCGGGGGGCAAACCGCTTGACTGGATTCTCGAAACCGGCGCGACCTACGTCATGGGCGTGCCGACGCACGCGATCGACGTTTTGTCCGACCTGCGCCGGCGCGGCCTGAACCGGCTCGGAAGCGTGACGCTCTTCTACATGGCGGGCTCGGTGATCCCGCCGGAGACCGCCCGCGCCTTTCTCGACATGGGCATCAAGCCCCAGAACATCTACGGCATGACCGAGAACGGCTCGCACCAATACACGCTTCCCGACGATGACGTGGAAGTGATCACTTCGACCTGCGGCAAGGCCTGTCACGGCTACGAAACGCGGCTCTGGGACCCGGAGAATTGCGACCTCGAGGCGAAACCCGACGCGATCGGGGAGATCGGCACCCGCGGCGCGCTCCTCATGCTCGGCTACTTCGACAACCAGAGCGCGACCGAAAACTCGTTCAACGCGAGCGGCTGGTTCATGAGCGGCGACCTCGGACGGTTCGACGCCAAGGGCAACCTCCAGATCGTCGGGCGCAAGAAAGACCTCATCATCCGCGGCGGCTACAACATCCATCCGGCGCGGATCGAAAACCTCGCGCTCAAGCACCCCGCCGTGGTGAAAGCCGCGGCCTACCCGGTCGCCGACGAGCGCCTGGGCGAACGCGTTTGTCTCGCGATCATCGCGCGCGACGGCGCAGCAGTCGAACCCGACGAACTGCTCGCTCATCTCAATACCGCGGGGCTCTCCAAGTACGACATGCCGGAATACTTCGTCAGCATGGAAGCCTTTCCGCTCACGGCCAGCGGCAAGATCCTGAAGCGCGAGCTCATCGAGCAGACCCGCGCCGGCAAGATCGTGCCGGCACCGGTGCGCTGGATCGGCCCGGAAAAGCAGAAAGCGTAGACTCGCCACAGAGGACACAGAGCAATTACAATCACGGCCTGGGCTTTTTCTCTGAGTCCTCTGTGATCTCTGTGGCTAAAGGTTTGTGTATGTCTATTGAACTTACCCGAATCGAAGAATTCGCCCTCATAACGCTCAACCGTCCCGAGGCGCTCAATGCGCTGTCTTTCGCGCTGATCCGCGACCTCGGACGCGCCCTCGACGAAGTCGCGGCGGGCGGCGCGCGGGCGCTGCTGATTACCGGCGCGGGCGCCAAGGCGTTCTGCGCGGGGGCTGACATCAAGGAGCTCACCGGCCGCTCGCTCGCGGCGCAGAAACAGGGCGCGGAACTGGGCCAGGCAACCTTCGCCAAGCTTGACCGCTTGCCCATGCCATCGGTAGCGATCATCAACGGCTATGCGTTCGGCGGCGGGCTGGAACTTGCCCTCGCGTGCACCCTGCGGATCGCCACGCGCAACGCGAAGATGGGACTGCCCGAAATCAAGCTGGGGCTTATTCCCGGCTACGGCGGCACGCAACGGCTGCCCCGCGTGGTCGGCGAGGCGCGGGCGCTCGAAATGATCATGACGGGACGCACGGTGGGCGCCGAGGAGGCGCTGCGCACCGGTCTCGTCAATCGCCTGATAGAAGGCGATCCGGTCGAGCAGGGCATCGCCTTCGCCCGCGAGTTCTCGGGCTACAGCCTCCCGGTGTTGGGCTTTGGGCGCGAAGCGGTCAAGCGCGCGCTCGACACACCGCTCAACGAAGGGCTCAAGATCGAAGCCGATCTTTCCACGCTCGCCTTCCAGACCAGGGACGCGAACGAGGGCATGGCCGCGTTCATGGAGAAACGCAAGCCCAAGTTCGGAGATCACTGAGTTGGCGACGGCGGTCTTGATGCCAAAGCTTTGCCGCGAAGGACGCGGAGGAAAACCGGATCATGATATTTCTGGATTCCGGCTTGCGCCGGAATGACGATGAATGCGTTTTGCTCCAGCAGACTGTTCCTTTTCGTGTGTCTTTGGGTCCTTCGTGCCGTTTGCGGTTATGGATTTCGATTTCCTTGGCGGTCTTGGCGGTTTAAGATTTTGACATGAATGTCTTTGACAGAATCGATGCAGCCGTCGCCTTTTCGCAGGAAGAGCGCATGCTGATCGAGAGCGTGCGCGTGCTCGCGCGCGATACCATCGCGCCGCGCGCCGAGCATTACGACCGCAGCGGCGAGTTTCCGTGGGCCAACGTGAAAGCGATCAACGCACTGGGGCTTAACGCCATGTTCATCACCGAAGCCTATGGCGGCGCGCCAATGTCCTACGCGGCGTACTTGGCGTGTGTACGTGAGATCGCCAAGGCGTGCGCTTCGACCGGCGGCATCTGGGCCACCAATTTTCATGCGACCAGGCCGCTGATCGATTTCGGCACCGAAGAGCAGAAGAAGCGCTTCCTGCCGGTGATGGCGAACGGAGGACTAGCCTCGCTCACGATTACCGAGCCCACCGCGGGGTCCGATGCGACCGGTATGAAGACGCAGTTCACGCCGGACGGCGATCACATCGTCGTGAACGGCGCCAAGACCTTCATCACCAACGGCGCCATGGCCGACCTTTACTTGCTGTTCGGAAAGTGGAGCGAGATCGAGGACGGCAAGCGGGCGATCTCAGTGCTGGTCCTGGAGAAGGGAACAGCGGGGCTCAAAGTCGTGCGCGAGGAAGACAAGATGGGGTTGCGCGCTTCGAGCACGGCGGCGCTCGCATTCGACAATTGCCGCGTCCCGCGCGCCAATCTCTTGGGCAAACCCGGCGACGGACTTAGAACCCTGCTCGCCGCGCTCAACACATCGCGGCCGAGCATTGCCGCCCACGCGCTCGGCATCGCGCGCGCCGCGTTCGAAGATGCGGTTGCCTACATCAATGAGCGCAAACAATCGGGGCGGCGCATCGTCGAGTTTCAGGGGATCCAGTTCATGCTCGCGGACATGGCGACCGATCTCGCCCAGTGCGAAGCCTGGCTGTGGCACGTGGCGCGCCTGGTGGACGGTGGCGCCACCGACTTCGGCATCGAAGCCTCGATGCTCAAGCTCAAGGCTTCCGACCTCGCCATGCGCATCGCGACCGATGCGGTGCAACTGCACGGCGGCTACGGTTATTGCAAGGACTACCGCGTCGAGCGGCTGATGCGGGACGCCAAGATCACGCAGATCTGGGAAGGCACGAATCAGATTCACCGCCAACTGATCGGCCGCAGTTTTGTCAAAAAATAGCCACAGAGAACACAGAGATCACGGAGAAAAAAACTTGAATCACCAAGAAAGCTAATGAAATCCCGAAACAACAGCTTATTGTCTTCGTTCCAAGACTACGAACTTCCGTCTGTCCTTCCGTCACAGCGAATGCTTCGAATGATTCTCTCTGTGTTCTCTGTGCCCTCTGTGGCCAATGCTCTTGTTTGTAGGGGTGTGCGATGTCAGAGATCAAAACCGTAGGCGTTGCGGGCAGCGGAACGATGGGCGCGGGCATCGCGATTGTGGCCGCGCGCGCCGGCTTCAAGACTATCGTCCACGACACGAAGCCCGAGGCGCTCGCCCGCGCCCGCAAGCAGACCGAGGGCTTTTTTGCCAAATCGGTGGAACGGAAAAAGCTCACGCAGGATGAGGTCGCACGCATCATGGGAGACCTCACGGGCACGACCGACATCCAGGCGCTCGCTGCCTGCGACATCGTGATCGAAGCGGTGTTCGAGGACCTCAAGGTCAAGCACGGCCTGTTCGGCGAGCTCAATCGCGTGTGCCCGCCGCACACCATCTTCGCGTCCAACACCTCGACGCTGTCAATCACCGAGATCGCCGCCGGCTCGGGACGCGACGATCGTTTCGTCGGCACGCACTTCTGTTTGCCGGCGCAACTCATGAAGCTGGTGGAGATGTCGCCGGGACTCAGGACGAGCGACGAGACTTTCAAGGCCGCGTGGGATTTCTGCAAGGCGATGGGGCAGGCGCCGGTCAAGACCAAGGACAATCCGGGCTTTATCCTCAATTATTTCCTGATACCGTTCAACAACGACGTGATCCGACTGGTGGAGGCCGGCGTGGCGGAGCCCGCCGACATCGACCGCGCGATCAAGGTTGGATTGGGTTATCCGTTGGGGCCGCTCGAATTGCTCGACCTCGTGGGGCTTGACACGCATTTGCTGGTGGCCGAGGCACTCTACACGTCAACACACGAGCCGCGTGCGGCGGTGCCGGCGCTGGTCAAGCGCATGATTGCGGCGGGCAGGCTCGGCCGCAAGAGCGGCGAGGGCTTCTACAAGTATCAAGGCAGCGCGATGTTCGGAGGATAAACGCTCGGCGTTTATCCTTACATGGGAACCCATATCAAGGAATAGGAAGCGGAATCAGCTGGAGATAAACGCAGATGGATTACCAGGTTATTCGTGCCGGAGAAAGCCGTTCATTCTCGGGAGATCACCCGCTGGTAGCGGGTGGTAAGGACAGCGGCCAAATCGTTGTCATCATTGGCGCTGATGCTGGAGCCGCGTTCAGGGGATTGCGTGAGACCGACCGTAAGGCCGCTGTCCTCGTGGAACTCGGCGCCGAATGTCTCGGCGTGCATACGGGTGAAGCGCGTGGTGAGGAGGGGTCGAACGTTCTGGGCTTCGCGCGTTTCCGGCTGGGAACAGCGGAGCCTTCCAATCTGGTCGAACTCGTGCGCCAGCCGCGCACGCTGGACACAGCGATCACGGCGGCGCGGAAGTTATTCGAGGAATATGGATTGAAAGTAGCGGTATGTGGCGATTTCGCCGGCCGCATCATCGACCGCCTGGTGCGTCCCTATTACAACGCGGCGCTCAGGCGACTCGACGAGGGACTCGCGAGCGCCGGCGATCTGGACATGACGCTGAAACTGGGACTCGGCTACCCGGAAGGGCCGATTCAATTGCTCGAACGCACCGGGCTTACGCATCACTTCGACGTCACGCAGGCGCTTTTTGAGGCGTATGGTGATCCCGCCTACGCACCCGCGCGCCGCGCTCGCGTGGCGAAACAACGGCAACAGCAAAAATCATAAGTGTTTTTCTGACCATGCCACCCCTCGCAGGTATCCGGGTTCTTGATTTCAGCACGCTGCTGCCGGGCCCGCTCGCGACGTTGTTGCTCGCGGAAGCGGGAGCGGAGGTGATCAAGATCGAGCGGCCGGGCGCGGGCGACGAGATGCGGAGTTACGTTCCGAAGTTCGGCACCGACAGCGTGAACTTCGCGCTTTTGAACCGCGGCAAGCGTTCAATCGCGCTCGATCTCAAGGCGCAGGATGCGGTCGCGCGCTTGACCCCGCTGCTGAAAGGCGCCGACGTGATCGTCGAGCAATTCCGCCCCGGCGTCATGGACCGACTGGGGCTCGGTTATGAATCGCTATCCTCGCTCAACCCGCGCATCATCTACTGCTCGATCACCGGTTACGGGCAATCCGGCGCCCGGGCGCTGACGGCGGCGCACGACCTCAACTACATCGCGGAAGCCGGCATGCTCGCGCTTTCCGCCGGCGCCGACGGCGCGCCGGTGTTGCCGCCGGCGCTGGTCGCCGACATCGGCGGCGGCACCTATCCTGCCGTCCTCAATATCCTGCTCGCGTTGCGCAGCCGGGAAGAGAGCGGGCGCGGCTGCAAGCTCGACGTCGCAATGGCTGACAATCTCTTCACCTACATGTATTGGGCGTTGGGCGACGGTCTCGCAGCCGACCGCTGGCCACAGCCTGGCAAGGCGCTCGTCACCGGCGGCAGCCCGCGCTACCAGATCTATCGCACGCGCGATGACTGTTTTATCGCCGCGGCGCCGCTCGAGGAAAAATTCTGGCAGAACTTCTGCGACGCGATCGGGCTCGCCTCGGAACTGCGCGACGATGCGAGGGACCCGGCGGCGACCAGGGAGGCAGTCGCACGGCGCATCGGAATGAAGACGGCGGCGGAGTGGGAGGCGGTGTTCGCCGGCAAGGACCTGTGCTGCTGCCTCGTGAAAACGGTGCAGGAGGCGCTCGCCAACCCGCATTTCGCCGCGCGCGGAGTGTTCGGCCCCAGGCTCACGGCCGGCGGGCGCGCGATCCCCGCATTGCCGATGCCGATCTCGCCGGAGTTCCGCACGCTGCGCGGGGAAGCGGGTTACCCCGCGCTCGGGGCCGACAACGAACTCCTGGACAAGAAGACAGCGTAAGCCATGCGCGCGATCGTGCTCCATCAGCACGGACCGCTGGAAAACCTGGTCCTTGAGGAACGGCCGGCGCCGGTGCCCGGCCCGAACGAAGTGCTGGTCGATGTCCACGCAGCGGGAGTGAACTTCCCGGATCTGATGGTGGTGGAGGGCAGCTACCAGTTGCTACCGCCGCGCCCGTTCAGCCCGGGCAAGGACCTCGCCGGTGTCGTCGCCGCCGTCGGCCGCGAGGTGACGACGTGCCGCGTCGGCGATCGTATTCTCGCGCAGGTCGAGTGGGGAGCGTTCGCGGAACAGTGCGTAGTGCCGGCGCCGCAGTGTTTCGTGATGCCGCAGAAAATGCCGTATGAAGAAGGTGCCGCATTCGGGCTGGTGTATCTCACCGCCTACTTTGCGCTTGTGGAGCGCGCCGAGTTCAAACCGGGCGACAGCGTGCTGGTCAACGGCGCTGCCGGCGGGGTGGGTCTCGCCTCGGTGCAAATCGCCAAGGCGCTTGGCGCAACCGTGCTGGCGGCGGTCGATTCGGACGAGAAGGCCGCCCTCGCGACCGAGAACGGCGTTGACCGCGTGGTGCGTACCGACGTGCCGGACCTGAAGGATGCGCTGCGGGCCCAGGTCCACGAGTTTACGGACAAGCGCGGGGTTGACATCGTGATCGATCCGGTAGGCGGCGACGTGTTTGACGCGAGCCTGCGCGCGCTCGCGTGGTGCGGTCGGCTAGTGGTCATCGGCTTCGCTGGGGGCGGCATCCCGGAAGTCAAGGCGGGATATCTGCTGGTCAAGAACATCTCGGTGATCGGGCTGCAGGTCACCGATTACCGCGACCGGGAGCCGCACAAGTGGCGCGCCGCGCAGGCGAAGCTCTTCGAGTTCTACGAACACGGCAGGTTCCGGCCGCACGTGATGGCCGTCTACCCAATGGAGAAGTTTCGCGACGCGCTTTCGGCGGTGCATGAGCGGCGCGTGCTCGGCAAAGTGGTGATCGCGATCCGGTAACGGCGGACCGCCGTCTCCCGACTCGCTATTGCCATCGCCGTCAGGATCAACCGCGACGGGCAGCGGGGGCTGCAGGCGGCGTCACGTCACCGCCCTCCTTGCTTTCGCGAAGCTCGCGGCGTTGCGTCCCGCGAGGCGCCCAAACACCGCGCCGCTTGTGAGCCCGGTTGCGGCGGGACAGTTGAAATAGAACAGGCCGCCCACCATTTCGCCCGCTGCAAAGAGCCCGGGGATGGGCTCGTGATTCGTGTTCACGACCTGGCCCTCATTCGTGATGCGAAGACCGCCGAAAGTAAATGTTACGCCGCAGGTCAGGGCGTAGGCTTCGAACGGCGGCGTATCGATCGCGTTCGCCCAGTTCGATTTCGGGATCGCAAGCCCCTCGGCGCAACGGCCGTCCTTGATGGCCGGGTCGAACGGCACCGCGGTCTTTACCGCAGCATTGAACTCCCTGATCGTCCTGAGCAACTGCTGCTTGTCAACGTCCTCCAGCTTGTCCGCGAGCTCCTCGATGGAATTCGCTTTCACTTTCGTGACATGCCTGGTTCGGTATTCATCGCGCAGCAGGTGGAGCACTTTGGAATCGTAGATCTGCCAAGCGAACTGTCCCGGTTGTTCCAGCACGACGCGGCCGTATTTTGCGTAAGTGAAGTTCCTGAAGTCCGCGCCTTCATCGACAAACCGCTTCCCGTCCGCATTCACCATGATCCCGAACGGATAGCTGTGACGTTGAAAACTGGGGGTGAGCGCGAGGTCGCCGAAATCCGTTGCGTATCGCTCCCAGCCCACCGCGTGGCAGCCCGACCAGTGGCCGTAGGGTTGCGCGCCGATACGCAGCGCCATTGACAGCCCGTCACCGGTGTTGAATTTTGTACCGCGGACTTTCGCAAGATCCCAGCCGCGCCCCAGATATCGGGTACGCCATTCCGTATTTGCCTCGAACCCGCCACACGCTAGAACTACCGCCCCCGCCGCGATCTCGCGAGTGGCTCCATCCACTCTGGCCGTCACACCGGACACCACGCCATCGGAACACACCAAGTCCCGCACCCAAGCGCCGTAGAGGATATCGACCCTTCTTTTTCCGGCGGTGTTGTAAAGCGCCTCGATGAGGCCCGGTCCGCCCTCCCGGACCACGATCGTCGCGCCGCCGGAAAACCTCGACTTGCCGTCGACGCGATACGACTGCCGGCCGTAGTTCGGCATGAACCTGACGCCTGCTTCCTTCATCCAGCGCAGCGTTGCGTTGCTGCTTCTGACCAGGATTTCGCACAGATCCGGGTCGGTACGGTTCTGCGTGACGCGCGCCATGTCGTCGAAGAACTGCTCCTCGGAATAAGTGCCGAAGTCGCTGGAGGCGATCTCGTCCGGCGTCAAATCTCCCGACAACGCGATGACGTCATCCGGCGCGTCGTATACGAAGCGCATCGCCCCGTCGGTGTAAGCGCTGTTGCCGCCACGCTCGGATTCCGGCGCCCGCTCGAGCACCAGCACTCTCGCGCCCTGTTCGTGCGCCGACAGCGCGGCGCACATCGCGGCGTTTCCTCCGCCGACAACAATCACGTCATACTTGTCAGCACTGGCGTTCATATCTGACCTTCATGGATGGATAGCCGTTGTTAAACACCGTCCTGCGGCTAGCTTGACGGCTGGAGGTCCGCGACCGCATAACCGGGTTCGGCTCCAATCTCGCGGAAATAACGCGCTGCGCCGGGATGAAGAGGCGCCGCCAGATCGGCCACCGCGAAGCGCGCGTCGATGCGGCTGTAGACGGACGACATCAACGCGAGCTCGGCGCGGTGCTCGAACACCGTGCGCGCAACCTCGTAAACCTCTGATTCGGCACAGCCGGCCGTGCATACCAGCACCGTCGGCACGATCAACGTCTGGGCATCGGCCTTGAGCCAGCGGGGGAAAGCCGAAGCGGCAATCGGCCCAACGCGGTATCCGGGATTCCCGGCGGCCAAGCGCCGCAGCAAGGGTTCTGCGATCGCTCGCAGGCGCGACGGCGTCGATGCGTGAATCTCCTGAACCAGCCTGTTCGAGACGCCCGTCAGCCAGATCAGCACATCAAGGGCGCCGGCCTCGAACCGCCGTTTCGCCTCGGGGTAGTCAAGATACAGAATGGCTCCCCGCTTGCGCTCGGTGTGCTGGCGCGGCACCCGCGCGAGGTGCAACAATTCCTCGAAAACCTGCGCTGCCGAAAAGCCCTGTTCGCCCGGCGAAACCCTGAGGCCGGCAAGATCGCCGATGCCGTCGACTGCGAGACCCCGCCGCGAAATGACGAGCAGTTGCAGCTCCGAAAGATTCATCACCGCCCGCAGCCTCTCGTGACGGCAGTTGAAGGGCTTTCGGCCGTGAAACGCTTGGTGAAGGCTGGCCGCCGTCGTCAGCCCGTAGGTGCCGAGGCCGCGATCAAGATCTTCGAGATTGCGCCCCCCACCGCCGAGTGCGGGCGTCACCATCAGCCCAGGTGCTTCGCGATGCAGCAGCTCGCTGATCAGCGCAACCGCGTCGTGCCAAGTCCCGGCGCTCGCACCGCCAAGCAGCCTTGCGCCCAGACGATGGGACAAGCGCGTTGCGTAGTCGCGCACGAGCTCGCCTAGCACCAGTTCGCGGCCGGAGCCGAACCGGTGCATCGGCACAACCACGGCAAGGCTGCCGGTCGGGTAACCCTGGATATCCCGCACCTCGACCGCGATCATCATTGCAGCTTCGGCTTCGCACGCGCGAGTCGTTGCGTAGCCGGCGTCGCGTATTTCGCACAGGCGCCGGTCGAGATTCGCCGGCACCCGGCCGCGCAATCCCGCGAGTGTCGCGCGGCGTTCATCGTCGGGTAGCGCGGCAAGCACCGCCAAGCCGCAGGCGCTGTCGATCAGGGTTTCTTCGCGGCCGAGCGGCGCCGCGTAGCGCAGCGGATGCGGCGACGGTTGCTCAGCGACGCAAGCCATCCGGAATCGCTGGGAATCATGGAGCACGAGCCAAACGCTCTCTCCGCTGCGCTCGGTGAGCTCGCGCATGATCGGCAGCGCCACTTGCTTGAACCCGTGCCGCTCGTTTACCGCCGCGGCCAGACGGAAAAACTCGAATCCAATGCGATACTTCTGCCGCGCTTCGTCGTAATCCAGAAACCCCTCGAGCCGCAGCCGTGACAGCAGGCGGTGCGCGGTGCTCGGCGGCTGAGCAATCCTGGAGGCGAGTTCGCGGACGCCCCATTGATCCTGCCCGTCGATGAAGGCGCGCAACACGGCGAGCGCCTTCGCGACCGAGGTCCGAGGCTCCTGCCGGCCAGCCGTCGAACGCTTGCGGGGTTTCATCATTGCAGTATGGAAAGCGTGCTTTTGCCTGGGGAAGCTCTGTTCCGTATAATGGGACGGCAAGCAACGTTACCATTCACCGAAGGACGAAGCAAGCACGATGAGCGACACCGGTGGCGCACCCCGGCTGCCCGCGAGTTTCAACTTCGCGCTCGACGTGGTTGAAGCATGGGCACGTAAAGCGCCGAACGCGCGTGCACTGATCGCGGTGGATGCGAACGGACAGGCGCAGTACTGGACCTACGGCGACGTCGCATCCGCGGCAAGGAGGCTTGCGGCAGCGCTCGCCAGATGCGGCCTCGCGCGGGGCGAGCGGGTCTTGATCCTGTTGCCGCGCATTTCCGAATGGCACATAGCGATGACCGCCTGCATGCGTCTCGGGTTAATACCGGTGCCATGCGTCAGTCAGTTGACGGCTGCCGAGGTTGCTTACCGCGCGCGGTGCAGCGGAGCGCGCGGTGCGATTACCAGCCGCGGGTACATCGACAAATTCGCGGCGATCGAGAATGATTTCCGGCTGAAGCTCGCCGTCGGCGGCGGGCCGGGCTGGCTTGACTTCGATCAAGCGATGACCGCTGCCGGAAATGCGCCGCTCGGCGTGGCAATGGCGGCCGATGCGCCCGCGTTGATGTACTTTACGTCCGGTTCTTCGGGGGACCCAAAGGCGGTGCTGCATGCGACGCGCGGGGTGTATGTGCGTTGCCAGCAGCCCTGGCGCCAGCTCGGTCTCAAGCTTGGCGATGTGGTGTGGACGACGAGCGACACCGGATGGACGCGGGCCGGTAGTTGCCTGCTGTTCGGGGCCTGGACCCAAGGCGCGACGGCGTTCTTGCACGACGGCCCGGCCGACCCGGCAGCCCGACTCGATCTCATGACGCGCCACGGTATCACCATTTTTTGCGCGGTGGCCACGGAACTGCGGCTGCTATTGCGGGAAGCGTCCGTCAAGCGGGATTTTTCGCGTTTGCGTTTCACGTTGTCCGCAGGGGAAGCAGTGACGGCTGACTTGATCGAGCGGTGGCGTGCTTACACCGGCGCGCCCGTGCTGGTCGGTTACGGTCAGACCGAGACGCCGACCGCGACGCTCACCGACCCGGAAGTCACGCCCGCGAACGGCATGATAGGACGTCCCATGG
>MERG01000452.1 GCA_001771985.1 Betaproteobacteria bacterium RIFCSPLOWO2_12_FULL_62_13 | reverse complement strand
TAAAGACTTCTTCTCTTCCCTGACCACTGACCACTGATCACTAGCCACTGTTCCAGCAGCGCAGATCAGTCTGCCGGGCCAGGGCTTGAGCGAGGTGAAGGTGATCCGGTCTTCCTTGTGCGCCTGCTGGACGCCAGCGGTCTTGAGGTTTTCCAGGATCACCTGGGGAAACGTTTGCTTCGCAGCGTAGTCGGCGCCCGGCTGGGCGGCTGTGTCGATCAGTTCGTCGTTTTCGTCCACGCCGAGGACGCGGTGCGGCGAGAGGCTTTCGACGGTGAACGGCCCGGCGACGCGGACCTTCTTGTTGTCCGGGTAGGGCTTGTCGTAGAGGTATTCGAATTCGGCCTTGGAAGAAATCGACGCGTCGATTTCTTTTTGGCGACTGATGCGCCTTTCCCACCATTCCGCGTGAAGTTTCTTCGTTTCCGCGGTCCAACCGTCCTCTGGGTGCCGCGGAATTTCCCATTCCTCCCAATTGTTCTTCAGCGCGGCGTTCAGCCGCGATCTTAGAAATTCCAGATCCTTCTGGAATTTCTCCCAGATGACGTCGATCTCGGCGTTGTTGGCAATGGACTTGAGCGTGATGTGCGGCACGCGCTCATAGACAAACCCGTGGCGGATGTTGCTGCGAGTAGGTTGCGACGATGGCACGGTGCGGGTGACTTCACCCTCCTTGATCTGGCCATCTCGCGAGTCTGCGAGCAGATAATACGGATAGCGCGCGCCCATAATACGGGCGCGGGCCAGCGCCAGCGCGACGCGCGAGGTATCGATGGTGATCCAGCGCCGGCCCCATTGTTCGGCGACGTAGGCAGTGGTGCCGGAGCCACAGGTCGGGTCGAGCACAAGGTCGCCAGGGTCGGTAGTCATAAGAACGCATCGCTCGATTACCTTGGCGTTCGTTTGTACAACGTAGAGCTTCTCGTCCGTAAACGCGCCTGTTTGAGTGTCAGTCCACACGTTGCTGAACTTTGCTACTGCGAAGTCATTCAAGAACCGAACGTACTGAATCGAATTTGGTGTCGGACTTGCAATTCGCTCAGCTTCGAGGAGGTGCTGCATACCAATCTCGTTCGTCTTCCAGTATCCACGGCCAGGTCGAAAGGTTTGCCCAGCGTAGCTCACAGGAAAAGCAGATTTTTCACCACCGCTCTGGGACGTAAGGTTGTCATGTCGATAGATCTCAGCGCCGGTCGGAAGTGTCGCAGGGTCATCTCTCTCATCAGCCGTCATTGACCGTCTATCAAGAGCTGCGAGCTGAACCCGGCGGTAACGACCACCAACATCGTCAGCTAAGCCTTTTGTTTTGAATAGCTCGCGATACTTCAATGCCTCTTTTCCCCTGCAATACCAAATCAAGAAGTTGCAGGCAGAATCCAAAAACTGGTCGCCGAGGCCGGTTGTGGTTCGAAAAGAAATCAGTGAGACGAAATTGTCTTCTCCAAATACCTCATCCATCAGCGCCCGGACGCGATGAACGTTCTCATCCCCAATCTGCACGAAGATCGAACCTGAATCCATCAACAAATCCCGTGCCACCGTCAGCCGGTCGCGCAGGTAGGTGAGGTAGCTGTGGATGCCGTCGCGCCATGTGTCACGAAAGGCTTTCACCTGCTCGGGCTCTCGAGTGATTTGGTCGGCTCTGCCATCTTTTGGATTTCGGTCTGTGGTGCTCCACTGGAAGTTGCTGTTGAATTTGATGCCGTAGGGCGGGTCGAGATAGATGCACTGCACCTTGCCGCGCAATCCCTCGCGCTCGGCGAGGCTCGCCATCACTTGTAGCGAATCACCGAGGATCATGCGGTTCGACCAGTTCTGGTCGTGCTGGTAGAACTCCGTTTTATCCACGCCCGTCGGCATACCGTTGAAGTCGGCGAAGAGGTTGAGCTGAGTGGCTTGTGGCTCGTGACTTGTGGTTTGTGTTCCGCTAGCCGCTAGCCACTGAGCACTAGCCACCAGGTCATCTATGATGACCTTGGGGTGCACCTTTTCCTGGATGTAGAGCGGCGGGGCGTGGACGACGAGGTCGCTCCAATCCTGCTCGTCCTTGCCGCGCCAGACAAGCTGCGGATCGAGGTCGCGGTTGCGCCGCTCGTAGGCGACGCGCACCGGGTTCTGTTCCTCCTTCTGCAGAACGGACTGGTATTCCGCCGTGGGAATGTTCCGGCGCGTCGCTTCGTCGTGCTTGAGGGTTTCGACGGTTTTCCTGGTGGACGGTTTCTTGGTGATGGGACCCCTGCTCAGACTTGTTCCACGTGGGCCAGTTCCAGGTCAGCGGCTACGGCAGCAAGGCGCTTGTCCCGCGTCCACAGCCGCGCAGTTCCCGCCAGAGCTACCGAAGACAGCAGGTGGACGTCGATATAACCCAGGCCACGGCCCATGAGGGCGCGCTGCTGGATGAAATCCAATGTCTCGGCGTCCGTCGCAACCGGCGCGCCGGGCAACTCCCCCAGCAGCCGGAGCACTTCGCCCCGATTTTTCAGATTGCCGCAGGCCAATTCGCCGCGGACGAACGGATGCATCAGCACGCTGCCCTGTTCGAGGGCGGCAGCCAGCGCCGACGCGCGTTCGCGCAGGTGATCGACCCAGACCGACGTGTCGACCAGAATCATGCGGGCTGGGAACGGCGCCGGGGGATGAGTTGCAACCTGGGTTCACTGCCCCCGAGCCGGGCGAGGCGCCGCGCGCTTTCGCGCTCGATCAAGGCCTTGAGCCCTTCGTGGATGAGAGCGGTCCGCTCTTTCACCCCCGTGATGCGCTGGGCCTCGGCCACCAGTTGGTCGTCCAGATTGATGGTGGTGCGCATGTTGTTTCCCTCCGTTGAAATGCATGAAGTATACATCATTTGATGTCATTATCGATGCATTGCCGCCGGCACTCCGCTCAGCACGATGGACTCGATCATCTTGTTGAACTCCGCTTCGACCTTTTTCTCGAAGTCGGCTTCGATTTGATAGACCTCGGTGAATTCGGCGAAGGCCCAGCGGCCGTGGGTGCCAAGGTGGTTCACGCCGGGCACCCAGTAGGTGTCCATGGTGGATTTCTTTTCCTTGGCGTCTTCGCGCCAGTAACCCTTGATCTCGACGATGAGATGCAGCAGATCGTCATCGCCGTGGCCATCGTCCACCAGCACGATGAAGTCGGGGAGGTACCTGCGCGTTTCCGACCCGTAGCGGTAAGGCACTTCGAGGCCGAGGCTGTGATTCTTGACGTAGGCCCGCACGCCGCGGGTGCGCCTCCGCCACGCGGCAGAACTCGCCCTCCCAATCGCTAGGCTGGAGCACGCGCAGGCGATTTTTGATCGTGAGGCCCGGGGTCACGACAAGAAACCCGCGCGTGAAGCGTTTGCTCTGCGGGCGCCGCACCGCGTTGATGGTTTGCCAGGCGATGAGCATCGCCATGACCGTGGTCTTGCCGGCGCCGGTGGCGAGTTTCAGTGCGAGGCGCATGAGCTCCGGGTTGGCGTCGCGGTTGGCGTTGGCCAGGTGTTCCAGAAAGGTATCGCCTACTTTGCCTATTTGCGGCGCGACTTCGGTCAGCCATATGGCGGTTTCGACCGCTTCGATCTGACAGAAGAACGGGCGGATGCCGCTGAAATTGTGATGGCGCCAGTGCTGCAAGAAGCGCGCGGTTTCAGGCGTGACGCGCCAATCGTTTGGATTGGGCAACGCGCGCCATTTGTCCACTTCCTGCCGAACGCCATTGATGATCGCAGTGTTGGCGTATTGCTGTTCCTTGGTGGATAGCCCCTTGCCTTCGTCGAAAACGATCTGCTGTGTTCGGCCGCGCCCGCTGCTTGGGCCCAGCGCACATCAGCAGGGCATCGATTGGTGAGACTGGTTCTGGTTTTCTGGGTCAAGGGCCGCCCTCCCCGAACGCGGCATCATGTTTAATGAAACGCACGTGCGTTGCGAGCCAAAACCGGCCAAAGCGCGAAGGGGCTCTTACTTTCCGCCGCCGGCCGGCAAGGCGTCCAGTGCTTTCAGCACTTGATCGGTGATGTCGATGGCGGCGTCTGCGTAGACCGCCTCCTGCACCACGAGATCGAGCTTCTGCGCTTCGGCGATCTTGCGCACGACCACCGTCACGTCGCGGACAAACTTCTGCCGTTCCTCGGCCTTGCGGCGATCGAGATCTTCGGTGAAGGCGCGGCCACTTTGTTCCAGCCGCTGGGCGAGGCCCGAAAACTCGCGTCGTTTCCTCTCCAGCCCAGCCGGCTGCGTGTCCGGTTTGAGCTTCTCAAGCTCCGACTGCATGGTCAGAACCTGAATGCGCAATTCCTGCAGCGCTTCCTCCCGCTCGGCAAATTCCTTCTTGAGGGCCTCGACGCCCCGCTCCATTCGCTTTGACTCGCGTTCGATGCGAAGACCGTCCACAAAACCGATTCTGATCTGCTGCGCCGCGGCG
The DNA here is from genome assembly GCA_001771985.1 of Betaproteobacteria bacterium RIFCSPLOWO2_12_FULL_62_13. GTDB lineage: Bacteria > Pseudomonadota > Gammaproteobacteria > Burkholderiales > SG8-41 > DSOT01. Next base: position 7,354 of record MERG01000452.1, on the reverse strand, counting down.
GGGTACGCGAGCACCACGAGAATACCGAGGAACAAGGCTGGCAGTCGACTCATGCGCATATTCATATTGAGGTTCAGCACTCTTTCTGTGTTGCGTCAATCCGCGCGTCCGATCATTCGCCCATTTTAGCCTATGCCGTCTTAGGAATAATTTCAGGCGGCGCCCTGCCCGCGAGCCAACCAGTTTATAAATGTAAAACAATACGTTGGTGGAGTATCCCGAGCTGCACTCACGCCGCTGCCGTGGAGCCGGACATGTGCGCCCATCCGCATTGCGATTGCTGACAGCCATCACCGCGATCCGGTGGCTGAAGCGTCCCTCCGCTGCCGGCGCGAGGTCTTCGAGTCCGCTGCGTGACAGGCCCCGTGTGAACTATGCGAGAATTCGGACACATCAATTACCTGGAAAGCGCTATGTCTCGCCGCGAAGATTTTCGTCTCATAACCGGTCAGGGCCGCTATACCGCCGATTGGAATCTCCCGAATCAGTTACATGCGGTTTTTCTGCGGTCGGACCGGGCGCACGCCGAAATCCTTCGGCTCGATGCTACTCGAGCGTTGACCCATCCCGGGATTGTAGCGGTGTTCACGGGCGAGGATGCACGGCAGGCCGGGTTCAAGTCACTGCCTAATATCGTCAGCTACCCGGGCAAAGACGGCCAGCCGCTGCGCAAGCCCCACCACCCCGTGCTCGCGATGGACCGCGTACGCTACGTCGGCGAGCCGGTCGCGATGATCGTCGCAGAAACCGCGGCGCTCGCCGAGGATGCGCGGGACGTGATCGAGATCGAATACCGCGATCTGACTGCGGTCACGACCTTTGAGGGTGCGGCGGCAGAAGGCGCGCCGCAGCTTCACACCGATGTTCCTGGAAACGTCGCGTTCGAGTATGAATCCGGCGATGAAGAGGCGGTCGCCGCCGCGTTTGCGCGCGCGAAATACGTGAGCCGCCTCACCGTCGAAAGCCAGCGCCTCGTTGGCAACGCGCTGGAGCCGCGCGCCTGTCTGGTGGCGTTCGATGCGGCGAGCGGACGTTACACCATTCATGTGCCGCTGCAGGGGGTCGGGGGCATGCGGGGCCAGATCGGACAAGTCACCGGTTTCGACAAGGACAAGATCGTGCTCGTCGCGCAGGACGTCGGCGGCAGCTTTGGCGTGCGCGGCGCAGCGTATCCGGAGTATTTCGCGGCGATGCTCGCGGCGCGCAAGCTCGAACGCCCGGTGAAGTGGGTTGCGACCCGCAGCGAAACCTTCATCAGTGATTTCCATGGACGCACGTTGTCACTCACCGGCGAACTCGCGCTCGATGCGGGCGGGAAATTCCTCGCCATCCGCTTCGACGACCGGGCCGATCTCGGGGCCTACGGCGCTGCGTTCGGTTCCTTCATCGCCACCCGCAACCTGACGATCACGATCGGGGGCGTCTACCGCATACCCGCGGTGTACGGCCGCACGCGGCTCGCGCACACTAACACGGTGCCTGTATCCGCGTACCGGGGCGCCGGACGCCCCGACATCGCCTATGCCATCGAGCGGCTGGTCGACTACACGGCCCACGAGCATGGATTCGATCCGATCGAGTTGCGGCGAAAAAATTTCGTTCCGCGCTCGGCCATGCCTTACAAGACGCCGAATGCGGGCGTCTACGACTCCGGCGATTTCGAAGCGGTGATGGAGGATGCCCTGAAGCGCGCCAACTGGACCGGCTTCCCGCAGCGCCGCGCGGCATCAGAGCGCGCGGGCAGGTTCCGCGGCATCGGCATTTCGACTTATCTTGAAGCCGGCGGCGGCGGCGCGGCGCCGAAGGACCAGGTCGCAGTCGAGTTCGACGCGAACGGGAGCATGACGCTCTTCGCCGTCACGCAGTCATCCGGCCAGGGACATGAAACCGTTTTTCCGCAGATCGTGGCCGAAACGCTCGGGATCGACACCACGCACATCCGGTTTCACCCCAGTCCCCCGGCAGCGGATCTCATCGGCAGCGGCACCGGCGGCTCGCGCGGCGTGCTCGGCACCGGCAGTGCCTTTCGCACGCTCGGCCAGAAGCTGATCGAGCTCGCGCGTCCGCATGCTTCGGCCATGCTGGGCATCGCGCAGAACGAGCTGCGTTACAGCGAAGGAGCGTTTCATGCAGGCGATCGCTCGATCGGTTTCATCGAACTCGCGCGCAAACTCGCAGGACCCAAGCACCACCCGCTCGATACGGTTGCCGAGGGCACGTTCGGCGTAACCTATCCGAACGGTTGCCACATCGCCGAGGTCGAGATCGATCCCGAGACCGGCGCGGCGAGCATCGCGCGTTACACCGCCGTCGACGATCTCGGTAACGTTGTCAATCGGACGCTGGTCGAAGGCCAGGTGCACGGCGGCGTGATGCAGGGGGCGGGACAGGTTTTCGGCGAGCAGGCGGTATACGATCCCGCCACGGCGCAGCTTCTGACAGGCAGCTTCACCGACTATGTCATGCCGCGCGCGGGCTGGCTCACGCACATCGAAGTGCACGACCATCCGGTGCCGACGCCGACCAACGCGCTCGGGGCGAAAGGCGTGGGCGAAGCCGGCTGCAGCGGCTCGCTACCCGCGCTGGTCAACGCGACGATCGACGCGTTGCGACCGATTGGGATCAAGCATCTCGATATGCCGTTTACGCCGCCAAAACTTTGGGCGGCTATTCAGAGAGCAAAGAAGGACAACACTGGGCAATGAAAGCGCGCCAAGTCTATCTGCGCGGGCTCCATACCTGCCCGGAGGCCGCCATCGCGAGCCACCCGGACATTGCCCGGCGCGAACATCACCAGAGACTGGATCGTAATTTGCGGGATGGCGATGGCTACGCCGATCCCGAGCCCCTCATCAACACCTTCCGGTTGCCGCGCAGTGAGCTGGACGAGTATGCAGTATTCTTCGACTGAGGATAACGGAAAGCGCCCTGTGTCGCGGGTCCGACAGCATGTGGAGAACAGATTCGCGGTCAAATTCGGGCGCTTTTCAACAAACTGCCAGTCTGCTTCTGACAGTACCATAATGGACTGCATTTCGGTTGTCACAAGTGGGTAACGCCGATGTTCTGAATCTGTCGGATGCTCGCAACAATAGGAGAACATATCAGCAAGCCCATGCCCGAAAAAGACACTTCGGGGAAGCGGCAAACGGCTTCCCGACAACTGCTAATCCGTTCGCAGATCGAGATCGCGGCGGTATTGGGCGCCCTCGCGAACGACAAAGCGCCTCTCGCTGCCTATCTTGAACATGGTGAATTGCTTTTCCTCACGCGGGTGCTCCATGTCGATGCCGAGGCAGGGCACATCGTGGTCGACTACGGTCCATCCAAGCGGGCCAATTCCGCGCTCCTATCGTCCAGGACGATTAGACTTCATTGCGAGCGGGGCGGCTTGCACCTTGAGTTCTTGGCATTCAGACCGACAGAGACGATCTTCAACGACGGCGCCGCGGTGCAGTTCGATCTCCCGGAGGTCATGATCCAATATGAACGGCGACTGCACCGGCGCGTGAGGATTCCGCCGCACCTGCCCTTGCGATGTTTCGTGGACTGCCCGGGTGTCGGGTCATTCGAGGCGCGCGTCGCCGACATCGGACGCGGCGGAGTCGGCACGATCCTCCACGATCCGGCCAACCGCCTCGAACCAGGCCGTGTCTTGACCGATTGTCGCATTCTTCATCCATCGCGTCCTCCGGTGCGCGCCGATGTGCAGATCAGCTACTCAATCAATACACAACTTCCGGATGGGACGCCGGTAGTACGCTCGGGCTGCCGGTTCATCGGCGCGCCGGACGAACTGGCGGAATTGACGCGCGTATTCGTTGTTGAGCTGGATGAGGACTAGGAAGGACAGCGGCCCCTTTCGATTGGCCAAGATTTCGTGTTCGATAGGTGACGAACTGCGGCGATTCTGCGCATCATGCCCTCGCGTCGAGCGTTTGCAGCGTGCGCTGGTAAATCGCTTCGGGCGATCCCTCGGCGGAGACGGCGACGAGCAGGTCCAGCTTGCGGTAGTAATCGGTCAGTGGCGCGGTACTGGATTCGTAGGCAGCCATGCGCACCTTGACCGATTCAGGTCGGTCATCTTCGCGTTGGATCAGGCTGCCCCCGCACTCATCGCACACGCCTTCAACCTTCGCCGGTTTGGATTGGACGTGGTAGACGGCCTTGCATGTCTCACAGGTCCGGCGGCCGCTTAAGCGCGCAACGATGGTTTCGAGAGGCAGTTCATAGCTGAGCACGGCATCGAGCTGGATTTGCTCGTGCGCCAGGAGTTGGGTCAGCGCCTCGGCCTGGGGCACGGTGCGCGGGAAACCGTCCAGCAGGAACCCGCCGTCGCACCGCAGGCAGACGGTGCGTTCCTGGACCATGGCAAGCACGGTCTCGTCCGTGACGAGTTCGCCCCTTTGCATGGCGTCGAGGGCGCGGTTGAGGGCCGGACTGCGCTCGGACGCGGCGATGGATTTCGCAGCGCGGAAGACGTCGCCGGTGGAAAGCTGGCAGGCGCCGAGACGTGCGCTGAGCAATTCCGCCTGGGTGCCCTTGCCGACGCCGGGAGCGCCGAGCAGGACGAAGCGACGGGGGCGCGTTTGGATTTTCGGCAGGATGCTACAGTGGGAGGGTGGGCCTTTGAGCCAGGCGGCGCGGTCATTCTTCGCGTTCATGCTGTTGCCCTTTCCTCTGGACGTGCATTGGGAATTGAATGTCTCCCGTTCAGGCGAATAACCCATTTCTCCCATCTGCGCGTTGACATACATCAAACAACATGCAAGAAATTCCGATATGGAATATCGCCGCGTAATTTGAAGCTATCGAGCTGACAAGAAGATTGCTGCACACCTGCCCGGAGGCCGCCATCGCAGGCTACCCGGACATCGTCCGGCGCGAACTCGGCATCACGAACAACGGGATCGTGATCTGCGGGATGGCGATGGGCTACGCCGACTCCGGCGCGTTCATCAACACCTTCCAGCCGCCTCGGATCGAGCTGGACGAGTATGCGCTGCGTCTTGACTGAGGATGACGGGAAAGTGACACGTGTAGTGTAGTAGCTTGGACTTGATCCAACACACCGAGCCCGCTATTCGCACTGCCTTATGGGTTCGAGCCCCGCTCGGCTCTCCGATCGTGGCTCGAACCACGGACCGGATTAGCCGTCACCGGGGAATGACTGCCTTGGGTCGATCCGAGCTGTCGGTAACGACCCACGATGCGAGCCGCTTCCTCCCGCCGCCTTATCCTGCGGTACACTCTCCCATCCAAGCGTCGCGGGAAAGGAGGTGTCGCCATGCAACTCATGACTGCAAGAATCGAGAAACCCGAGACGGGAAACTTCATGCGGGTTGCACCTGCGATGGGGGCTGGCGTTAGCGACCGCGTTTGGGGATTCAGAGAGATTGTGAGGCTAGACTGTTTAGCACGTCTCCTGTTGCCTCATCTAAAAATCTGAGTGAAATACGCGTCTTTGACTAGGCGGAACTTACCTGGATATACTGTGGTCCTATTCGTCCCATGACCAAGCAAATACGTAAAGCTAAGGCACTGATTGAGGGCGTATTTCGCGGACTTGAAGCTCCTGCGGATACGTTCCATGTCAATCGTTACGCCTATCCTCACGACTCCGAACAGAGCGCCATGCGTGGCGATTGGGTTCGCGTGGGTGATCAACTGCGGGACGCAATGACGCGCACCGATGTCAAAACCGCCGCATAACCAGCGCGGCAATCAGCAGCACCAAATTCAGCAACAACCCGCTTCGGCGGGTTTCTTGTTTCTGATGTTCCAATTTGGAACGGCAGTACTTACCGATCCGGTTTCATTCTCGGGCAGACGAATTTCATCGAGGCCGTCGAGGATATCCACGAGGCGATGGTGGGCGCGGTGGGGGGCGGCTTCTATCCGGTGAATGTGCTGAATGCGGTGAAAAGGGGTGACGGGAAGAGGTGACGAAAAAGGATGACGAGAAAGGGTGACGGGAAGCGGTGACGGGAAGCGGTGACGAGGTGAGGATCTTCGTCACCAGTTATCGTCACCATCTTTCGTCACTTTTTCTCGTCGAAGCGATGAAAGAGCTTCTTATCGTTTTCCACTCGATGACCGGCGGGACGCGCCAGATGGCGGAGGCTGCCATGCGGGGCGCAGCGACGGAGCGGGAGGTCCGCGTACGCTTGCTGCACGCCGCGGAAGCTCGCGCAGAGGACGTGTTGCACGCCGATGGCTACGTGTTCGCGACGCCGGAAAATCTCGCCGCGATCTCCGGGATCATGAAGGACTTCTTCGACCGCACTTATTACGCGGTGCTTGAGCGCATCACCGGCCGGCCTTATGCGACGTTGGTGTGCGCGGGCAGCGACGGCAGCAACGCCGTGCGCCAGATCGAACGCATTTGCACCGGCTGGCGGTTGAAGGCGGTGTGCGAACCGCTCATCGTGTGCACGCACGCGCAAACGCCCGAAGCGATCCTCGCGCCGAAGAGGATCGGGGCGGAGGATCTGCGCCGGTGTGAAGAAATCGGCGCCGCGATCGCGGCCGGACTCGCGCTTGGCATCTTCTGACGGCTCCCATGAACAAGACGCTGCGCACGATCCTGGCTCGTGTCTGCATGGCATTGCTCGTCCTGACCGTTGTCGCCTGTGCTCAACTTCCGCAGCGCGCCAACGTGACCGTCGAACAGCGGCCGTCGCCCAACTTCGATGCGCGGCGGCCGAACTTCGTGATCTTCCATCACACGGGCAACGACGGCGCGGAGCAGGCGCTCGCCACGCTTGGCGATCCGCTGCGCAAGGTGAGTTCGCATTACCTGATCGCACGCGATGGCAGAATCTATTATCTGGTGGATGAACTCGCTCGCGCGTGGCACGCCGGCGAGTCGTACTGGGGCGGTAACCGCGATCTGAATTCCGCATCGATCGGCATCGAACTCGACAACAATGGCGATGAGCCCTTTGCCGATGCCCAGATCGAGTCGCTGCTCGCGCTGCTCGCCGACTTGAGGGAGCGCTACGGCATTCCAGCGGGAAATTTCCTCGGTCACGGTGATGTCGCGCCGCGCCGGAAAACCGATCCGAGCCGCCACTTTCCGTGGAAGCGCCTCGCCGAGCACGGCTTTGGCCTGTGGTGCAAGCCGCCCTATTCGCCGGCACCACCAGGCCTCGACGCCACCACGCTGCTGAGTGTGTTGGGCTACGACGTTTGGGATCCCGAGGCGGCGACCGCCGCGTTCAAGCGGCACTTCGCGCCAGACGATGCGTCACCGGAGATGACGGAGCAGGGCCGAGCGCTCTTGTATTGCCTAGTTGCGCAAAAACAGCAGTTCTACTGAGCGTCCTAAAAATACCTGACTCCGCTCAGCCCG
>MERG01000451.1 GCA_001771985.1 Betaproteobacteria bacterium RIFCSPLOWO2_12_FULL_62_13 | reverse complement strand
CCACTTTACCCGCGGTCTGTTCCCAGATCTCCGGTCCCGTCGTCTCGTAGTGCGCGCGGCGATTTGCGACGTTGTCGAACTGGTCGGCCCAGATCGCACCGGCGGGTTCCTGCTTCGCAATCTCTTCGGCGAGCCGCCCCGAAACCCTGACGTAGTTGTTGGGGTTCGCATACGGCACTGCCGGGACTTCACGCAGGTCGGCGCCGTACTGGCGCAGCGCGTCCTTCTTCTCTTGGCTTTGCGTGTCGGGGATGACGATGACCGTGCGGTAGCCACGGGCGTTGGCCACCAGCGCAAGCCCGATGCCGGTGTTGCCGGCGGTGCCTTCGACGATGACGCCACCGGGGCGGAGCAGACCGCGCTCCTCGGCATCCTTCACGATGAAAAGTGCGGCGCGGTCCTTGACCGACCCGCCCGGGTTGAGAAACTCGGCCTTGCCCCAGATCTCGCAGCGGGTCATGTCGGAAGCCCGCCGCAGGCGGATCAGCGGCGTGCGGCCGATGGCTTCGATCGAGTTCGCGCAGAGGTTCATGAAGTGCAGATTATCTGCTTCGCCAGCCCGCGATCAAGTTCACTGTGGCCGGGGCCATCGACGGGGATCGCGCGAGCGAATCACGCTTTGATGGCATGCCAGCGTGACGAGCAATCCGCATCGCCCGCGGGCAGCGTCCGGATGCAGCCGCTGACCGGCGGGATGCGCTGCGCTTTCCCGCCCTACAGCCCTCGCGCGATCAAGTCGTTCCTCGCCAGGGGCAATTCCGGGGTGGGATGGGATGCGGTTACTCGAGGTCATCACTGCGCCGGCGGAACACGATGTCCCAAACCTCATGCCCGAGTCTCAAGCCGCGCTGCTCGAATTTCGTCGCGGGACGGTAATCGGGGCGCGGCGCATAAGCTTGGGCAGTATTGAGAAGCTGTGGCTCGGCGGAGAGCACAGCGAGGAGCTGCTCGGCGTAGTCCTGCCAGTCGGTCGCGACGTGCAGATAGGCGCCGGGCTTCATGCGTTCCGCAAGCAGCGCGACGAACGCGGACTGAATCAACCGCCGTTTGTGATGCCGTTTCTTGGGCCACGGATCGGGAAAGAAGATGTGCACGCCATCGAACGCGCGCGGCGCGATCATGTGCGTAAGAACTTCGACCGCATCGTGCTGAACGATCCGCACGTTGGTCAGTCCCCGCTCCCGGATTTGTTTGAGCAGACTGCCCACGCCGGGGGTGTGCACTTCGATGCCGAGGTAATCGTTTTCCGGGTGCGCTTGCGCGATCTGCGCGGTGGTTTCGCCCATCCCGAAGCCGATTTCCAGGATCCTCGGCGCGCTGCGGCCGAACACGCGGTCCAGATCGACGATCTGCGGTGCGAAAGGGATTCCGAAATGCGCCAACAGCGTGTCATAGGCGCGCTGCTGCGCCTTCGACACGCGCCCCTGGCGCAATACGTAACTGCGGATCGGTCGATGTAGTTCGGTCATGCCCCCGGCAGTTTAGCGGGGCGGGGCCATGGGGGCAAAGCGCGCCGAGCTGTCAGGCTTGTCCGGGCAGGAGCGCAGCCGCTTGATCTGAAACAAACCGCGCCGCCCTCGTTTGTCGTATCCTGATGCACGATGATGACCAGATGTTTTCTCATCCTGCTTTTGCTTTTTATACCGTGGGCGCAGGCCGCTGAGCCGCTCGCTACCGCGGCGGCCGAGTATCGCCAAGTCGACGAGGTTTACACCGCCGACGGCACCGTCGAAGCGGTAAAACAGTCGACCGTCGCCGCGCAGATTTCGGGGCGCATCGTGGAAGTCCGGTTTGACGTGGGCGACCGCGTCAACAAGGGCGAAGTCATCCTGCGCATCGACGAGCGCGAAGTAAGCGACGCGCTCGCGAGCACCAAAGCTCAGCTCGCGCAGGTGCAGGCGGCGCTCACCAGCGCCCAGGCGAATTACGAACGCACGCGCGAGTTGTTCAGCCAGAAATTCGTGAGCCAGGCCGCGCTCGACAAGGCGTTGGCGGATTATCGCGCGGCGCAGGCCCAGCTCGAAGCCGCCACGGCGGCATCGAGGCAAGCGGCGACGGTCAAAGGTTTCGCTACCGTGACCGCTCCCTACAGCGGCATCGTCGCGGCGCGCCACGTCGAGCTTGGCGAGACGGTCACGCCCGGCAAGCCGCTCATGACCGGTTTTGATCCCAACGATCTTCGCGTGGCCGCCGATATTCCGCAGTACAGGGTGAGCCTCATCACCAAGGAGACCCCGACGGTAATAGAGTTTCCCGCACTCAAGCAACGCGTTACGGCACGCACCGTAACAGTGCTGCCCGCGGCGGACGCGCGAACGCACACCACGCGTGTGCGGATCACGCTCCCTCATTACGTGAACGGCGCCTATCCCGGAATGTACGCGCGCGTGCAGTTCAGCCTCGGGAGCGCGCGCAAACTGGTGATCCCGGCGAGCGCGGTGGTGCGGCGCACCGAGGTGACCGGCGCCTACGTGGTGTCCGGCTCGGGCGAGATCCAGTTCCGCCAGTTGCGGCTGGGCGAAGCCGCCGGGGAAGCGGGCGTGGAAGTGCTGGCCGGGCTGCGCCCCGGCGAGAAGGTCGCGCTCGATCCCGTCAAGGCCGCCATTGCGATGAAGAGCAAGCAGGGACAGCGATAAGCGCGCGAGCCTGAGAATGGCGCCATCTGCTGAGGTGTTTGGATGGTTGACACGGTCGACCTCCACCCTGGCCCTCCCGATAAAAGGGGGAGGGAAACTTTTTTCGGGGCTTCCGAATTTTCCGTGGGTGTCATTCCCGAGAAGTCGGGAATCCATAGGGTGCCTGCTTGACGAGTTGATCGCAAAAGCTCTGTCGATGCGAATTCCTGTGACGTTCGCTGCGGGCAATGTAAACGTAGTAGGGCTTATTCAACGCCGTATGGATTCCCGTTTGCACGGGAATGACAGCTCCCGCCGAGGTTACTGGTTTGGCTCTGATAGGCAAGCCCAGCAGAAACGATATTCACGGAAAAACCCGGAAGCCCCCTTTTTTTCTCCCGCTAGAGGGAGAGGGTTGGGTTAAGCGGTGCACTCGGCCATGGGCATTTCGGGACGCATCACCCGGTTCTTTCTCCACGCGCAGATCACGCAGCTGCTCGCGCTGATCGCGTTCCTGCTCGGCGTATTCGCGGTGATGGTCACGCCGCGCGAGGAGGAGCCGCAGATCAACGTGACCATGGCCAACGTCTTCATCCCGTTCCCGGGGGCCTCGGCCAACGACGTGGAAAGCCTGGTGGCGACGCCGGCGGAGCAGGTGGTGTCGCAGATCTCGGGCATCGAGCACGTCTACTCTGTGTCTAAACCCGGGCTCGCGGTTCTCACGGTGCAGTTCAAGGTGGGCGAGGACCGCATCCAGTCGCTGGTGCGGCTTTATGACACGCTTTTCGCCAACCGCGACTGGGTGCCGCCGGAGCTGGGCGTCGGAGACTTCATCGTCAAGCCGACCGGGATCGACGACGTTCCCATTGTCACGCTTACCCTGTGGACCGAAGACCCGCAGCGCGGCGCTTACGAGCTGAAGCAGGTGGCCAATGCCGCGGAAGTCGAGATCAAGCGCATCGCCGGCACGCGCACGGTGACCACCGTCGGCGGCGCCGCGCGCGCGCTGCGCGTGCTGCTCGACATCGAGCGCATGAACGCCTACGGCGTCACCGCCGGGGACGTGCGCGAGGCCCTGCTTGCCGCCAACACCGCGCTGCCCGCGGGAAGGCTCACTCGCGAGAACCGCGAAATCCAGGTCGAGGCCGGCAGCTTTCTTGCGACGGCTACCGAGGTCGGCACGCTGGTGGTCGGCCGCGCCGACGGCCGCCCGGTGTACTTGAGCGACGTCGCGCGCATCGAGGACGGGCCGGAACAGCCGCAGCATTATGTGCAGCATGGCACCGGCAGCGCGAGCGCCGCTCCGCGGGGTGAATTTCCGGCGGTGACGCTGGTCGTTTCCAAGAAGCCCGGCGAGAACGCGGTCGGTGTCGCCGACCAGGTGATACGGCGCGTCGGCGAGTTGAAGGGCAGCATCATTCCCGAAGGGGTCAACGTCACGCTCACGCGCAACTACGGCGAGACGGCCAACGACAAGGCGCAGAAGCTCATCCAGAAGCTCATCTTCGCCACGCTGTCGGTGATCGCGCTGGTCCTGGTCGCGCTGGGACGGCGCGAGGCGGTGATCGTCGGCGTGGCGGTGTTGCTGACGCTTGCGGCGACGCTGTTCGCGTCCTGGGCGTGGGGCTTCACCTTGAACCGCGTGTCGCTGTTCGCGCTGATTTTCTCGATCGGCATCCTGGTCGATGATGCGATCGTGGTGGTCGAAAACATCCACCGCCGCCGCGCGCTTTCGAGCGCGCCGCTCGCCGAAGTCATCCCCGAGGCGGTGGACGAAGTCGGCGGTCCGACGATACTGGCGACTTTCACCGTGATCGCGGCGCTGCTGCCGATGGCGTTCGTCAGCGGGCTCATGGGGCCGTACATGGGCCCGATCCCGATCAACGCCTCGATGGGCATGTTGATTTCACTCGCGGTTGCGTTCGTCGTCACGCCCTGGCTCGCGCTGAAGCTCGCGGCAAAAGCGCATGCCGCGCCGCTCGCCGAAGAGGAGGGCGGCCGCATGCTGCGCCTCTTCGGGGCGTTGTTGGCCCCGTTCCTGAACGGCCGCCGGGGCGCGCCCCGCCGCTGGATGCTGTGGGGTGGGGTCATCGTCGCGATCGCGCTCGCGGTTTCGCTTGCGGCAGTGAAGCTGGTGATCCTCAAAATGCTGCCATTCGACAACAAGTCCGAATTCCAGGTCGTGGTCGACATGCCGGCGGGCACCGCGCTGGAAGAGACGGCCCGCGCGTTGCGCGAAATCGCCGCATACGTGGCGACGATACCGGAAGTCACCGATTACCAGGTCTATGCCGGTACCGCTGCGCCGATCAACTTCAACGGCCTGGTGCGCCAGTATTACCTGCGCCGGGGACCGGAGGTCGGCGACATTCAGGTGAATCTGCTCGAGAAGCACAAGCGCAGCCGCGAGAGCCACGCAATCGCTGTCGCCGCGCGTCCAGGGATCGCGCGTATCGCCGAGCGCGTCAACGCGCGCGTCAAGGTGGTGGAAGTGCCGCCCGGACCGCCGGTACTGGCGCCGCTTGTCGCGGAGGTTTACGGCCCCGACTATGCGGGCCAGACGCGTGTCGCGAGGAAACTTCGGGCGGAGTTTGCCGCCACTCCCGGGGTCGTGGACATCGACGACAGCACCGAAGCGGATGCCGAAAAGGTGGTGCTGCGCGTGGACCGAAACAAGGCGGCGCTGCTGGGTGTGGCTCAGCGCGATGTTGTCGCCGCGGTGCGGCTCGCGCTGGCGGGAGACGGCATCACGCCGCTGTTCACGGGGACGGCGAAATTCGAGGTGCCGGTGCGCGTCGGCATCCCGCCCCAGGAGCAGGCGAATATCGGGCGGCTGCTCCAGCTCAGGGTGCGCGCTGATTCCGGCGAGCTGATTCCGCTTTCGGAACTGGTGCATGCGGTGCAGACCGTGCGCGACAAGACGATCTACCACAAGGACCTGCTGCCGGTGGTTTACGTGGTGGGCGACATGGCCGGCGAACTCGACAGCCCGCTCTACGGCATGTTCGCGATCCGCGATCGCGTGGCCGGCATGCCCCTCGAGGAGGGCGGTGCGCTCGGCGAGTACTTCATCCGCCAGCCGTCCGACCGTTACGCGGGATACGCGATCAAATGGGATGGCGAATGGCAGGTCACGTATGAAACGTTCCGCGACATGGGCATCGCCTACGCGGTGGGGCTGATCCTGATTTACTTGCTGGTGGTGGCGCAGTTTCGGTCCTACCTTGCGCCGCTCATCATCATGGCGCCGATTCCTCTGACCGTGATCGGGGTCATGCCGGGACATGCGCTGCTCGGCGCGCAGTTCACCGCGACTTCGATGATAGGCATGATCGCGCTCGCCGGCATCATCGTCCGCAATTCGATTCTGCTGGTCGATTTTGTCAACCTGGAACTGGCGCAGGGACGGGACTTCGAGCAGGCGATCGTCCGCGCCGGCGCCACCCGCGCCAAGCCCATCCTGCTCACGGCGCTCGCGGCGATGCTGGGGGCGCTGTTCATCCTCGACGATCCGATCTTCAACGGGCTCGCGGTGTCGCTGCTGTTCGGGATTCTGGTTTCGACGCTGCTCACGCTGGTGGTGATCCCGGTGCTCTACTACGCGGCGAACTGGCGCCGTTTCGCGCCGCCGCCGGAGTGACGCGGCGCGTACCAAATGCAAACGGGACGGTGTAAGCCGTTTCAGATAAACAGGCTCACGTCGGCATCCTTGGCCATCGGCAGGAAGGTCGCCGCGCCCACGAATTCCTTGACTTCGGGTATGAACTCGCTGCGGTCCATTCCGAACAGATCGACCGTCATCTGGCACGCGATGAGATTGACGCCCGCCTCGATGGCCAGCGCGCGCAACTCCTCGACTTTCGCGACCCCGGCGTTGCTTATGGTCTGTTTCATGAGTCCGGTGGCGAGCGCCTCGAAGCCGGGGATGCCGGCCTGGACGATGTTCGGGATCTTCCAGTTGATACTGCGGAACCATTTCGGTCCGAACGGCATCTTCATCGGCATCCCCGGGTTGCCGAGCGGGCTGATCTTGAGACCCGACAGGTCCTTGCGCAGCAATTGCAGGCCGTAGAAGGTGAAGAACACCGACACGTTCCAGCCGAGCGCCGCCGCAGTCGATGCCAGGATGAACGGGGGATAGGCCCAGTCAAGGGTGCCCTTGGTGGCGATGATGGTCATCGAAGGCGTCCTGCTCTGCTCGATTTCTTCGAGCTTCTTCGGCAGCAGGACGTCCAGACGCTCGTTGATGAGTTGATCGACGCGAGATAAGTCGATTACTTCGGACATCACGAATCCTCCATTTGATTACTTTTTCTCCCGGGCCGGACAGCCGCATGCCTTGCTGGATGCCATATTGGCGCGGTCCACCTCATGGGTCCCGCCGGGAATATTACAACATAAGTAAGTAGTAATATAAGAAATTTCTGGTTTCCTGGCCAACGGTTTCGTTATTGATAACACGCGAGCGGCAAGAGAACGGTCGCCCACCCTGATGCTTCGACCGCGGCCCCGTTCGGCCTGAGCTCTTCGACTACGCTCAGGACAGGCTTGTCGAAGGCTTCTCGCGAACGGGCACGACGCTCAGCACTGAAGGTCTGCGAAATGGCACTCGCTCATACCGTGAGCGATGCGGTCGAGGCCGCCTATCGCCGGGGTGATCTGTTCGAGAAGCGGCGGCGCCTGATGGCTGATTGGGCGACGTATTGCGAGAGTGGTACGCACAGGAAGTCTGGCAAATGACTTCCTTCGCGAGTAAACGAATTCAAGATGGTGCAAGCGCTGAACGGCCAAGGAGGCTGACGGAGCCCAGTTGCCTTTGGGCAGAGGGCGAGCACGTCGTCACATCGCATGCCGGAAGCGGTAGTCGCAGCGGCGGGCAGCAGAACCAAACCGCACGCGCCGTGAGCTGTATGCCCTGATCCCCCGACCGGCGCCGGTGGACGTCAGATCACCTCTCGCGGCGTCATCGACCGTTGCGACCACGAGTCGACGTGCCGAATCAGCAGTTCGCTCAACTCCGCCACGCGGGGCTGCACATCAGGGGTGGGGCCCACGAGCGTGATCGCCGCCACCGCCTCGCCGGACTGATTGTGGACGGTCGTCGCGATCGCGAATCGCCTGCCCGATAGGCGAATGTTCGTCGCGATCCGCGTCCTCCTGATCTCCTCGTACTCGTGGAGGAAGCTTTCAACCAAATCTGCCTCCTCCGCGCTGCGACGGCGCAGATACGCCTCGCGCTCAGCGTCCGACCGCGCGGCGAGAAGCGCCTTCCCGCCCGCTGTGGCCAGCAGAGTGCGGCGGATGTTCGAGCGCGCCTCGAAGTCCGCCATGGCATCGCTCCCGGCCTCCGCGATGTAAATGAGGTGATCGCCGGCCTGCACGCCGAGGAATACCGACAGGCCCGTCTCCTCGTGCAGCGCGGCGAGGTCTGCATGCGTCACCAGTCCGGCCCGGATATGGCCACTCGCGAGCGTGAGACCGTAGACCGCGGGTCCGAGATAGAAGCGACGGTGCTCCTCGTAGAGCCAGCCTTTGGCCAGGAGCCCGCGAATGAAGCCGTGGACCGAGCTCTTCGGGGCGTCCAAGGCCCGAGCGAGCTCGGCGAACGTCACGCCAGGGTTGTAGACCACCTCTTCGAGGATGCGTGTGACCCGATCGACGGTGCGATGGTTCTGTGGCACGCGGGCAGAGCGTACAGCCTGCCCCCCACTGTGTTTTGAAGCCATGTGGGTCGCGTCTGTGTTTGAATTTTTGGACTGTAACATTCGGAGGTCATCTGCACATCCCCGAGCGCGACGGTCCACGCCACGAATGAGAGGGTGGCCCTGAGCAGAGCAGGCTATGTGCAACGACGGCCTCCGGCATCGCGCCGGCCACGGCCGGCAGCAGCTCCTCGTGCGGCACGACGCGGGACACCAGGTTCCACGCCAGGGCCTGCTGCGCATCGATCATGTCGCCGGTGAACGCGAGTTCGGCAGCGCGCGACATGCCCACGATGCGCGGCAGCAGCCAGGCCCCGCCGTCGCCGGGAACGATGCCCAGCTTGATGAAGCTCTCCGCGAATTTGGCCTTCTCGGAGGCAATGCGGATGTCGCACATGCAGGCGAGGTCAAGCCCGGCGCCGATAGCATGGCCGTTGACGGCGGCGATCACCGGCACCTCGAGATTGAAGAGGCTCAGCGTCAGCCGCTGGATGCCGCGGCGATACTCGTGCCGGATGTCCATCTCGCTCACCTCGGGCGAGGCCTGCCGCTTCATCTCGCGGATGTTGCCACCGGCGGAGAACGAAGGACCGTTGCCTGTGATGATCACGCAACGCACCTGCCGGTTGTCATGGATGCGGTCGATGGCGGCGAGGAATTCCGTCACCGCGTTGTTGCCGGTCAGCGAGTTGCGCTGCTTCGGCTGGTTCATGGTCTGAATGACGAGGGGGCCGTCTTGCTCGCAAATCAGGAAATCGGGCATGTCTCTGCTCCTTACTCAGTCACGATGCGTCACTTCGTGGCCTTGGTAGGTCTCTTAGCAGCCTTTCGAGGTCAGGTCACTATGAGCAGGAGCTCGGAAATATCGGGAAGCGACTCGAGCTTGCCGACCGCGGAGCTGAGGCGGGCAGCCATGTCTGCCGGCAAGGGCTTGGCGGCGAAGGTCGCGCAATCCGTCGTCTTCGCCGCGAATTCCGCCTCTGTCATCGCGTTTCTCGGGTGGCCTTTCGCATAATTGACGCGCGCCTCGACCGTCTGGCCGTCGCGGAACCGGACGGTCACCCTGGCGGGCGGCACGAAACGGCTCCACTCGCGATCGATCTCCGCATCGACGTACGGCCGCACCCGCGAGGCGAGATCGAGTATGTCGGTGCGCTGCAGCCCCTCGTCCGTGAAGTGCCTCATGCCGAGCGGGCCATCGATCCAAGTTGCGGCCACGGTGTAGGGAATGCTGAATTGCGCCTCGACGATCGTCCGCGGCGCAAGGCGAACCGGCTCTGGCACGCAAACCATTTGGTATCCCGGCCCCGTAACGCCCACGCGAATAGACTCGATATCACTTGCGGGACGTAGCGCACGGGCGCGTAACTGCAAAATTGCATCGATTGAGGTGTGGGTATCGCGGCAGCACGGATAAGGCTTGTAGCTCAGGTTCATCAGCTCGAAGCGCTTGCCGAGATCGGCGGTCACGACGTTGCGATCCACGCGCCCGCGCAGATAGACGCGGAAGAACCCGTCGGCGCCTTCGAACACATTCTGCGCTCCGCGAATTCCGCGCTTGGCAAGCTGAACTGCAACCACCGCCGCCTGCGCAGCGAGTCCGGGCTGAAGCCGCTTCATCAGTGAGGCGTCGCGCGTGACCTGATGATTGCCCGCGACCGAGCTGTAAACAATGCCGAAGGCATTCAACATCTCCTCTGCGGTCAGGCCCAGCGCCCGCCCGGCAGCCGCCGTCGCCCCGAAATATCCGAGCAGCGAGGTATAGATGAAACCGCTCTCAATGATATCGACCTTGATCGCGACACCGAGCCGGCAGGTCACCTCGAGGCCCGCCGCGACCGCCGCGATCAGATCGGCACCCGACAGCTTGCCGCGCAACTGTCCTGCTGCGATCGCGGCGGGAACCGATGTCACGCCCGCATGAAGGATGGCGCCGTCATGCGTGTCGTCGTAGTCGCGCGCATGGGACATGCCGCCATTGACCCAAGCCGCGTGATGGGCAGGGAATTTTCCGCCGAACACGAACATGTCGGCCTGGGGTGCACCGCCCCATTCCCTGACAAGGCCTGAGACTTCGTCGATCGCCTTGGCAGACGACCCCGCCAGCGCGCACGACAGCGTATCCAGGATGTTGGTCTTGACAGCCTTGATGACAGCGGCGTCGAGCCGCGCGGCATCGATGGTCGCCGCAAAACGCGACAGATCGATCACGAGATCGGGCGTTGTGACTTGTACGTTACTGGGGGCTACAGCGGCTGACGTCATGTTTTCTTCCTGATGGTTTGGCGGACAGAGACCGCCATGTCGACACGTTTACACCAACACTGCGTTTGGCCCCTGTCGGTTATTCGGAGTCTTGCACCTTGTAGACATCGACGGTCAGCCGCGGCAGCGTAGCGAAGTCGATGGGCGGTTCCCCAGCTCCTCTGTGAGCTCTTCGGAGCGCGCCTCGGTCAGGCGGGCCAGCTTCGCGAACACCTCGACCCGCTCTTGCACCGAGGACTGCGACCAGCTCGCGAAAGCGTCTGCTGCGGCCTGCGCGGCGCGATCGACGTCCTCAGCTGACCCGCGGGGAACCGTAGCGATCGGCTCCTCGGTAGCCGGGTTGATCACGGTGATGACGTCACAGCCCGACGAGTTCACCCACTTGCCGTCGATGAAGATCTGGTTGCGTTTGATCACCATGATTCTTCCAAGACCTGCTGCAATTCCGATATGCCGCGCACAGGCCGCGGGTTGCCACGCAGGAACCAGTCGTCCATCACACTGGTGGCGATGCCGAACAACGCTTCGCGAGGCACGCCAAC
>MERG01000450.1:34389-34563 GCA_001771985.1 Betaproteobacteria bacterium RIFCSPLOWO2_12_FULL_62_13 | reverse complement strand
CCCTTCAGCTTCAGGAACAGCGAGGTATGGCTGAGCATGTTGCCCGTGTCGCTTACGACGATGTCTCGCGGGCCAAGGAACTTCGACACCTCGTTTACTACGCGCTGTGGCATGATGGGAATAGCGTCGGAGTTGACCTTATCCGTTCCTTCGCGCGTGACCGACATCTCGTAC
>MERG01000450.1:17828-34349 GCA_001771985.1 Betaproteobacteria bacterium RIFCSPLOWO2_12_FULL_62_13 | reverse complement strand
TCGGCCTGGGCTTGCCAATCGTAGACTTCAGGGTGGCCAGCAGGTCCTGCAGGGTCACCTTTGCATCACCCATAAGCGCGACGTCCGGCCTGTAGTTTCGGCCTATGGCGACCGGGTCTATGTCGAGGTGGATGATCTTGGACGCACCGGGCACGGGTGCTTGCAGGCTCGCAGTCTGGTGGCGGCCTGCTCGCGTCGCAACGAAGAAGACGAGGTCGGCCTCATGGACGATTTCGTTGGAGACTGGCCTCCCGTAATTGCCCATCACTCCGGCCCAGAGTGGACTGTCCTCGGGGAAGCAGCCCTTGCCGTTCGGGTTCGTGATAACCGGGATCGTCAGCAGCTCCGCCAGTGCTTTCACTTCCTCGTAGGCATCGGACCAGTGTACGCCTGAGCCGCACACCAGTACGGGCCTCTCGGCGCTGGCCAGCAGCTTGGCAGCCTCGGCCACTCTCTCGGGTTCGGCCCTGGGCCTGAAGGGCGGCAGCTCGAGGAACGTACTTGCCCCGAGGATCTCCGGCATCTCATCAGTGGCAGAGGCCATGTCAATACCCATATTGACGTGGGTTGGGCCCGGGCATCCACTCACGGCGATTTGTATGGCGGTGCGCATGTACTCGCCGAGCCTGTTGACGTCCACCACGTCCACGTTGAACTTGCAGGTCGGCTCGAAGTACTTCATCTCGTAGCATTCCTGGTATGCGAACTGATCCCGGGCGAATGTTCCGAAAGAGCCCGACAAAGCTATCACCGGGCTGTGAGCGAACATCGGCTCGTAAAGCATCGAGGCGAGCATCGCAGCCGCTGCCCCGTATTGTCCGTAGCAGACCGTCGGTTTTTTTGTCACCCTGGCATACCCGTCTGCCATGTTTGTCGCAGCCTTCTCGTTCCTGGCCAATACTGTTTTTATGCCCTCATTCTTGATGGCGTCGAAGAAATATGGGTAAGGCATGCCCCCTCCCATAAAGAAGAAATATTCAACGCCGCACTCCTTCATGGCTCTGGCTACGGCTTCAGCCCCGCTCATTTTCACTTTACTGACTGCTTTCAGTTCTTTCTTCACCTTTCATTACCTCCTGCCAATTGTGTTGGAGAATTCGTGGTCCCGCCGTCGCGTGAGCAGCGGGCGAATTGCTCCGCGACGCACCGGTTACGCCGCGTCGTGAGATGCCATTGCGAGAACAGCAGGCTTAGTCGAGCGGTTGCCTCCATGCGCGATTGGTGCCGCGCTGCACGACGATTTCGCCCGCTTTGAGCCGCACCTCCTGCGTGTCCAGCACCAGCCTGATCTCGCCTTCGAGGATGCAGCAGAAATCGAGAGTGCGCGTTTTGTGCATGTTGGGGGTGCGGTTTCATTCCTGTTGCCATGAGGTTCTGCTCCCTGTTCAATGGAACGCGTCTTGCTGCATTCAACACGCGCAGGCAGCCTCGACGTGAGTCCAATCATCAAGAAAATGACAGTGCTGGACAGGTCTGCCCGGAGGCCACTGAACTGTCGGCGGACGTGCAATTCTCCTATGAGATTTCCCGCGTGTTTCGCAAGATGAAGCCAACTCGGCGGTTGGGATGCGTCGAACTATCGGCGCACGAACGTGCCGCGCGCAGCCAATTCAAGCGCCTTTTCCTTTTGCTTCTCGTGCTCGTGCGGCCATCCGAGGATGTTTGCGTGCCGCGGTGGAGGCTCGGCTGATTCGACGCTCAACTCCTGGGACAAGACATGGTAAACATGAATAACAGCTCTACCCAGCAACGGTTTGTCTCGGTGCTTTGCGACACGCGTTACTCCCAGTTCCCAGATTTCCGCTTCGGTAAGCCCGCTCTGGCGGAATACGGAGACAGCCTTTTCTCGTCCCGGCATATATGCGTTATGCCGGACCGTGTTGTCCGCCCTGAAGTAGCTCTTCTCAACAGCAAATCTCGCCAGTTCTTCGTTCGGATCGACCGGCATGGGCCCGCTTTGGGACGAGGGCTATTGGGGGTAGAGACGAGCAAGACTGTCAACGATGGACTGCGGAAGCGACTTATCGTACGGCTCCGCTCCGCTCATCTTTCGAGCGCCCAAAAGCCTTGCAAACGTCAGCATCTTTGTTCCGTTCACACTGACGACTAACACCTTCCGTGGGCTCCTATACCACTCGAACGACACATGCCCAGACGGGTCGGGCGTAGCGTCAGGCGGTGGACAGAGAGCTGGAAGCAGCGCAATTAGCTCCCGCGCTTCGTTGTAGGTGTCCTCCGTAATCGGCATAGCGTCGTATCCGTCCCAACCCGGTTGCGAGCAGCGCTCATAGAGTTCATCGAGATTGGCCAGAACGCCGCGTAGCGGCTCCGACTGTGTGGCAGGGGCATTAAGATGCTCAAGCACTCCAACCAGAATCTTGTCGAGCGCCTGGGACGCAGCGCTGACTGCCGTACCGCCACGGCCGGCACGCAAGCCCCGGAAATTGCCAATCGCGAGAGCGTCGGTCATAAAATTATGACTCAGCGTCTTGTCCGTAACGCTTCGGAAGAAGATATCGTTCTTGAAGTTCCTAAGTTCCTCGACGGTCCGCCACGCACCCACACCGTCAGCGTCGAAATCCGTCTCTTTGGATGCATCAATGTCCAGGAGAATCGTGATCGTACCAGGATCAACAATTCCTTCCAACGCTTGAATAATAATACCAGTAAATCCTTTACGCGGTTCATTAATCACAACACGTGTCAGGAAACTACCGACTCCCTGTGGAAGAGCGTCCGGCACACGCGGAGCCGCGGTCAGGTATTCCTCGAAATCATTGACCGGCAACGGCAGGCTCAGCCGGTTGATATATCGAACTGCGACCCGGGTTATCCCGAGGGGTTTCGCGAGAGTCGCATAAATTTCCCAGAGTCTTCTTGCCTCGTCTCGGAATCGTTCCCATGTTTCGTATGGCCTGAGCCAGTTATAGGTGAATCCATCGAGACGAAACTGTACCAGGCGCTTTTCATCCTCCGTTTTGAAGAAGTATCCATGGACCCCCCTCTCCGCCATTTTTTGTGTGGTCGTGCCATCGGGCGCCAGTGCAAATTCAACCTGCCCTCGGAGGCGCGTCTCGCTCTTGGGATAGTCCTCCTTCACCATTTCGTGGGCGTTCTTCAGAATCTCGTGATCAAAATCCGGCGCGAGTCGCACTCGGAGATCGATCAACGCTTCGTGAATTGGCGCGTTGTTGAGATGTCTTGGCGTAGCCATCGCGGAGTCATCCTGTTATGGGTCGTACTCATAGGCGAGGCCGAGGCGCTGCGCCCCGATGCCGAGGCGGAATCTTGCGGGGTCGCCGCCGTACGGTTCAGTCTCAGGCGAGGCAGCAAGCGGTGAGATCTGATCGTCGGTGAGGACGGGGTCGTAAGACTGATTGGTTTTCTCACCCTTGCCTACCAGCTTGATGGCGCCCCCCAGCGGGACCATCACCACTACCTGTACGGGCTCGGGAAAGAAAGGCCCTTCGATAACCGCATTCGGCTTCAGTTCTTCTCGAAGCACAGCGACTTCCCTGGTCAATCGCTATGCAACTTGTATAGGAGCGCACGCCTTCCGTCAACCGTTGACGTGACTTCTTGGCGGGCATCCTGAGTCGTGAGTGAAATCGTGGAGAGCACCTGATTCAAACGTTAAAGCGAAAATAGATCACGTCGCCATCCTTGACGACATAATCCTTGCCTTCGAGCTGCATCTTGCCGGCCTCCTTGGCGCCGTGCTCGCCGTGGCACGCGATGTAGTCGTCGTAGGCGATTACTTCGGCGCGAATGAAACCTCTTGCGAAATCGGTATGGATGACACCGGCAGCCTGTTGCGCAGTATCCCCTTTGTGGATAGTCCACGCCCGCGCTTCCTTGGGGCCGGTCGTAAAGAACGTCTGCAGTCCTAGCAAGCCATAGCCGGCGTGGATCACGCGGTCGAGCCCCGGTTCCTGCATCCCCATGTCGGCGAGAAACACTTTCTTGTCCTCGTCGCTCATGTCCGCGATCTCGGCTTCGATGGCGGCGCATATCGCAACGACGGGGGCGCCTTCTTTGGCGGCATGCCGCCTGACCGCATCGAGATGGGGATTGCCCTCCAAACCGCCCTCCTTGACGTTGGCCACATACATGGTCGGCTTGGCCGTGAGAAGGAATAGCGGCTTCAGGATCGCCTTTTCCTCGTCGTAGAGATCGAGCGCATGCAGAGGCCGGGTCTCATTGAGCGCAGCCCGGCATTTCTCCAGCACGGTGACCAGGCTTTGCGCCTCCTTGTCACCCCCGGCGCGCGCGACCTTCTCGTACTTCGCGAGCTGACGCTCAACGCTCGCCAGGTCAGCCAATGCAAGTTCGGTGTTGATGGTCTCGATGTCGGACTGGGGATCGATCTTTCCCGGGATATGCGCCACATTCGGGTCTTCGAAACAGCGCACGACGTGCGCGATGGCATCGGTCTCGCGGATGTTGGCGAGGAACTGGTTGCCAAGGCCTTCGCCTTTGGAGGCACCTGCGACGAGCCCCGCGATGTCGACGAACTCGACCACGGCAGGGGTTACTTTCTGCGGCTTGGCGATGTCCGCGATCCGCTGCAGGCGCGGGTCGGGCACCGGCACGATGCCGACGTTGGGCTCGATGGTGCAAAAGGGGTAGTTCTCGGCCGCGATGCCGGCCCTGGTGAGGGCGTTGAACAAGGTCGACTTGCCGACATTCGGCAGGCCGACGATTCCGCATTTCAGAGACACGTTGAGAGTTGAGCGTTCAGAGTTGAGAGTTTAGCGTTCAGCGCTGAGCGTCGAAAGTTGAGCGTTGACGGTTGAGCGCTGAGCGTTGCGGGTTGGGTATCTGTAACTTGGCTTACGGCCGTGGACCCCGGAGAGAATTCATCAGTCCATGTAACAGACCGAAAAGTTCGTCAATGGTGTTGCGCAAAGCCGTATCTCGTTCTACGAATGCAAGCTCTTCGGCTATAGTGAGCTGCGTTTCAAGTTCGCTGAGCGATCCTTTCGCGATGTTCAGAAACTGCAAGAACTCCTGCTTACCGGACCGCGACGATCCCTCAGCGATGTTGCTCGCGACAGAAACCGCCGCACGGCGCATCTGGCTTACCAACCCAAAACGCTCGTCATCGGGGAGGCCTTTGGTCACGCTATAGACTTCCTTGGCCAACTTTACCGATCGTTGCCAAGCAAGCAAGTCATGGTAAGTCCGTCGCATTGAGGCGCCGCCGTTTCTTACTCTCAACTCTAAACGCTCAACGCTCAACCGGCTTCGTATGAAGCCGCAGCATCGCGTTCTGCATATCGTGCGCCGCGATCAGCGGCCAGACTTCGAGGCTGCGGGATATCGCGTCATCGATCGCGGCGCGGTCCGCGGCGCCCGGCTTGTGCAGCACGTAGTCGACCACTTCCTGCTCGGTCGCCGCGTTGTTGCGCGGATGCCCGATGCCGATCCTCAGCCGCCAGAAATCCTTCGTTCCGAGCTGCGTGGCGATATGGTTCAAGCCATTGTGCCCGCCCGTGCCGCCGCCCTTCTTGAGCTTGACGGTGCCGGGCTGCAAATCGAGCTCGTCGTGCACCACCAGCATCTCTTCAGCCGCGATCCTGTAGAAGGCTGCGAAAGCGGTCACCGCGCGGCCCGATTCGTTCATGTAGGTTCCGGGCTTGAGCAGCCACGCCTCACCGCCCGGCAGCGCCAGCTTTGCGACCTCGCCATGAAAGCGCGCCTCCCGCCTGAACTCGGCGCCCGCCGCGCGGGCGAGGCGCTCGACCCACCAGAAACCGGAATTGTGGCGCGTCGCCTCGTACTTCCTGCCGGGGTTGCCCAGCCCGACGACGAGCTTCACCGGATTAGATCGCCTGCAGTTCCACGGCACCGTGCACCTGGGATGCAGGGCGACTGACCGGAGCGATGCGCCAAGCGTCGGCCGTGAGGCGATAGAGCATACGCGGCTCGCCGGCGTGTACCAAGTCGCGCTCGTAGGCAAACCCGGTCTTCGCCATGACCCGCCCCGCGGCAACGTTGTCCGGCCGCATGCTGCCGAGCACCTGGCCCAACGGCCGATCGCTGCGCATGCGTATGAGATCGTCGAGATCGCTGCGCCCGATCCGTGTGAGCAGGAGACGGCGGGTTCTGAAGCGTTCCGGGAATTCCATGGCGTGATCCGATGTCCTGTGTGAGTGATGAATGTCCGCGTCGCGAAACAAAAAGCCCGCCACAGCGTGAATGAATGGCGGGCTTGCCGAAAGGAAAGGACGGGCGGCCTATTCCTTCTTGCCCGCCTCTTTCTTCTCCGGTTCCTTCTTCTCGGCTTCCGCGCCTTCGGCAGGCGCTTCACCTTCCACGGGAACCTCGCCGATGATCTCGGTGACCGGCGCAGCGACTTCTTCCTCGATCACGATCGCCTTCGGTACTTTCACCGTCGCGACCGCCGGATTGTCATGCCTGAGCTTCGAGGTCGCCTCTACCCCCTTGGGCATCGCCAAGTCCGCGACGTGGATCGAGTGGCCGAGCTGCAGCTCCTTGAGGTCGACCACGATGTACTCCGGAAGGTCGTCGGGCAGACACTGGATGTCGATCTCGTTCATCACGTGCTGCACCACGCCGCCGGCGAGCTTCACGCCCGGACAGATCTCGGCGTTCACGAAGTGCAGCGGCACCTTCATGTGGATCTTCCTGTTCTTGTCGACGCGCTGGAAATCGGCGTGCAGCACCATGGGCTTCCACGGGTGCATCTGGAAATCCCGCAGCAGCACCTGTTCCTTGTTGCCGTCCACCGTCATGTCGAGAATCGAGGCGTGGAAACCTTCAAGCTTCAAGTGCCTCAAGAGCGCATCGTGGTCGAGCTCCACGGGTTGCGCCGGCTTGCTCGCGCCGTAAATTATGGCCGGGACGCGCCGGCCCGTGCGCAGGCGGCGGCTCGCACCCGTTCCCTGCTGCGTGCGCGGAAAAGCGACTACTTCGATCTTCATTTCACGCTCCTAAGTTACGGGACGTCCGCGACCAGATCGTCCCGGTTGTTCCGTTAAGCGGTGAGCGTTTAGAGTCGAGCGTCCGGCGATGCGCCGGCTACCCTGAACGCTAAACTCTCAACTCCAAACTCTCAACTGCCTCACTCCACGAACAGCGAACTCACCGAGTCCTCCGCGCTGATGCGGCGCATGGTCTCGGCGAGCAGGCTCGCTACGGTCAGCACCCGGATGCGGTTGCAGCCCTGCGCGTCCTCACGCAGCGGAATGGTATCGGTCACCACCAGTTCGTCGAGCACCGAGTTCGAAATGCGCTCGAGCGCATTGCCCGACAGCACGGCGTGCGTGCAATACGCCAGCACCTTCTGCGCGCCGTGATCCTTGAGCGCCTTCGCCCCTTCGCACAGCGTATTCGCCGTGTCCACCAAATCATCCACGATGACGCAGGTGCGCCCCTCGACTTCCCCGATGATGTTCATCACCGTGGCTACGTTGGGACGCGGCCGGCGTTTGTCGATGATCGCCAAGTCCGCTTCGAGCCGCTTTGCAAGCGCCCGGGCCCGCACCACCCCGCCCACATCCGGCGACACCACCACCAGGTCGGCGAAGCCATGCTTCCAGACGTCCCCGAGCATGATCGGTCCCGAGTAGATGTTGTCCACCGGGATGTCGAAAAAGCCCTGGATCTGCTCCGAATGCAGGTCCATGGTCAGCACGCGGTCGACGCCGGCGCTGCTCATCATGTTGGCCACCACCTTGGCGGTGATCGGCACCCGCGCCGAACTGGGGCGCCGGTCCTGCCGCGTATAGCCCATGTAGGGGATGGCGGCCGTGACGCGGCCGGCCGAGGCGCGCTTCAGCGCATCCACCATCACCAACAACTCCATCAGGTGGTCGTTGGTAGGCTGACAGATCGACTGCAGCACGAAAACGTCCCTGCCGCGCACGTTTTCCATGATCTCGACCATCACTTCGCCATCGCTGAAGCGCCCGACTTTGGCGCGGCCAAGAGGGATGTGCAGATGGCCGACCACGTCCTCGGCAAGCTTACGGATCGCATTGCCGGTGAACACCATCAATCGGTCTAAGGCCATGCTCTCACCCCGAGTAAGACAGGGCGGTCCACCTAACCGCCCTGGCAAAATTGGCTGGGGAGGTAGGATTCGAACCTACGGATGCCGGAATCAAAATCCGGTGCCTTAACCAACTTGGCGACTCCCCAATGACGCTCAAACGCCGGCGGCCTGCCCCTCTTCGGCGGCCATCACGGCAAACCTTGTGCGCTCAGCGCGCCAAGCCGCGCAGCGGATGTCGCTCCAGTCCGCGCGCGACGAATCCTTTCATGGTGCGCGGCAGCTTCGCCAGCACCGCCCGCGCCGCGGTTTCACTATCGAAGCTCGCAAACACGCAAGCACCGGAACCGGTCATCATCGGCCGGCCGAATTGCCGCAGCCAGTCGAGATGCCGCTCAACTTCCGGGTACTCCCGGCATACCAGCGGTTCCAGATCGTTGGCCGCAGGCTCTGTCGAAAAGCTTTGTATTGTAATCATTTTTGAGTCCCGTTTCAAATCCTGGTGCGCAAAAATGCGCGCGGTTGAGACCGTTACCGGTGGTGACAGCACCACATACCATGCGGGCGGCAGCTTGATCGGCTGGAGCTTTTCTCCGACGCCCTCGGCAAAGGCGTTGCTGCCGAACACGAAGACCGGCACATCCGCGCCCAATTGCAGCGCAAGCTCGAGCAGCCGCGTCCTGGGCAGATCAAGCCCCCAGAGGCGATTGAGCGCCAGCAAAGCGGTGGCGGCATCCGAGCTGCCGCCGCCGAGGCCCCCGCCCAGCGGAAGCCGTTTCTCGAGCATGATGTCGGTGCCAGCCACGGTACCGGCCGCATTCTTCAGCAAGCGCGCGGCGCGCACGCATAGATCCTCTTCGGCAGCGATCCCGCCGATCTCGTTCACGCGTGCGACCACACCGTCCTCGCGCACGCGAAAGCTCAGCGTGTCGCCATAGTCGATGAAGCGAAACACCGTCTGCAGCAGGTGGTGGCCGTCGGGGCGCCGGCCCACGATGTGCAGCATCAGATTGAGTTTGGCGGGAGCCGGAAAGCTGTAGGTGTGGAGGCTCATCGTGCAGCGGTTGCGCTTCGCCAGCCGTCGATCACCAGCCGGATCTTATGCGCACCGCGGGCGAGATCAAGTCGCCGCGGCAGTCCTCCGTGTTCCTCGGCTGGGTAGTTGACGAATGCAATGCGCCACCCATCCTGTTCCAGCCGGATGAGCCGCCGGTTCGCATCGCGCTCGACCGCCCCCGGCGCGCTGCCGGGCGCGATCTCGCCGCGCACCCAGTATTGCAGGCGCGTGAGCGGTAGCTCCCAGCCCAGCGCCTGGCGCGTCAGGCCTTCGACGCTCCCCGCCTGATACTGTTTCTGGTCGGCGCCGGTAAGCGTTGCGCCGTTGCCTTCGTTAACGATGTAGGCGAGCGCCTGACCTACCGGGGTGAGCAGCCAGATCTCATCGCGGCCGGGGGCATGCTGCCAGCGCAATGCGGAAGAAAACGCGCGGCCATCGTAGCTCACGAGCACTCTGCCCGAGAGATCAAACGGCGTCGATGCCGGCGCCGGCCCATCCGCTTCGGGCAAGAGTGTTGCACAGGCCGCGACGCCGAGCGTGGCGACCAGGGCCACCGTTCTCAACCAGATCATTGCGCGACGGGGTGGCTCGCCTGGATAAAGCGCTTGATGGTGTTCTGCAGCAGCTCGTTCCTGGGATGCTCCTTGAGCACTTCGGACCAGATCTTCTGCGCCTGTGCGCGCTCACCCGCCACCCACAGCACTTCACCGAGATGCGCCGCAATCTCGGGGTCGGGGCGCAACGCGTACGCGCGCTGCAAATAATTGAGCCCTTCCTTGTTCTGGCCCAGGCGAAAGAGCACCCAACCCATGCTGTCCATGATGAAGGGGTCCTCAGGCGCGAGCTTCAGGGCAGTCTCGATCAACTCGCGGGCCTCGGCAAGGCGCTCGTTGCGGTCGGCTAACGTGTAGCCGAGCGCGTTGTAGGCGTGGGCGTGATCGGGCCGAAGCTTGATGAGTTTGCGCAAGTTGCCTTCGAGTACGTCGAGGCGATTCACCTTCTCCGCCGCCATCGCCTGATCGTAGAGCAGGTCCGGGTGGTCCGGCAGCTTATCGAGCGCCCGGCCCAGGAGATCGAACGCTTCCTGGTAGGCCATCGCTTCGCGCAACAGAGTCGCTTCGGCCTGTGTGAGCTGCACGCGCTGCTGGTTATCCTGCGGGCTCACCTGCTGCAGGTGCTTGCGGGCATCGGCGAGCCGGCCCTGTTTCGCGAGCACGCCAGCGTAGCGCGCCTGGGCGCGGATGTATTGATCACCCGGACCGACCGAGCCGTACCACTTGAGCGCTTCGTCGAAACGCTTGCGCTCCTCGTTGAGTTGGCCGAGATACAGATGCACGGCGTCGGGATCCTTGTAATTGATCTCCAGCGCCCGCTTCAACTGCGTTTCGGCAGCGTCGTAGTCGTTCGCCTGCATCGCCAGCAGCGCCACTGCCATTGTCACGTCGGGGTTCTGCGGAAAATCAGTCACCAGCACTTCGAACTGCTTCCGGGCTTCGGTGTAATCTTTCTCATTGACCAGCAAACGCGCATAGTTGAGCCGCGCATCCTTGGCCTGTGGATACCGCTTGAGATAGTCCGCGAGGTAGGCGAGCGCCTCGCTGTTGGAGCGCCGTTGCAGTACCTGCGCCTGGAACAGGGCCGCGATTTCCCAATCCGGCCGCAGGCTCAGTGCCGCGCGCGCTTCAGCGAGCGAAAAATCGAGCTCGCCCGCGTTCCACGCCGCCTGTGCCACCGCCAGCCGCGCTTCGGGCACCTCGGGATAGGGCTTGGCGAGCTTCTGCATCAGCTCCGACACTGCTTTCTTGTCCTTGTGTCGCCCAAGCAATGATGAAATCTGCAGGAAACTCGCCCCGATATTGGCTTTATCCGCTGCCACCCACTTTTCGAGATGCGGCAGGGCGTCCGTGAGCTGCGCCTGGTTGACCAGCAACGCCGCGATGACCTGGCGCGCGCGCGCCGATTCCTGGTCGGCCTGCAGCCAGATGCTCGCGGCTTCGATTGCGGCGGCAAAAAATCGGGCATTCCATGCGATTTCGGTCGCACGCTGCGCCACGCGCGGGTCGCGCGTTTCGCGCGCAAGCTCGAGGTAGGCCGACACGGCCACGTGCGGCTGGCCGCGCTGCACCGCGACCTCCGCGAGCATGATCTTGAACAGTATGTCCTCGGTGAGTTCGCGCGCCGGCAGCGGGGGCTTGCGGGGCGCCGGTTTCGCCACCACCACTTTGGGCTGTGGTTTGGCCTTGCTCTTGGCAGGCGGGGCTTCGCCCGCGGTGGGCTGCGTCGGCTGCTGAGCGCATGCAGCAACCAGCGCGCAGGCCACGAATGCAGCCGGTCTGAATTTCGTCATAGAATGAGCGGCCGGTCAGGGCCGCTGCGCGATAAGGAGATGATTTTAGGCGAAACCAAGTGCTTGCTGCTTCATAAACGATCACATATTAGGTATATTTTGGCCACTTCACAAGACGCCGCGGCGAACCAAGACCTATTGATGCCCAGCCAGGAGACCGCCACCACGATCGCCGCCCGCGGGCTCACTCGCAATTTCGGCAACTATACCGCGGTCGATCACATCGATCTCGAGCTGAAGCGCGGCGAAGTGCTCGGTTTCCTCGGCCCCAACGGCGCCGGCAAGACTACCACGATGCAGATGCTGACCGGAAATCTCGCGCCCTCCGGCGGCGCGATCAGCATCTGCGGCATCGATCTGCTCGACCAACCGGCCGCCGCCAAGGCCAAGATCGGCTATCTACCGGAAACTCCGCCACTCTATCGCGAGCTCAACGTCAACGAATATCTGCTGCTCGCAGCGAAACTGCACCGGGTGCCCAAAGCGGCCCGCCGCGAGGCGATCGAGGTCGCCAAGCAACGTTGCGGCCTGTCCGAAGTTGGCAAGAAGCTGATCGGCACGTTGTCCAAGGGATTTCAGCAGCGCGTCGGCATCGCCCAGGCCATCGTGCACGACCCCGACGTGGTGATCCTCGACGAGCCGACCATCGGGCTCGACCCGAACCAGATTCGCGAAATCCGCAGCTTGATCCGCGAACTGGGCGGCAAGCACAGCGTAATCCTGTCCACCCACATCCTGCCCGAAGTCGAGGCGCTGTGTGACCGCGTGCAGATCCTGCACCACGGCAGCCTCGTCTATGGCGACACCATCGGCGCGCTCAAGGAATTTCACAGCGGGCGCACCGTGCTGCTCGGATTGCGCCGGCCGCCGGCACGGGAAGTGCTCGCCGCAGTACCCGGCATTGCACAGGTGGAAACCTTGTCGACCACGATGTTCCGCCTGCAATTCGCCGCCGGCGAGGATCCTACCGACCAACTCGCCAGGGGGGCGGTGGAAAATGGCTGGGGACTCTACCAGCTCGCGCCGGCGCAGACCAGCCTGGAAGACGTGTTCGTGCACCTCACCCAGCGCGAAGAAAACAATTGAAGGTTTTGAATGATTTTCACGATCGCAGGCAAGGAACTCAAAGCGCTGTTTGCGTCACCGCTCGCGTGGGTTGTGCTGACGGTGATGCAGATCATCCTCGGCTACGCCTTTCTGAGACAGCTCGATGACTTCCTGCAGATGCAGCCGCGACTCTTCCAGATGACGAGCCCTCCCGGCGTCACCGAGCTCGTCGCCGCGCCGACCTTTGGCAACGCCGTGGTGGTGCTGCTGTTCGCCGTGCCGCTCCTCGCGATGCGGCTCGTCGCCGAGGAGCGGCGCAATCAGACCATGGTGTTCCTGATGTCGGCGCCGGTGTCAATCACCGACATCGTGCTCGGCAAGTTTCTCGGTCTCGCCGCGTTCCTGCTGCTCATCATCGCGCTCATCGTCCTGATGCCGCTCGCGCTCGCCGGCGGCACGCGGCTCGACTATGGGCTCCTCGCAAGCCTCACCGCCGGCCTTGTGCTGCTCGCGGCAAGCTTTGCCGCGGTGAGTCTCTACGTGTCGTGCCTGACGGCGCATCCGATGGCGGCAGCGATCGGCGCCTTCAGCCTGCTGCTGGCGATGCTGCTGATGGGGGAAACCGCGGGCGACAGCCTGCGCGCGCGCGGCTGGCATGTGCCCGCCGCGCTCGTCCAAGTGCTGTCCCCGCTCAAGAACTTCGCGCCGCTGGGCAAAGGTCTCGTCGATACCTACGCTATCGCATGCTCGATCCTGTTGACCGCCGTATTTCTGGTGCTGGCGATCCGCAGGCTCGACGCCACGCGGCTGAGGGGTTGACCCGATGGAGCTCACCGGGAAATTACGGCTGAAGCTGAGGGCGCAAAGCGGCCTGTTCGTGGTGCTGCTGGTGGCGCTCGTAATGCTTCTCGCCTACCTGGCGCGCGAATATCGCAAGGATTGGGACGTGACGCGCAGTACGCGCAACACCCTGTCGCCGGCGACGCTCGAGGTTCTCAAGCAGCTCGAGGGCCCGCTCAAGATCACTGCTTATGCCGTGAGCCCGGATGCGGGCGGGGCAAACGTGCATAAGCGCATCGAGGAGCGCCTTCAAGGCTACCGGCGCGCTAAACCCGACATCCTGTTGGCCGTGGTCGACCCGCGCGAGCAGCCGAAGCGCGCGGAGGCTGCCGGCATCCGCACACCGAATGAGATGGTCATCGAATACCGGAAGCGCACCGAGCATCTCGCCGTGGAAGATTTCAACGAACAGACCTTCGCCAACGTCCTTACACGGCTCGCGCGCGGCACTAACAGTCTGGTGCTGTGGCTCGACGGGCACGGCGAGAGGAAACTGAATGGCGTCGCCAATCATGACCTGGGGGAGTTCGGCCATCAGTTGCGGCAGAAGGGTTTGCGGCTGAACAGCCTTAACCTGGCCTTGGCGCAGGAGGTGCCCGTCAGGGCCGCTTTGCTGATCATCGCCGGCCCGCAGGTGGAGCTGCTGCCGGCCGAAGCGGACAAGATCAAGCGCTACGTCGAAAACGGCGGCAATTTACTATGGCTGATTGATCCCGAGCCGCTGCGCGGGTTGCAGCCGGTTGCCGAAGCGCTTGGATTGGTGCTTACGCCCGGCACGGTTGTGGACTTCGTG
Organism: Betaproteobacteria bacterium RIFCSPLOWO2_12_FULL_62_13; assembly: GCA_001771985.1. Taxonomy (GTDB): domain Bacteria; phylum Pseudomonadota; class Gammaproteobacteria; order Burkholderiales; family SG8-41; genus DSOT01. The sequence continues at coordinate 20,248 of MERG01000450.1, read as the reverse complement.
CTCAAGCCGCCCAGCGGCGCGCCCGCATTCGCGATCGGTGCGGCCGGCAATTATGGGCGGCATCCGATCACCAATGGTTTTGGGCTCAACACCCTCTTTCCGTACGCGCGCCAGATCAGCGCTGCGGAAAGCGATGAGTGGCGCGTGACGCCGTTCATCGACGTCGCGCCGCGCGGTTGGGTGGAAGTCGGCAAGCTCGATGAGAATGTCACGTTCGACAAGGCGCGTGACGTCCCCGGCCCGGTTACGGTGGCGCAGGCATTCGAACGCACCGTCGGTGACCGGCAGCAGCGCGTGGTGGTTGTGGGCAACAGCCAATTTCTGTCCAACAGTTTTCTCGGCAACGGCGGCAACCTCGATCTTGGCATCAACATCGTCAACTGGCTTTCGGGAGCTGACAATCTGATCACCGTCCAGCCACGGCCCACGGCGGACTCGAGCCTGGAGATCGACCAGATCACGCTCTATTTGATCGCGTTTACCTTCCTGATGGTCCTGCCGCTCGCCTTCGTCATCACCGGTACCGTCATATGGTGGCGGCGGCGTCGAGCGACATGAAAAAATCGCGGCTGATCAATGCGGCGCTGCTCATGGTGGTCGTGGCGCTGGGGTGGTTTGTCTATCTCAAGCCGCGCAGCGACGAACCGGCGAGCTATCCGCTGTCGGAGCTTAAGGCGGACCAGGTGAGACACATCCGGCTCGAACGCAGGGGCGGTGCGGCGATCGTGCTCGAAAAAGAGGAAGACTCATGGCGGATTACCGCTCCGTTCGCCGCGCACGCCGATCCGTTTCATGTGCAGCGGTTGCTCGCGATCCTGAACGCCAAATCCGCCCATCGCCTCGCAGCAACGGACCTGGCGCGCTTCGACCTCGAGCGGCCGCAGACGCGCCTCGTCATCGACGGAGCGAGCTTTGACTTCGGCACCGTCAGCACCGTGACGGGCGAGCAATACGTGCGCAGCGGAGGAGCGGTATACCCGATCGATGCGCGTTACGGGGAAGCATTGCCGGCAGACGCCGCACAGTTGATCAGGAAACAACTGTTGGCACCGGGCGAAGCGCCGGTGCGTTTCGAGTTCAGGGATTTCAGCGTCGCACAGAGCGAAGGCAGGTGGCGCGTCACGCCGCAGGTGGCTGAACTGAGCCAGGATGATCTCAACCGCTGGGTTGACGCATGGCGCGAGGCCGCCGCACTGCGGGTAGAGCCGTATGCCGGCAAGAAACTGATCGGCGAAATTAAGCTCGAATTCAGGGACGGCAGGCAGCTCACTCTCGGAATCTTGCAGCGAGAGCCCGAACTCATACTCGAGCGCCCGGATGAAAAGCTGCAGTATTACTTTTTTTCCGAAACCGCGAAGCGCCTGCTCGCGCCGCCTGGAGGGAAACCACAGTGATCCGTGACTATCGAGAATTCGGAAAATACTTGACACATTCACCCCCATCCCCACCTTCCCCCCTCAAGGGGGAAGGAGCTATTTTCCCTCCCCCTCGATGGGGAAGGGCCAGGGTGGGGGTGTGACATCTGAGCATTCGATTCGTCACCCATGTATCGGAAGCTCAATAGGATGTCCGCTGGTGTTTCTCGAGGCTCCCTCGTCACTCGTCACTCGTCACCCGTCACGGATCACCCGTATGCCTGAACTGCCGGAAGTTGAAACCACGCGCCGCGGGCTGGCGTTGCTCGTCATGAACCAGCGCATCCGAACGGCAATCGTGCGCCATCGCGAGCTGCGTCTGCCGGTGCCGCGCAACCTGCCGCGGGTGCTCGCCGGAGCAACGATCTCCGGCGTCGCGCGCCGCGGCAAGTATCTGCTGTTCGACTGCGGGGCGGGTACCCTGATTTTGCATCTTGGCATGTCGGGACGGCTGTGGGTCGTGGACAACGCCACGCCGCCCGAGACCCATGATCATTTCGACCTGGTGCTCGAAAACGGTGTCGTCATCCGGCTGCGCGACCCGCGCCGCTTCGGGCTGGTGTTGTGGCAGAGAAACGATCCGTTCCGCCACCCGTTGCTCGCCGGGATCGGACCCGAGCCTCTGTCCGCGGATTTCGATGGCGACTGGCTCTATCGTGCGACACGCACCCGCAGTGCCGCGATTAAACAGGTGCTGATGGACAGCCGAGTTGTAGCCGGCGTCGGCAATATCTACGCCAACGAAGCCCTATTCCGCGCCCGGATCCACCCGGCGCGCGCGGCGCAGCGGATCGGTCGGGAACGCTACCAACTGCTCGCGGCGAAAGTGAGGGAGACGCTCGAGCTCGCGATCGGCGCCGGCGGCAGCAGCCTGCGCGACTACGTCGGAAGCGACGGCCTGGCCGGAAATTTCCAGAACCAGTTCGCGGTCTATGACCGCGCCGGCGAGCCATGCTGCCAGTGCGGCGCGCCGATCAGGGGCATACGACAAGGCCAGAGATCGAC
>MERG01000450.1:10618-17800 GCA_001771985.1 Betaproteobacteria bacterium RIFCSPLOWO2_12_FULL_62_13 | reverse complement strand
TGAGCGTTGAGAGTTGAGCGTTGAGTGTTCGGAGCCGTTCGACTTTCACTCTCAACGCTGGACTCTCTACTCTCAACTCGTCTTTTGAGCGGTGAGCCGGCGGTACTTCTCGTAGAGCTGTTCCTTCGTCTCCACGAAGTCGGGGTTCAGGGGAATGCAGTCGACCGGGCACACTTTCTGGCACTGCGGCTCGCTGAAATGGCCGACGCATTCGGTGCACTTGTGCGGGTCGATGACGTAGATCTCTTCTCCCGGCGAAATTGCGTCGTTCGGGCACTCGGGCTCGCACACGTCGCAATTGATGCATTCGTCGGTGATCGTCAAGGCCATAAGGCGTCCTTCAGTCGCCTCCCAACTGCTTGATCTTGGCCCTGAGCCGCTTGGCGACATACGGCGGCACAAACTTGCTGACGTCGCCGCCGAGGATCGAAATCTCGCGCACGATGGTCGCGGAGACGAACATGAACTGCTCGCCCGGGGTCAGGAACAATGTTTCGACATCGGGAAAGAGGTCGCGGTTCATCCCGGCAAGCTGAAACTCGTATTCGAAGTCCGAGATCGCACGCAGGCCCCGGATCACCACTCTCCCTTTTTGCTGCTGGACGAATTTCATCAACAACCCGGAAAAGCTGGTGACTTGAACATTGGGAATATCCTTCAGCGCATCGCGCGCCATGTCGACGCGCTCCTCGAGGGTAAAAAACGGCCGCTTGGTGCGGCTGTCCGCAACCGCCAGTATCACGCTGTCGAAGAGCTTCGCTGCACGCCGCGCCAGATCCTGGTGGCCGAGCGTGATCGGGTCAAAGGTTCCCGGGTATATCGCCTTGTTGTTCATGTTTTGGCCGTTTCAAAAGTTGATATCGCACCTGCCCGGCCCGGCCTTGCTTCCAGATCTCCCAGCCGGCGGGCAGTCCGGGCCGCTCGGCGCTTTCGCAATAGACCAATGCCCCGGGGCTCATGTGGCCTGGCAGCAGCGGCAACAATCGCGGCCAGTAGCGGGCCGTGAACGGTGGATCGAGAAAAATGACGTCGTAACGGCTGCGGTCCCCGCGCAGGAATTCTAGCGCATCCGATCTCTTGAGTTCCACCGTGGTGGCGCCGAGCAGCGCGCTGCTTTCCTGCAATGCTCTGAATGTCACGGGGTCGCGTTCCACCATGACGACATCCCGTGCTCCGCGTGAAGCCGCCTCGAACCCCAGTGCTCCGCTGCCCGCGAACAAGTCGAGGCAGCGCTTTCCCGCAAGGTCCTGTCCCAGCCAGTTGAAGAGCGTCTCGCGCACGCGGTCCGGCGTGGGCCGGAGATCCTTGCGGGACGGAAAGGAAATGAGCCTGCTGCGCCACGCGCCGCCGATGATGCGTACACGATGAGTTCTCATGTGCCCCGGCAAGGCGCGGCGGGCGCGAACTCGTGCTCAGTTCGGGGCCTGCGATGCGGCCGCCTGTGCTTCGGTCGCGCCGACCACCACGGTCACCATGCGATCCAGGTCGAGCCGCCGCGCAAACGCGGTCTTGATGTCCGCGAGGCTCACCTGCTCGACCTTCTTGACGAAGTCGTCAAGATAGGTGAGCGGCAGGCGGTAGAAGCCGATCAGAGCGAGATACCCGTGAATCCTGCGGTTGCTGTCGATCCTCAGTGGAAATCCTCCGACGAGGTTCTGCTTCGCCGCCGTGAGCTCCTGCTGGGTCGGTCCTTCGGCAAGAAACTCGCGCAGCGTGTTGCGGACCACCGTGAGCGCTTCCTGCGCCTGCTCGCGCTGGGTCTGCATGCCGATCAAAAACGGTCCCTGCTGCTTGAGCGGCGAGAAATAACTGTAGGCCGAGTAGGCCAATCCGCGCTTCTGCCGCACCTCTTCAGTGATGCGTGAAACAAACCCGCCGCCGCCGAGAATGTAGTTGCCGACGAACAACGGGAAGTAATCGGGATCATCGCGGCGGATGCCGGGCGCGCCGATCATGATATGGCTTTGCGCCGCCGGATGCACAATGAACCGGGTGGCTGCGGCGGGAAGCGGGGTAACCGGCGGCAACGCAAGCTCGGCGCCGTCATCGCGCGGCAGTCCTGAAGTAAGCTGCTCGGCGAGCGCCGCGGCTTCGCTCCGGCTCACATCGCCGATCAGCGCCACCACCGCTTGTTGTGCGGTGTAATGGCGACGGTAAAAATCCACCAGGTCCTGCCGCGTGAGCCGCCGCACCGTTTCCACTTCGCCAGAGGAGCGCAGAGCGTACGGATGGTCGCGATAGAGCAGGCGATAAAACGTCAGGGCCGCGATGGTGTCGGGCTTGGTGTCGGCTTCCCTGAGCGCGGCTATGAGCCGCACTTTTTCGCGCTCAAGCACGTCCTCCGGGAACACGGGCCGCTGCAGGAGGCGTGCAAAGATGTCAAGCGCCTGCGTCCTTTCCTCGCGGCTCGACAGCGTGCGCAGCGCGAGTCCCGCGCGGTCGGTATCGAAACTTCCCGAGAGCTGCGCGCCGACATCCGCGAGCCGCTGCGCGATCTCGTCCTCGTTCATGCCTTCGGCGCCGAGCCGCAGCAGGCGGTTGGTCATGCTCGCGGCACCGGATTTCTCCTTGCTGTCGAAACCGGCGCCCGCCGGGAACTCAACGCTCACATCGAGCATCGGCAAATCGCGGTTCTCGACGAAGTAGACACGCGCGCCGCTTGTCGTCTGCCAGTGCTGGATCGGCAGGATGGCATGCGCCGACCCTGCCGCAAAGAGCAGCACGGCGGCAAGCCAAAGGATCGCGCGCTCACTGCGCATGGCGTAGCCCCGGCGGCGGTACGGCGGGTTTGCGCGCGACGAGCGGCTGCGGATCGAGATACGCAACCGTCAAGTCATCGTCATTGAAGTACTTGTTGGCTACTTCCTGCACCTGCGCCGCGGTCACCGCTTTGAGCTTCTCCAGCATGAGATCGAGCGTCTTGTGCGAGAGCCCCGCAGATTCCACCGAGCCGATCTGGCGCGCCTGGAAAAACATCGAGTCACGCTGATAGACGTGGGCGGCCACCGCTTGTGCCTTGATGCGTCGCAGCTCCTCTTCGGTTACCCCGTCGACCGCGATCTTGTGCAGTTCCCGGCGCAGCCCTTCTTCCACCTCCTCGACGGTTTTTCCGGAGCCCGGAACCCCGTCCAGGTAGAACAGGCCCGGGCCGCGCCCGATGCCATCGTAGCTCGCACCGGCGGAGTTGGCGAGCCGCTCGGTACGCACCAGCGTGCGGGGAAGCCGCGCCGCGGCGTTGCCGTCAAGCACGTTTGCCAGCATTTCCAACGCATACGGCTCCCAGTCGTTTTCGGGGTCACGCAGCACAGGCACGCGGTACGCCATCAACACGTATGGCAACTCTGCTGGGGCCTTGACCGTGAGGCGTTTGAGCCCGAGCTGGGACGGCTCTTCCTGCGGTTTTCGCGGCGGCAGCGCCTTGGGCTTGATGCCACCGAAGTACTGTTCCGCCAAGTCGAACATTTCCTGCGGCGCAACGTCGCCAACCAGCACCAGGATCGCGTTGTTCGGCGCGTACCAGCGTTCGTAGAACGCCCGCGCGTCCTCCACGCGCATGTTCTCGATGTCGTTCATCCAACCGATGATCGGATGCCGGTAGGGATGTGCCACGAGCGCGGTTGCCATCAGGCGTTCGTAGACCATCGCGCGCGGCTGGTCGTCGGTGCGCCAGCGCCGCTCTTCCATCACCACCCTGATCTCCTTCGCGAATTCCTCCTGCGCCAGCACGAGGTTCGCCATGCGGTCGGCTTCAAGCTTGAATGAAAGCGGCAACTGCGATTTGTGCAGCATCTGGAAATAGCCTGTGTAGTCCTTGCTGGTGAACGCATTGTCACGGCCGCCGGCGGCGGCGATGCGTTTCGAGAATTCGCCGCCCGGGACGCTCCTGGTGCCCTTGAACATCATGTGTTCGAGCACATGCGCCACCCCGGTGGTGCCGTTGAATTCGTCCACGCTGCCGGCCTTGTACCACACCATCGACACCACCACCGGCGCGCGCTGATCGGGCTTGACGATCACGCGCAGCCCGTTACCCAACGTATGCTCCACGGCATCAGCCGCCGCTGCCATGGCGCTGGACCACAGGATCGACGATGCCGCCAAACAGGCGGCGAGACGCAACCGGTGTACCGCGATTCGCACGGTTAACTCACTTCGGACTTGACGGGTTTCGGGTAGAATTGTAGCCGTTTCGGCCGGCCGATGAAGCAACCGCTGTAACGGCGTCTGCGCATCGGTGTTTCTGCTGTACTTTGACCTCTCGATCCTCAGACCGCTGACAGGATGCTAAGTTTCCTCAAGTCCCGCGCGGACGGCGCAACCGGAAGCTGGTTCGCCCGCCTCAAGGAAGGCCTCACCAAGACGCGCCGGCAGCTCGGCGCACGATTGTCCGGGTTATTCGGCGCGGGGCGTAAGCTCGACGCGGAATTCTACGACGAACTGGAAACCGTGCTGCTCACCTCCGACGTCGGTGTCGCGGCGAGCGCCTATTTGCTGGAACATCTTCGCGCGCGTGTGCGCCGCGAGGGCTTTACCGAGGCGGGCCAACTCAAGGAAGCGCTGCGCGAGGCGTTGCTCGAGTTGCTGCGGCCGATCGCGCAACCGCTTGAGGTCTCCGGGCACAAGCCGTTCGTGATCATGCTGGCCGGCGTCAATGGCTCGGGCAAGACCACCTCGATCGGGAAGCTCGCCAACTACTATCAGTTGCAAGGCCGGAAAATCCTGCTCGCCGCGGGCGATACTTTCCGCGCCGCCGCCCGGGAACAACTTCAGGTGTGGGGTGAACGCAGCAACGTGACGGTGATCGCCCAGCAATCGGGCGATGCGGCGGCGGTGATCTTCGATGCCATCAACGCCGCGGCGGCGCGCGACATCGATATTGTGCTCGCGGACACCGCGGGCCGGCTGCCGACCCAGTTGCACCTGATGGAAGAAATCAGGAAGGTAAAGCGCGTCATCGACAAGGCGCTGCCAGGGGCGCCGCACGAAGTGCTGCTGGTGCTCGACGCCAATACCGGGCAGAACGCGCTCAACCAGGTCAAGGCTTTCGACGACGCGCTCGGGGTGACCGGCCTCGTGCTGACCAAGCTCGACGGCACTGCCAAAGGCGGCGTCATCGCCGCCATTGCACACGTGCGGGCCAATACCCCGCGCCACAAACCGATTCCGCTGCGCTTCATCGGGGTCGGCGAGCGCCTCGATGACCTGCGGCCGTTCAATGCGGAAGAGTTCGTCGATGCGCTGCTCGACTGAGAGAGGAGAGAGAGGAGAAATGAGAAATTCGATGTTAACAAGCCGCGCTGCCTTTGGCCTTGCCCTCTTCTCTCTTTTCCCTTGTCTCCTTTCGCCTTCATGATTTCATTCAGTCAGGTCTGCAAGCGCTATCCTGGCGGCTTCGAGGCGCTCAAGAACATCTCGTTCGCCATTGCGGATGGCGAGATGGTGTTCATCACCGGGCACTCCGGCGCCGGCAAGAGCACGGCTCTCAAGCTCATGGCGGTGATCGAGCGGCCGACCAGCGGCAGCGTCCTGATCAACGGCCAGAACGCAGGGGCGCTCAGGCCGCGCGCAATTCCGTTCCTGCGCCGCAATTTCGGCCTCATATTCCAGGACCACAAGCTGCTCTTCGACCGCACGGTGTTCGACAATGTCTTGCTGCCGCTCAATATCGTGGGCTATGAGCGCCGCGAAGCGGCGCGCCGGGTGCGCGCGGCGCTCGACAAGGTCGGGCTGCTGGCGAAGGAAAAAGCGTACCCGATCACCCTTTCCGGCGGCGAGCAGCAGCGGCTCGCCATCGCGCGCGCCATCGTGCATCGGCCGGAGATCCTTCTCGCCGATGAGCCGACCGGCAACCTCGACGCGGCTTACGCGGCGGAGCTTGGCGAACTGTTCAGATCGTTCAACCGGGTCGGCGTCACCGTGGTGATCGCCACCCACGACGAAAATCTCGCAGCGCGGTTGAGGCCCCGCATGATCGCGCTCAAGAACGGGGAACTCGCCAGGGCCGCGGTGGAGGCGGCGGCGTGAAAGTCTGGCTCTCGCAGCACGTACGCACCCTCGCGGCGACGCTTGCAAAGCTCGTGCGCTCCCCGGTCGCGAGCCTGCTCAACATCGGTGTCGTCGGCGTGGCGCTCGCGCTGCCGGTCGGCTTCTACGTCGGGCTCGCCAACCTGCAGGGCTTCGCGCGCGAACTCGCCGCCGCGCCGCAGCTCTCGCTGTTCCTTGCACTCGATGCCAGCGGGAGCGACGCGAAGCAGATTGCGAGCCGGCTCAAACAACATCCGGGCGTGCGCAACGTCACCTACATCACGCGCGACCAGGCGCTGCGGGAATTGGTGGCGCGCACCGGGCTCGCCGACGTCGCCGGCAGTCTCCACCACAATCCTCTGCCTGACGCGTTCGTCGTCGATGCCAACGACCGCGCGACACCAACCCTGGAGGCGCTGCGCGACGAATTCAGACGCTGGCCCAAGATCGCGCACGTGCAACTCGATTCGGCGTGGGCGATGAGGCTGGAAGCGGTCCTCAAGCTCGGCCGGCTCGCGGTGCTGATGCTCGGCACCCTGCTCGCCTTCGGGCTGCTCGCCATCACCTTCAACACCATCCGCCTGCAGATCATGACCCGGCGCGACGAAATCGAGGTCGTGAAGCTGATGGGTGCGACCGATCCGTTCATGCGCCGGCCGTTTCTCTATTACGGCGCGCTCCTTGGCCTGGCCGGCGGCGTGACCGCGTGGGGGATCGTGCGGGGGGGTGTTTATCTGCTCAGCGACGCCCTCGCCGATCTCTCCCAGCTCTACGGGGCTCACCTGCAATTACGCCCGTTGACGCTGGAAGACAGTCTGAGCCTGCTGCTATTCTCAGCCTGGTTGGGCTGGTTTGGCGCCTGGCTTTCAGTGAGCCGCCACCTGTCCGAAACCAACCCACGTTGAAGCCCGCCGGGGGCCAAGAGTTATGCCATTGTTTTCAGGCATGTTTTTCCTGATAACGGAACCTTAACTCAGCGTGCAGGAGGAACTTTTTGCCCTGCTAGCACTCTCATGCCGAGAGTGCTAAACTAGCCGCAAAAGGGGGTAAGTCAATGAGGAGTTACGCATTAGCGGTTCCATCGGTTGCCGGCAGTCTGGAAAGCTATATCCAAGCCGTCAACAGCTTTCCCATCCTCACGCAGGAAGAGGAAAAGCT